>NZ_JAVMKF010000153.1:0-26385 GCF_031732815.1 Accumulibacter sp. | reverse complement strand
GACGCCAGGAGCGACGCTGGCGCGCTGCACGCGCTCGCTGCCGGTGCCCGCTGCGGGCGCGGGCGAGCGCGCGGCTGTGGCCGGCGTGTTCGCCTTGGCGGCCGGCGCGGCAGCCGCGCGCGGACTGCGCGCGAGCTGTCGGGCGACGCGTTCGGCTTCCTGCTCGGACGCGTCGCCGGGAGTACTCATCGCCAGTTTCGCCTGCAGATAGGCTGGTGCCTTGCCCTTCGTCGCATTCGCCGCGGCGGCGCGCCGCAGGCGCGTGTTCTCTTGTGGCTTGCCCGCCGGTGCGCGGGAAAGCGCCGAGCGGCGCGCCTGGGTTACGCTGGCCATGCTTATCCTCCGTTTCCGCGCGCGGCGAGTTGGGCGAGCTGCGGCGGCGGCGTGCGGCCCAGCTTGTGGTATTCGCTGGCCAGCGCAGCGACCAGCAGGACCAGTTCGACCGGCTGCCCGGGCGCGGTTTCGCTGAGCGCTGCCGCGTGCAGTACGGCGTTGCGGATGTGGCCGCCGGGCAGGTCGCTGTAACTGGCGAGCAGCCGACAGTCGTCGTCACTCGGCGAGCGCGCACCGAGGTGCGATCGCCACAGGCGGTAGCGCTCGTCGACGCCGGGTAGCGGGAATTCGATGATCGCGTCGAAGCGCCGGGTGAACGCAGCGTCCAGGCGATTGCGCGCATTCGTCGTCAGGACGACGATTCCCGGATGGCTTTCAATGCGCGTCAGCAGAAAGTTGGTCATCATGTTGGCGTAGCGCTCGCCGGTCTCCTTGCCTTCGCTGCGCCGGCCGAAGAGCGCATCGGCTTCGTCGATCAGGAGAACGACGTCGAGCGCGGCGGCTTCGTCGAGCAGACGGCCGAGGTTCTTCTCGGTTTCGCCAACGTACTTGTTCATCACTGCGGCCAGGTCGACGCGGTAGAGCGGCGCGCCGAGCTGGCTCGCCAGCCGGCACGCAGCGAGCGTCTTGCCTGAGCCGCTTTCGCCGGCAAAGAGCGCGCGTACGCCGGCGGTCGGCGTCGCCAGGCTCGGGCCGAGGCCGGTCCACAGGCGCTCGCGCCGGCGGCAGCGGCAAATCAACTGCGCAAACTGCTGTTCCGTTGCCGGCGGCAGGACGAGCGCGTCGGCGCCGACCTCGCGCGCGAGCGGCTGCGCCAGCAGACGTAGGCGCTCGGCAGCAAAGCCCAGCCGCACCTGGCGCAGATGGCCGAGGTCGGGCGGCGCGTCGTCGCCCGCTGCAGCGCGGCGGATTCGCCCGGCAAGCGCAGCGATCGTCGCGCCGTCGAGCTGCGCGCATTCGGCGAGCGCCGGCGCGGCGTCCTGCCCCAGAGCCTGTTGCCAGGCACGCCGACGTTCGTCCAGGGTGAGCGACGGGATGACGATCTCCAGCGCATCGGCGACGTCCACCGTGCCGTCGACTCCGACAACGATGACGATCGGCGTCAGGCCGAGCGCCGTCGCCGCCGGCGAGAAGCTCTCGCCTGGCCCGAGCGCCAGCGGCAGAACGGGTAGCCAGCCGGCGTAGCGGCAAGCGGCGGCGAGCAGTGGCCGGCTGTTCCACTCGCCCGCGTCGCATTCGACGGCGTGCAGTCCGGCGCCGGCCGCCAGGCGCGCAGCAAGCGCCAGACCGGCGGCGCGCGCGCCGCGCACGACGACGAGCGGCGCTGCGCCCTGGCGCAGGCTGGCGACGATCGCCGGCAGCATCTGCTCGAGTTGCGCCGGCAGGGCAATCGCCGGATCGCTGGCGAGCGAGCGCAACTCGCGCCAGACCTGCCGGTCGCCGCAGCACAGCGCCCACAGGCGCGGGGAAACGTGCAGGCTGGCGAGCGGCAGCGCGTCGTCGCCGGCGATGCGCGCCAGTTGCGCCCGCACCAGCGGATGGTTGGGCCAGCTCAGCGGCGGCAGCGGCAGGGCAAAGAGCGCCTGGCTGAGTTCTGCCAGCAGATGCAGGCTGGGCCGCGTCTCGTCGACTGGCGCCTGCAGTTCGGCAAGCGCCAGGTTGATCAGGTGGCTGGCTTCGGCCTCGCCGGCGAGCGCGAAAGCGAACCACTCGTGCAACTGCAGGCGAAAGTCGTGCAGGATACGGCCGCAGGGACCGGGCATCTGCGGCGCGCGCAGCGCCAGCTCGCGGCAGGCGCCGAGCCAGTCGCCAGGCGCCTGGGCGAGCAGCGAGTAGAGTTCTCCGTCACCGGCCAGACTCTCGAAGACCGCCGACGGCGCGCCCAGGCGCTCGCCGGCGAAACGCGCCAGACCGGCGTAGACGAAAGCGCGGTTGAGCGCCGGCACGGCGACCGCGGCCGGCGTCGCCGGCGCATTCATGGCGGGAAACCGGGCGGCGGCGCGTCGCCGCTGCCGTAGTGGAAGCTGACCACGCGACCCAGCCAGGGCAGCCAGCCGGGGTTGACGTCGAGTCCGGCACGCCGCACCGGCAGGCTGGCGTCGGCCAGGCGGAAATGGACGTCAACGTGGCTGCGCGTGACGACGACGCGCGCCGCGCGCAGGTAGTGTTCGGCAACGCTGAAAAGCGGGCCGTAGCGCGCCATCCCGATCTGCAGCAGAGCGCTTTCGGCGGGCAGCGGCGGCAGCGTGGCGAGTTCACCCGGATCGTCGAGACCGATCTCGGCGGCCAGAAAGCCGGTGAGCGGCGGGTCGGGGACGAGGCCCAGGCAGTAGCCCAGGCGCACCAGCCAGCGCCAGCCGCAGGCGGCGGGCGCGCGCTCGTCAAGGCGGGCCTGGACGGCGGCCAGGGCGAGAAAGTTGAGGAGATAGAAAAGGCCGCCGCATCGGGTCAGGAAGTCGTGTTCGGCGGCAAGCGCCGGCACCGCGGAATCGTCGGCCGCGAGGCGGCGCACAGCATCCGACTCACCTGTGGTTGCCGGCGCTGCGGCGAACGGCGCCGCGGCGCGCGCCGGTGCAGCCGCTGGCCGGCGCGGCGGGTTTTCACTCGTTGCCGGCAGCGCCAGGTCAGTCGCCACGCCGGCTGCGGCGGAAGGCGCCGCGGGCAAGGCCGGCGGTTCGCGCCCGCCTTGCCCGGCGCGCACTGCCGGCTTGCCTGCGCGATGCGCTGCAAAAGCGGCTGCGCCTCGCTCGGGCAGGGCTGTATCGGTCTCGGTCGAGCGAGCGCCGGCGGCGCGCGGCGGCGTTCGGCCAGCTTCGGACAGATCGGCGGCAGCCGTGCCGTGGGCGATCCCGTACGCCAGCGCAGCCAGCAGGCGCGCACCATGCGGTGTGCCGAGCAGCGCCGGAAAGCGTTGCCAGGCGAGGAGCAGCGCCGCCAGTTGCACGACCGCTTCGCCAGCGGCGCGCCCGAACAGGCAATGCCAGGATGCCGGCGCCTGCGCCAGTGCCGCGCGCAGACCCGCGTCCGCGACGAGCCGCTCGGCGGCCGCCGGCGCAGCCGGCAAAGCCCATCCGGCGGCCTGGCCAATCGCGCCGACGATCTGTCCGGCAGCGGCGTTGTCGAGCCGCCGCCAGAAGGCGCCGGCGAACGGCGTGCGCTCGACGCGAGCGAGGATTTCGGCGCTGAGCAGGGGCTCTTCGGCGAGTAGTTCGACAATCGCCGAGCCAGGCGGCAAGCGGGTCAGCCGCTGTTCGCGCCGCCAGAACCAGCGCTCGCCGGCGCGTCCGGCGAGCAGATCGACGAGCAGGCAGGCGCGCTGCGCGGCGCGCGAGGCAAAGTGCACCGCCGCGGCCTGATCGGCCGCCGGCAGCCAGGCGTCGACCGACTGCGCGGCGAGCTGGCGCGTCGCCTCCGCTGCGTGCCAGGCGATCTCCTGCGGCGTGCCGCGCAGACTCAGGTGGCGGATGAAGAGCAGCCGCTCGGCACCGACCTCCGGCCACGATGCACGGTCGAGCGCGGCGAGCAGCGGCGCCCGGCCGCGCGCGACGGCGGCCCGACTGCCGCGCATTTCGACGCGCGCGAGCGTCACCTGGGCGGCCGCCACGCTGTTCCCCTTACGCCTTGCGGGCGCCGGAAACGCGGAACGAGGTGCTCAGGCTGGCGCTGGCGTCGAGCACCTGGGTGATCGAGGCGAGCGTGCCGTTCCCGTCGTGGTCGTCCACGCGCAGCAGGCCGATCACGCGCTGCCGGTCGTCGACCAGTTGCAGCTCGGCACCGGGGGACGGAACGCGGTTGAGCTCGAGGCGCAGCGCCTCGCCGACGCGGAAGCGCCCGGGCAGCGTGCGCAACTGGCCGTGCAGGAGTTCCTCCGGGTCGTCGCCGACCGCGAGCAGCAGGCAGGCGCGCACGAAGTTGCGCATCGCCGTGCGCGCCGCGCCGCCGGCTTCCGCGTGCAGTTGCCGGAACCACCAGGCGACCAGCTCGGCGAGCGTGCGGATGCCGTTGAAATCGGCTGCTTCGGCCAGCGCGATTCCCGGCCACTGCTCGGGCGTGTCGACCGCCAGGCGATCGGCCTCGGCGGCGCGCGCCCAGGCCAGGCGGAGCGACGGACTGATGCTGCGCAAGCGCGCCAGCAGGCAGCCGGCAGCGGCGTCGAGACGCTGGTGCAGCGCGCGCGCCGGCTCGCGCAGCAGGGGAACCGGTCCGGCCAGCAGGTCTTCG
Source organism: Accumulibacter sp. (assembly GCF_031732815.1). GTDB lineage: Bacteria > Pseudomonadota > Gammaproteobacteria > Burkholderiales > Rhodocyclaceae > Accumulibacter. The sequence continues at coordinate 21,831 of NZ_JAVMKF010000153.1, read as the reverse complement.
AGGGCGAGGATCAGGTGCCCCTGCAGTTGCAGCTCGCGCATCGTCGAAGCGGCGAACGGTCGCCCGGCGAGGTCGCCGAGCAGTGCGCGATTCTGCGCGACGATTCCCTGCAAGGCGCCGGCCGGCACAACGGCGGTTTCGGCCAGGCGCAGCGCGACACGCTGGCGGCGCGCGACGACCATTCTTTCCAGCCGCGTGCGGCTGGGCAAGAGGTGCGAAAGCTCGTGCAGCATCGCCCAGTCGGCCACCGGAATGTCGAGCACGGCTTGCATGAAGGGTTCCAGCTCCTCAGCCAGCGGCGTCGCGCGGTTGGCGCAGCCGGGCACCAGATCGTCGGCGGAAGCGAAGCGCAGCTCGAGCGGATCGGGCAAGGTCTGGGTAAGCGGCGTTTCGCGCTGCTTGACGTAGAACAGACCGACGTTGCTTTCGATCACCCGGCGCCGCTGGCGGTGCGCTTCTTCGACGTTGCGCCAGTGGTCGACGAGCAGACGCTGGGCGACCAGGTAATCGTCGAGGCTTTCGCTGCGCGTCCGCTCGAGCACGCCGAGCCGGCTTTGCTCGCCCGGGATGCGCGCCTCGATTTCGGCCAGGTCGGCCTGCGCGTCGGCAAGCGCCTTCTGTTGCCGGCGGCGGACGTTGATCAGCGCCAGGCGCAGCGCCTCGATACTGCGAATGTCGTCGCTGATCACGGCGCCGGCGCCGAACAGCGCCGAGTGCGTGTTGTGCTCGACCTCGACCAGTTCGACGGCGTTCGGTGCTTCCGGCTTCTCGCGCAGCGGAACGCGGAACTTGCTGCCCAGCGTCGGCAGCGCTTTCTTGAGCAGCGTCGTCGGCGCCCCCTTCTCGATCCCGAGCTGGCTCATCAAGGCGAGATACTCGGCCTCCGGCAGGTGCTTCTTCAGGTAGTCCTCGACGCGCTGGAGGAGCGAGCGCGACTTGCTGCCGACGCCCTCGAGCGCGATCCGGCGCAGCGTCTCGATGCCGACGCGCGCATTCAGGAAATGGTCGCGCACCGGGTCGATGTGGCGCATGACGCCGTAGCTGTCGGCCGCTTTCGAGAAAGTCGGCTGGACGAGCGGCTCGACCGCCGCCGCTGCGACGGGCGTGGGGGCGGTCTGCTTCGCCGTCTCGCCGATCATGCTGTTCATCTGCAACTCGGCGGCCATCGCGGCCGTCTGCAACTGGCTGCCCAGGTTGAGGTTGGTCGCCGACTGGAGCAGCGAGTTGAGCGGTATCTGGGCCATCACTTGCCTCCCGCAGTCGATTGCACGCTGTTCGTCAAATCGGGGGTGAGCGCCCCTGATTGCGCCCAGCGCATCAGCTTGAGACCACTGCCGTCGCCGCTGACGCCACCGGCGAGCGCGCTGAACGACAGGGTCAGCGCGTCGAGTTGCTGGCGCTGCAGGCCGAGGTAATCGCCGACTTCGTTGAGCAGGGCAAAGCTCTCGGCAAGTTCGCCTTCGAGCGCGCTGATCTGCCCTTGCAGGGCGGCGCGCTGATGCAGCAGGCCGTCGCTGCTCAGATCGGGCGCCGGCGGCACGGCCTGCCCGCGATACGGCGCCTGGACGTGCGACAGCCAGGGTTCGGGCAGCGGAAGGTCGTCGTCGGGCAGCGCGCGGCGGCGTTCGGCGACCAGTTGGTCGCGGTAGGCGTCGGGCGCCAGCGGCGCGGCAACGAGCGCCGGCGCCTGCGCGGCACGCAGTGCGTCGGCGCTCAGCCGACCGAAGAGCTGCTGCCACTGGCTGCGCCAGTCGCTCCAGTCGTGCGCGGCCTGGTTATAGCGCAGGAAGAGCTGGCGTTCGAGTTCCAGATCGCGCGGCGGCAGGTCGAGCAGGTCGTGCCGGAATTCGAGGTCGGGAATCGCCAGGAGCAGGCGAATCCGCTCGTGCCGGGCGTGGATCAGGTCGATCGTTCCGCGCGGCAGCTCTTCGGCGATGATTCCCTGCACCGTGCTCGCGGGGACCGGAATCAGGTCGATCCCCAGGTCGCGCGCGGCAAAAACCAGCCGCGGCGGGTTGCCGGCCGGGTCCTGGACGAGGAACTGCGGCAGCGGCCCGGCCGCCGGCAGATAGGGAATGCCGAGCAATTCGGCGAGATCGGGGCGCTGCGTGCTGCTGCCCTCGAGCAGCGCCTGCACGCGCGGGTTGTCGCGCAACAGCCTCTGCCAGACGGTCGCCGTGTGCGCCAGCAGCGTGCGATACGCCGCATCGTCTTCCGCCAGATAGCGCCCGGCGACGGCGTCGATCCACTCCGGCCGGCGGGCGACGACCTTGACCAGTCCCAGCGGAACGGCACCCGCTGTCGCCTCGAAGGGGCTGCGCGTGAGGAACTCGACGCAGACGCGGTTGGCGATTTCGGCCTGGCGCATCGCCAGCCAGCGCGAGTTGACGCTGACCCGCTGCAGGCCGGGGATGATCACCGTTTCCAGGCGGCGATCGCGCAAGGGATCGACTTCGCGCCGGGTTGCCGGCTGCAGTTCGGTCGCCGGATCGATTTCCTGCACGCTGGCGCGCAGGGTCAGGAAGTAGATTCCGTCGAGCAAGGGCGAGTCGGCGTCGCGCTCGGCCTGTTCGGCGAGCGCCGGCCAGTCGGTTTCCAGCGGGTAGAACAGGCGCACGAGCCGGCCGCCGCCGCCGACCGCCTGGCCAGGCTGAACGCGCAGCCGGGTAGCGCTGCCGCCGCCGCTGATCTGCAGTTGCAGGCCGCTGACGATTCCCGCCGGGAGCAGGCGGACGAGCGGCGCGACGCGGTCGTCGACGTAGGCCTGGAGGAGTTCGAATTCGCGCTCGGAGAGCGCCCGCCCGGGAAACAGGTTGAGCTTGCGCGGATCGTCGCGACCCGCTTCGGGGACCTGCAGGTGAATGATTCGCCTCATGCCCGTTCTCCTCTGTCTGCCGACGTTCAGCCGACGAGCTCGCGCCAACGTTTGACCAGATCGGCCGACAGCCCGAAGTTGCCGCCGATTTCGACGAAGACTTCGGGCACACTGAGCTGGTTGGCCACCAGCATTTTGCCCAACTGGCTGCGCAAGTCGGGAAAGCGCTTCGGAACCTCGCCGATTTCCTCGAGCGAGGCCCAAAGAAGCTCGTCGTGCCGACGTTCGACGAGCAGCAGGATCTCGATGACGGCCAGGCGTACCGTCGTCTGGTCGCCGATCCGATCGTCGAGCTTCTCGGCGTTGAGCGCTTTCGCGCCGCGCAGGCGAGCGATCTCGGGCAAGGAAAATTCGGCGCGCAGGTCGACCCGGCGGACGACTTCGGCCTGCGCGCTGGCCAGGCTCTTGCGCGCCGCCTCGAGGTCGGCTTGCGCCTTGTTGGCCAGCGCCGTCTGCGTGTTGAGCTGCGCCTGCAGTTGGTCGATCGTCGCCAGATTCTTCGACAGCGCTTCGTTGGCGCTTTGCGCATCGCGCCGCGCGCTATCGGCGTCGGCCAGCGCCTTGTCGATCTGCACCTTGCTCGCGGCAAGCTGTACGTTGGCCGCATCCAGCTTGGCCTGCAGTTCCTTGATCTCGTTGCGCGCTGCGTGCAGCGCCTCGTCGGAAGCGCCGCCGGCGTTGTCGAGTTCTTCGATCCGTTTGCGCGCGCTGGCCAGTTCGGCGGCGGTTCGTTCCAGCGTCAGACGTGCTTCAGCGAGCAGCGCCTGGCTGCGCTCGGCTTCCTGCACGAGCGTGCCGCGCTGCTCTTCGCTGGCTGCCAGTGCCTGCGTCAGTTGCTCGATCTGCTGGCGCGTCGCTTCATCCAGGCTGTGGTCGTTGCGCGCTTCGTCGAGCTGCTTGCGCAGCAGCGTCAGCTCGTCCTGCAACTCGCTGATCTTGTCGCTCGATGCGGCGAGCGCGGTGGCCAGGATGGCCGCGTTGCGCTCGCCGGAAATCATCGTCGCCAGCCTGGCCTGCGCCTCGGCGAGATCGTTTTCCAGCACCTGCACGCGGGCCAGCGCGTCGCTCAGGCGCGTGTCGCTGCCCAGCGCCAGCGATTCTTCCAGCTTGCCGATGCGGGCGCGCAACTCGGCGTTGGTCTGCGTCAGACGGCCGGCGGCGGCTTCTGCCTCGCCGGTACGTTCGAGCGCGCTGTCGAGCTGTTCTTCGAGTCCTGCCAGGTCGGGCGGCAGCCCCTGTTCCAGCGCGGGCAGCGCGAAGCCGCGCGCCAGGACGACCGCCGAGACGTTCGTTTCGGCGGTGCGCGGCGGGCGGCGGACGAAGAGCACGTCGTTTTCCGGGACGCTTTCCCAAATCTGCTTCCAGACCGCTGCGTCGGTGTCCAGGCGATGCACGCGCGGCGCCGCGAACAGGCGCAGCGCGAGCACGTCGAGGCGCGCAAGCAGACCGGTCTTGCCGGTCGCACCGACGTTCGGGTCGGCTTCGAGCTGGCGCGCGCGCAGCGAGAACGCCTGTTCGTCGAGCGGCACGAGGACCATCAGGTCGATGTCCTGATCGCGTTCGAGGTCGATCGGCGCGAGCAGCGACGAATCAGCAAGCAGGCGCGGCAGGTCGCTGCGCCGCACCGGCGCGATTCCCACGTCGTATTCCTTGGGGAAGAAGGTCTGCGTGCCGGCGACCGGGTCGATCGCTGCCTTGGGCAAGGGGCCGCACGGTGGCAGCAGGCGGAAGTACTGGCTGGCGGCAAAGCCGCCGCGCTGGCCGGCGCTCTGGCGTGCGGCGACGACGTCTTCGAACAGCTCACGGTAGTGCGCCGCGAGGTCAAGCTGCACCGCCTCGCCGGCGAGCGGCGAACGCAAGGGCCGGCGAACGAGTCCGAGATCGAGCCACTGCGGACGCATCTGCTCGATGGCGAGCAGGCCGAGCGCGATCGCGTCGTCGCTCGGCAAGGCCAGGCGGCCGCTCGCCTGCACCAGCTCGCGCGCCAGCGCGGCGCGTACGGCAAGCCCGTTGCCGCGTGGCAGCGGCACGGGAAGCGCTACGAGGACGAGCTCGACGCCTTCCGAGAAGGCGCTGACGCGCCATTGGCGACGACTCGCGAGGTCGGCCGGATACGCCTCGGCGACGCCGCTGATGACTTCCGCATGCTGCAGGGCGACCGCGTAGAGGCCGCGCTCGAAGCGCCGGTAAGCACCCTGATTGAGCGTCGCGATCAGCGCGCTGTTCTGCAGGTCGGCCTGCAGGCTGCGCCCGCTGAGCTGCAGGACGCGCCCGGACGGGGCAATCGCCAGGCCGGGTCCGACGCGCAGCAGGTGGTCGTCGACCAGGCTGAGTTCCAGCCCTTCGGCGATTCCGCTGCCGAAGGACTGACCGAGTTCGAGCAGGCGCTCGTCGAGGTAGATCTGATCGCGCGTCAGGTCGGAGGCCTTGAGCAACTGGCCGTCGAAGTAGTTCGTGCGCGACAGGCGGGGGTCTATGCTGCCCAGCCGGTTGCCGGTCGGACCGCTGGTGCCGCCGGCAAAGGGCTCGAAGTTGATGGTGATCGCCATGATGATGACCTCAATCGCGGAGCAGACGCGCCAGCGTGCTGGCGTTGAACAGGAAAGGCCGGACCAGGTTGTCGATGCTGATCCGGCGCGGATTGACGATCAGGTCGAGCTCGTCGGTAAGCCGCAGCGAGACGCGCGCAAGCAGCGTACGCGCCAGTTCGGCGGCGCTCAGCGTGAAGGATTCGCGCGTGCGCAGCGCCTGGTTGTCGTCGCCGAGCGCGTAGAGCAGACGCGCGCCGAGTTCGAGCTGAGCACGCGTGCCGCCGCTCGCGTCGGCCACCCGCTGTTGCTCGCCGGCGGCGAGCCGATCGGAAATTTCGGCGTAGTCGCGCAGTCCGTTGTGCGCGGCAAAGGGGTGGGCGCGCGACGCCAGGTCGGCCGGCCGCTCGGCGACCAGTTCGTAGAGCACCGCGTCCTGCATGCGGCTGGGCCCGACCGGGTCGGTGCCGGCGTTGATCGCCGTCGCCATCACCGGCTGCAGACCGCTCGGGCAGTCCTGGTAGCGCATCGTCACCTTCAGCCAGAGCAGCTTGTCGGTCTCGTCGTAGCCGTCGCGGATGAGCGCTGCCCAGGCGTCCGCGTCGGCATGGACGGTGGTCAGCCAGGCGCGCAGGTCGATGCAGTAGGGTTCGAAGACGCTGACCTGGCGCCCCAGTCCGTCGACGCCGATTCCCGGGCTGACGATCAGGCGGACCCTGACCTGGCTCGTGTCGTCCCCGGGATCGTCGCCGTCCAGGCTGACGCGCAGGCCGACCACGGTTCCCGCGCCGTGCAGCCAGTAGGCGTGCCGGTTGTGCCGCCGGCGGTGGTAGTCCTGTTCGGCGCGCGTCGCTTCGATGCCGAGCAGCATTCCCGGTTCGAAACTGACGCGGCGCAGCGCGTCGTCGAAATGGCCATCCGCGGCAAGGCTGGAATCGGTGACGGCGTTTTCGTCGGCCTGGCTCATCCCCAGTCTCCTCGAGGGTCGATCGGCGCCATCGGTCGCGCGTTTTCAGGCGACAAGGCTACCGGGTTTTGCAGCAGATCACCCCGGCCAAGCCGGCTTTCGTCCAGGCGGACGCGCGCCGGCGGCGGCTGGGTTTCAAGATAGGTGTCGATGCGCAGCAGCGGCGACAGACCGAGAACGAAGGGATGTTCGCTCGCCACGACGTTCCATTGCACGATCGCCGGCACGAGTTCGGGCAGCACTTCCTCGACCACCGTCTGCAGAGCCCGCGCCGGACCGTGCAGGACGACCGTCAGGCGGCGCGCGTACTCGTCGAAAAAGTGCTCGACCCGCTCGCGTTCGTTGCCTTCGCGCGCCAGCCCGGGGGCGAACAGCGCCAGCACTTCGGTCGCCTGGTCGGCAGAGAGAATCAGCGTTTCGCCGACGATGCTGTTGCCCGACTGCCCGGTACCCAAGGTCAGCGGGTGGCGCGCGTCGTCGAAGGAAACACCGAGCACGGTGGCCAGCGTCCGGCGCAGACGGAAAAGCTCGACCGGAACGACCTGGCCGCGGCCGACAGCGCCGTCGGTGATCAGGTCGAGCGCCTGGCAGAGGCCGGCGAAGCTGCCCTTGTGCGCCTGCAGGCGGCCGAGCGCCGACAGCCAGCGGCGCTGGCGCTGCTCGGACCAGTGTGGGCGTAGCCGCGTGCCGAGCATTTCGGCCAGGCGGGGCAGCCACGCGCGCGGCCCAGCGTGCGGGTAGAGCAGCGTCTCGGCAGCGGCGATGCGATCTTCGAGCGGGGTCAGGACGCCGTAGAAGCAGGCGAGCAGGCGTTCGCGCAGGTCAGCGCCGTTGGCCGGCACCGCTTCAGCCGGCAGGCGGTCAGACGGCGCTTCCTGCTGCTGGAAGTGATCTGGAAGGTAGTGCGTCTGCCACGAGAAGCGCGGGTAGGCGACGCGCAACGCGTAGATCGCCGGGCTGTGCCGGCCGTCGCCGCTCAGCCGCAGGGCAAGCCGCAGGTAGCGCCCGCGCACTTCGCGGACGGCGCCGTTCGGCCGCTGCAGGAGGACTTCGAAGAGACCTGAGCGACCGGCAAGCGGCGCCGCTCGACCGGTCGCGAAGGGCAGTTCGCTCGCCAGCGGCGACCACAGCAGCGCGGGTTGTGCCTCGTAGAGATCGTCTGCGTCGTCGGCCAGCGCGTCCCAGTCGTCCGCCGCGCGCGCGCCGACGTCTATCGTGCAGCCGGGCGGAATGCTCGCTTCCAGATAGACGCGGTCCCAGACCACGCCCGGCGTGCCCGAATCGAGCGCCGGGTGTTCGCCGAGCAGCGCCCGGCCGCTCGGCCGGTAACGCGCCTGCGCCAGCCGGTAGAGGCGATGCACGCCGTCGTCGGCGAGCTGGCGGACGAGATTGTCGCGCTGCCGGACGAAGCGCACGCCGGCCTCGCTGCGCCGCGGCCAGCGCTCCGGCAAGAGGCGGGCAGTCGGCGTGGCGAGCGAGACGACCGGGCAGTCGCGCCGCAGCGAGCGCGCCGCGCCGTTTTCCAGCGGCGGCAGGAGAATGACTCGCTGCCCGCCGAGCGCGGCAAGATCGACCGCCAGCGGCAGTTCTTCGGGCAAGGCATGCTGGGAAAAGGCCGCCGTCGCGCTGGGCGCCAGCGGGCGCGCAAAGACGACTTGCCGCGGCGCTGCGTCGTTGCCCTCGACGGCGAGCGCCAGGATGAAAAGCGACTCGGCGTCGGCGGCAAGCGCCAGCACGCCACGCTGGCCGGGCAGCGTCTGCTGCCAGACGCAGCGCAGCGGGTCGGGCTCGACGACGAGCGGCTCGAAACGATCGGCGCGCGGCGTGTAGGGCTGCAAGAGCGGCGCTCCGGTACACAGCATCAGATCGGTCGCGGCGAGCAGCCAGACCTGATCGGCCGCGTCGACCCAGGCGCGCACGGCGCCGATCGGCGTCGGACAGCGCGCCTGCCAGCGGTGACGCAGATGGACGGCAAGCACGCCATGCACGCTGCCGCCGTCGGTGAACGGCGCGGCGAGCAGACCGCTGCCGCCCAGGTGGAGATCGGTGAAGGTGCAACCGGGCGGGGCATCGACCGCATCGAGCGTGGCACCGGCGAGGTCACCGGCCGCCGGGTCACCCGGCACGCGTGCCGCGCGCACGACGTCCCAGACGGTCGTCGGCCAACCGAGGGCAAACTCGACGCGCCGGCGGTCGGCCGACAGGCGGGCAATCTGCCCGTGGTCGTCGAGCACGTACGGCGTCGCTCCGCGCCAGAGCGCCAGCGCCTCGTCGACCGGCAGGCGCGGCAGGCGCGGCTCACCGGCGGGAGCGAGGGTCAGCGCGCCGGCCTCGGCGTCCCAGACGCATTGCTGGCCGCGCTGATGGAAATCAGCCGCGCCGGTGAGCAGCAGGAAGCGGGTGCCGTTGCTGTCCATGACTCAGCAGACGTCGGGAATGACCGGCACCGGCACGGCGCGGCCGGTCGGCGAGCTGCCGGTGCTGCCGGTGCTGCCGCTGGCCGCACCCGGCAGGACGAGGCTGCCCGGGGCGAAGCCGCGTGGCGGTGCCGGCTGGCCCTCGCCGGCTTGCAAGGCAACCGCCATCAGCTCGGGCAATTGGTAATCGGTGAGCGGCAGCGCCTGCCGGTCGCTGAGTTCCAGCCAGGCGAGCGTCGTCAGATCCTGGTAGAACAGGCGCAAGCCATTGACCGCTTCGACGCCGTCGACGCGCCCGGCCTGCGTGCGCAACTCGTTGATCTCGACGCTTCTCCCGCGCGGCCAGCCGGCGCCGCGCAAACCGTGCGGCGGCAAGGGCCAGAGGTAGGCGACGAGCGCCTGTTCGACGGCGCGAAAGACCTGTTGCTCGCTGCTCGGGTCGATGACTTCGAGCGAGACGGCGAGCGAAATCGGCTGGTACTGCGGGCTGAGCACGTACAGCTCGCTGCCCAGCAGCGTGCGCGCGCTCAAGTACTCGAAGACCTCGCGCAGCGTTCCGGCAGTCGGCCGCGGTGCACCGCCGAGCGCCGGTTCGCCCGGCGGCAGGACGAAGACGCTGACCACGCCGGGCAGATTGCGCCGCACCGAGACGAGATTGGCACCGGGGAAGAAGCCGGCCACCGCGTCGGCGCGCGCCAGCGGGCGCAGCGGGTTGTCGCGCGCCAGCAGGGCGAAATCCTCGGCGGTCACGGCGCGCTCGCGGTGTGCCAGGAAGGCCGGGATGCGGCGCTCGGCCTCGTCTATCGTTTCGCCGTCGACACCGCCACGCGTCGGCCACTCGTGCCGCACCTTCAGCCGATGGCCGTCGATCGCGCGGATGCTGCCGGCCGGCAGGTTGCCCGCGCTGCCGCCACCGAAGCGGTACCAGGCGGCGCGGATGCGCGCACCGACCGGCGGCCGGCGGCCGCGCACACCGTCGCCGAAACGCACGCTGCCGGTCTCGCCGTCGACCGTATAGACCGGACTCTCGGGCCCCTGACCGGCGAGGTGATCGACCTGCTGCCAGGCGACGAAACGCCCGCCCTCCTCGACCTCGACGCGCACCTCGCGGTGGTCGACGCCGGCATCGGGCAGGTGCAAGACCTGCTCGGGGCGGCCGTTACCGGCGCCCAGCATGCGGTCGCGCGCGACGCCCTGGCCAAGGACTTCGACACCATTGACGCCGAGCGTGGCGAACTCGAGCGGGTCGCCATCGCGACTGGAGAGGCGCAACCAGAAGAGCATCTGGCCGGCAACGAGATCGGCCGGCGGTTCGGGAGGCGTTTCGCCGAGACCGGCGTATTGCGGGTCGACCGCCTCGCTGATGCGCAGGAAATCGGCGCTGCGCGGCAGGCGCAGGCGAACCACGCCGGTCTGCCGGCCGCCGCGCGAGGTATCGACGACGTTTTCCAGCGGCAGCCAGGTGACCTCGCCCGGTTTTTCGTCGGGCGCCGGCCACCAGGCGAGGTCCCAGGCGAGGCGGCGCGGCGAGACGCTGGCCGCCAGTTCGCCGTCGATCTCGTCGTTCGGCGCCAGCGCGAGGTTGAGGATCGCTCCGGCGATCTGCCGACGGACGCGTTCGGCGTGCCCGACGAGCGCCCGCGGCAGCGCGCAGGCGAGGTAGAGCGCACCGTCGAGGCTGCCCACGGTGGTCAGCCGGTCGCGCCCGGGGAGCAGGCTGAGCGGCCGGAAAGCGGCCGGCTCGACGCCGTACTGTTCGCGCAACTGGTTGAGCGAGATGCCCTCGGCGGCGAGCGCCGCGGCGTCCAGCGCGTGCTTGACGAGCAGGCGCAGTTCGAGCGGCAGCGGCTGCACTTCGCCGACCGTGGTAAAACTCAGGCGACCCGCCTGCAGCGGCGTTTCGGCATGCACCAGCGGCGGCAGCGCCGAGCCGGCGAGCGGATCGAGACAGACGACGCCGCGCGCCGGGCGCGCCGGGCGCAGCGGAATCTGGAGCAGATTGAGAAAGGCCAGGCGCTGCCGCTCGGGGATGCGATTGGCCCGGTAGATGATGGTTTCGGTCAGCCAGGCGAAAAGGTCGACCAGCGCGTACGCGGGGTCGCCCGGCGCCAGTTGCGTCAGGTCGGGAACGTGCCTTTGCAGGCGTTGCTGCAGTTCGGCGACGAGGTCGTCGAAGCGGCGGTCGTCCAGGTCGGGAATCGGCAGGGGCATGATCGTCGTCCTATGGGCCGAGTTCGATGGCCAGATCGAAAGTGTCCCGGCTGGCGTCCTGGCGCAGCCGGTAGCGGATCGACAGATTGATGTGCGACAGACGCTGCGGGTCGGCAACGACGCGCACTTCCTCGACGCTGACGCGCGGTTCCCAGCGCGCCAGCGCGCGCTGCGCCGCGTCGGCGATCAGCGCGCGGGTCGTCTCGTTGTTCGGATGGTGGATGAAGTCGCGGATTCCGGCGCCGAATTCGGGGCGCATCAGACGCTCGCCGGGACGCGTCAGCAGGATATTGAGCATCACTTCGCGGATGCTCTTGTTGCCGTCCTGCCAGGGCAGACGACCGGCGGCATCGACCCCGTCGAAGAGCGGGAAACTGACGATCGGCGGCTGCGGGGCGGCCATTCTCACTCCTTGAGCAGCTTCCCGCACAGCCGCGGCAAGGCCAGGATGGCCCACGGCAGCCAGCCGAGAAACAGGTTGAGCAGGTTGATCAGGATCATCAGGATGATCATCGCGCAGATCGTGACGACCGGGATGCTCAGGCTGATCATCCAGCACAGGCCGCAGCGATTGCCCGGACCCCCCTCGGCGGGCGGCATTTCGGGTGAAATCTTGAGCAGTTTGTCGGCCAGCGACTTCGGAGCGAGCAGCGCGACGCCGCGCGCCGCGCCGCGCTTGAGGTCGTCCAGGCGGGGCAGAATGATCGCTTGCGGCCGCTGAAAGTCGGGGTCGAGCGGCGACGAAACGCGAAAAGGCAGGCTGGGCGCGCCCCAGGCGATGCGCTCGCAGCCGCACTCGTCGTGCCAGCGAACGAAAGGAACGACGTGAAAGATGTCGTCTTCGCCCTGCGCGAAGCGCGGCACGGCCAGACCGTCTTCGTTGCGTGCCATGGCGCGCCGGCCGCGCGCGGTGATCAGTTGACGCAGCAACGCGGCCTGTTCCTCGCTCAGGTAGAGGTCGATGACGATCGGCGTGGTGAACGGGATTCCGCCTGAGGTTGCCTGGAAAGGCAAGGGGCTGGTCGCCGGCGAAGCGCGGCCGGCGGCGATCGCCGCGTGCCAGTCGAGGATCGCGGCCTCGCTGCCGGTCAGCCAGGTGAGCAGGTCGTGGCCGCGCTCGTTCCAGTTCGGCTCGCCGTAGCGGTCGTAAGGCTGCGGCGGGTGCGCCAGCGGCGCGCCGTAGAAGCTGATCTGGCTGAGCAGCGTGCGCAGCGCTTCGTTGTCCGGATTGCCGGCGTCGGTGACGCGATAGCGCAGGAGAACGCCGATCAGCTCGTGGAATGCGTGCCGGGCGTAGCCGTACAGCACCGGGCGGCTGTCTTCGCGCCGCCAGGCGCGCGCGTCGCGCGTGCCGAATGGCCAGGTCAGTTCCTGCGCCAGCTCGGCTTCGGTCGTCGCCGGAATCGGCACTTCGCCACGCACGCGGTAGCTGCCGCCGAGCGGCAGATATCCCCAGAGCAGCGTCCGGCTGCGCGTGCGCGTCTCGCTTTCCCGGCTGTGCGTGAGCAGCGCGTGCATCGGGTAGGTCTCTTCGCCGCTGTACGGCGGTTCGGGAAAACGCGGCTGGAGCAGGCCGCGCTGCAGGTAACGCCGGTATTCGTCGGGCTCGGCCTCGGCCAGGTCGCTGCCGGCGGTCTGCCAGCCGTTCGCTTCGCCTTCGTGCAGCCGCCAGCGTTCGGCCTGCGCCCCGGGCAGGCCGCGGCGAACGACCAGTCCGGCCGAGCGCACGCGCGCCGGGTCGTACGCCGGCTGGCCGAAAGTGTCGCACGACACTTCGCAGCAGGCGATGTAGAAAGCGCGGTGCATCGGCAGGCGCAGCAAGGGGTAGTCCTTGAAGCGCCCGACGCGGTCGCTCTGATACCAGCCCTGCTCGCGCGTGGCCTGCAGTCGGCCGCTTTGCGCTTCCTGCACGAAGCGCTGCACGAACTGGTCGTCGAGATAGCGGTGCAGCGTCGTTCCCTCGCCCTCGCCGGCAAACCACGGCGCGTGCGGTTTCGGCGCGTGCCCGGCGCGCGCCGGCGCTGGTCGGAGCTTCGTCGCGCTTACCATAGGTTGCCCGCTCCCGGTGTGTAGCTGCTCGAAACGACCGCGTTGCTGATCAGCGTGTCGCACTGGACGACGCCGGAGAACTTGCTCATCCCGGCATCGACCTTGACCATGCTCGCCGAGACATCGACGTTGGCCGCCTGCACGGTCACCTTGGCCGAGGTGCTGATGGTGATTCCGGCGGCGGCCATTTCGATCTTTTCGCCGCCCTTTTCGATGGTGACCGTACCCGCGCCCTGGTCGGTGATCGTCAGGTGATAGCCGGCCGGCGTTTCGATGCGTACGCGTGGCGCCTGATCGTCGAGCAGGAACTTCAGGCCGCCCGGCGTCTGGATCAGGTAACGCTCGTCGACCGGCGCGGCGTCGCTCGCCTGGCTGCTGGCGCCCGCCCACACGGCGCCGATGACCAGCGGCAGGTCGGGGCTGACGAAGGCGACGACGACCTGTTCGTCGATACGCGGCAGCAGACTGACGCCGTAGCCGGAACCGGCGCTGGCGACGATCACTGCCGCCCAGGTTTCCAGGCCGGTTGCCGCCAGGCGCACGCGCAGGCGGCCACGCGAATCGGGGTCGGCGTTGTCGAGCACCGTCGCCAGGTGGAGTTCATGCAGCGCGCCGAGCGTGTGCGAGTTCATCGTTCGTCCTCAGACGGTCCAGTCCGGACGCTGCACGCGCAGGTGTGTGCGCAGTCCGTTCTCGCCGTCGAAGCGGTGCCGGCAGTCGACGACGCGGTAGCGCCCGGCCAGGCGCGGCGATACGTCGGCCAGTTCGACCTCGCGCCCGCTGCGTAGCTCGGGCGTGTCGCGGCAGACGATCTCGCCGTACAGGAAGCGCCGGGCGGCGCGCTGGAAAAGCTTGCGCGCCAGCGCATCGGCTTCGCTCTGGCTGCGCGCGGCGGGATGGGGGAGAGTCGACTCGCTCGTCCAGCCGAGGTTGCCGAGCGCCGCGGCGGCGTTTTGTCCGGCGGGCGCCGGGGTGAGGGCGCTGCTGCTGGCGTCGACCTCGGCCGCGCTGGCCAGGTCGTAACCGCTGACGGCAACGCTCGTCGGCTGCCGGTTGAGGTCGGCGACGATGCGGATGCGTTCGGCCTTGTCGCCCGGGCGCAGGCTGACCGGATGCGCGTCGGCTTCTTCGTCGCGTGCGCGCAGGCGGCCGTCGTGCAGGCGCAGGCCAATGTCGAGCGGCGCCAGTTGGCGGAGCAGGAAAGCCAGGTCGCTCTCGTTGTTCTGCAGCCAGGTGGCGGTGGCCGAAGACGCCTGTACGTCGGCCCACAGCCCGGCGTCGGCGGCAATCGCGCGAATGACATCGTCCAGGCTCTGGTTTTCGTAGGCGCGATTGCCGCGCCGGCGAGCCAGCTTGTGCAGCGCGTCCTCGGCGAGCAGCACGAGCTGCGGCGCACCGTCGCCGTAACGCTCTTCGATCGCCGTGATCTCACCAGTGAAAGCGGCCGTCGTTGCCGCTTCGCCAAGCAGGACGTCGAGGCGCTGGCCAAGCCGGATGTCCTGAAAGACGAAGTCCGGCTGACCACCGGCGCCGCTCCAGTTGAGCAGACGCAGTTCGGCGCTGGCCATGCCGCTGCGCGGCAGGCGCAGTTCGAGCGCGAGCGCCGCTTCGCCGAGGTTGGCGCGGTCCTGACCGTCGACGCGCAGACGCGGACGGGCGCTGAGCAGCGCTGCGCTGGGGCTAGTCGACGGCAAGGCGTTCCTCCCGTTCGCGCGCCAGGGCGAGCAGTTCGAGCGTTGCCGCCGCGCCGGCGCTTGCCGCCGGCTGCACCTCGCCGCCGCCATCGGTGGTTTCGGGGGTGATTTCGGCGGTCAGTTCTTCGATCACGACGGGCATCGCTCGCCTCCTCAGCCAAACAGACTACGCGGTACGAGAACCCCGCCGTCGGGCGTGAAGCGCGGGTTCTCGAGCTGGTTGAGATCGGCCACGCTGCGCCACTGGCGCGGGTTGCCGCCGGCCGCCTGCGTCGCCTGCGCCGCGCTCTGTCCACCACCGCCGGCGGCGAAGCTCGGCTGCTGGCGCGCCGCCGCCTGTACGCTCTCGTCCAGGTCGAACTGGTAGCGATCCTCCTTGAAGGTGAGCGCCAGCGTGGCGCGCAGCGGAATTCCCTCGGGCGCGAAGAAGTCGAGCGTCTCGCCATACGAAGCGAGCATTCCGGTGAACATGAAGCTGCCCCACTGGAAGCGGCAGCGCTGCGGCGCGCGCGGGCGCGCCGAATCCGGGTCGAGCGGCTTCATGAACGCCTCGGCGATCTTCCCGGTGAGTTTGCGCACGTCCGAGTTGGCGGGCGCGCCGGGTTGCTCGCAGGTGGTGTCGAAAACGAGTTCGACGGCCAGGCTGGACTCGCTCTTGTCGACGTACTGCGCGGCCGGACGGCGACCACCGCTGCCGCCGGCGCTGTTCGCGTGCAGCGTGTTGGCCAGCGTCAGACGCAAGGTCGCCGGGTTGAACTGGACGGCGATGTGCTTCGTTTCGTCGCTTTCGACCTGGTCGCCGTTCATCGGAATCAGGCGGGCGTGGGCAATCTGTGGGCCGGCCATGTCAGCTTCTCCGTTCGAGCACGAAGCCTTCGTGCACCAGATGCAGTTCTTCGATCGCCACCTGCGTCGCCGTCGCCGAGAGGTCGGGTCCCTTGAATTTGGTCGGCAGGACCTGGTACAGCCACCACTTGAAGTCAGGTGTTTCGTCGAAAGCGCGCGAGGGGTGGAAGACCTCGATCAGCCCGGTGTAGCGCACGCCGTAGTTGGCTTGCCGGGTGAGCGCGTCGAACCAGGTCCACAGGTCGCCGACCTCGGTGAAGCCGCGCTTGAGGATGACCGGCGCGAAGTTGGTTGGCCCGGAAAGCTGCACGTCGCCCCAGTTGCGGCCGCCTTCCTTGAGCGTCTTGACGGTCGTCGTCGCTTCCAGGCCGGTCACTTCGCTGAACGATCCGCGACAGACGAGCTGGCTGCCGGCTTCGTCGGCGTAGAAAGCGACGCGGAAGCGGAAGGGGATGAATTCGCTGGCGACCGAATCAGCCATCGACGGCCTCCAGCAGGCTGCGCACGCTCGCCGTGTGGCGATCCTGCAGGAAAGTGATGCGGATCAGGTCGAGCGGGTAGGCGGGGGCGATTTCCAGGTCGAAAATCAGCGTGCTCTCGCCGTCGCTGCGTTGCGCCAGGCGGTAGGCGTCTTCCGGGCGCGCGCCGCGCAAGGCCCCCAGGGCGTGCAGGCGGTTGAAGAAGGCGCGCAGCGCGAGTTCCGGGCGCGCATCGTGCCGATCGGCGGAAAAGACCAGGCGCTCGCCCAGGCTGCGCAGCTCGCGCTGCAGCCAGCCGATGAAGCGCATGACTTCGGCCGAGCGCCAGTGCTCGCGCCGGCGCTCGGCGCTGTTCATCCGGCGCAGCGCAACGAGCGGCAGACAGGGCATGCACAGGCGTTCGTCATCGACGTAGTTCCCCCCATTACGGCGCAGGAGAACGGTGACGCCGGGCGACTCGCGCAGGCGCGTCGCTTCGTTCTGACTGAGCACCGGCCAGGGCAGCGAACGCCCGGGCAGCCGGCGTTCGCCGATCGAACGCCAGGCGCCATGCTGCTGTGCGACAAGCGCCTGCATGCCGGCGATCAGGCCGCTCGGCGAGGCGAGCGGGCGGCCGGGCGCGCGCAGATAGGGGTAAAGCAGTTGCAGGTGGCGCAGCGCGCCGGCCGACTCGCTGCCGGCCAGCCCTTCGTCGATCGGGCGCGCAACCAGCTCGCCGACGTAGGCGAGGAATTCCGGCGCCGGTACCGGCAGTTCGCCGGCCGGCGGCAGCGCGAGCGGCACGCCGAGCAGGCAGAGCATGTCCGGGCGCAGTCGGGCAAGCGTGCGCGCCAGCGGCGCGACGATGGCGGCCGCCGGCAACGGTTGGGACGGCTGGGCAAGCACCATTTCGTCGGCGTTGCGGCGCTCGCGGTGTTCGTCGTCGAAGTCGACACCACAGGGCAGGAAGCCCGGCAACGGATTGTCCAGACGCAGGCGCGGCACGTCGGGCAGGTTTGCCGGTACCTGCAGACGTTCCAGGTCGGGCAGGGCAAGCAGCCCGGCACGGCGCGGCAGGAGGGCGCGCTCGAAGGCACCCAGGCGCTCCGGCTCGCTCAGGTCGGCGGCGCCGGTGGGCAGGAAAGCGGCCGCCCCTTCGTCCTCGGGAACGCGGATGACCCAGAGCTTGAGCTGCTCGCGGCCGAGCGAGGTGCTCGCTTCGAAGAAGTCCTGCAGCGCGATCGGCAGCCAGGCGCGGTCGCCGGCGAGAACGCTGACGTAGTCGGTCGGCGTGTCGAAAGCGAAGGGGAAGAGGACGCGGAACTGGCTGAGCGAAACGACCGGCAGCGGCAGGCGGTAGAGGGCACGCAGCGCGTCGTCGCCAGGCTCGGCGGCGCCGGCCGGGTTGGCGAGCATTTCCTGCAGGCGGCGCGCGGCGCGGTGGAAGCCGAGTTCGGCAAGCTCGCCGAGCACCGCCGGATCGCCGGCGACGCGCTGCCATTGGGCGCCGCGCGCCGGGTCGGCGGGCGGGCCGGGACAGTGGCCGAGCATGACGACCTCGAGCACCGGCGGCGCGGGTGGCGCCGGCCGGGCGTCGAGCTCGATGCGGCGATCGGCGAGGAGCACGCGCTTACTCCTGTTCCAGCGTCTCCACCGAGAGGACGAGTTCCTCGATCGCCACGTCGCCGCCGCCTTTCGCGGTCAGCGTCGGACCGGTCCACTTGATCGGCATCGCGCCGCGCAGTTTCCAACTGACCACCGTATCGGCACGGTCTTCCGAGAGCAGCTTGATCACGATGTTGCGCTTGGCCTCGCGCAGACGGCCGCTGCGGCTCGCTTCCAGCCACTCGTAGAGGTTCTGCGCGCCGATCACGCCGCGCTTGAGCGTCACGTCGCCGGCCTTGTGGATGCCGGGAACCTTCTGCACGTAATTGACGGCGTGATTGCCGGCACGGTATTCGGCGACGGTGACCTCCGCATTGAGGCCGGATACCTCGGAAAAACCGGCCAGCACTTCGGTGCCCTGGCCGGGTTCGAGGTCGACCAGAAAGTTGAAGGCGGAATAGGGGGTTTCACGGAACAGGGCCATGGCTCAGGTCTCCAGGGAATCAGGCGTCGGCCGTTTTCTGACCGATGCGGAAAATCACGAACTCGGCGGGGCGCAGCGGCGCGACGCCGACGACGCAGACCAGACGGCCGTTGTCGAGGTCGTTCTGGGTCATCGTCGAGCGATCGCAGCGGACGAAATAAGCGTCCTTCGGTGCCCCACCGAGCAGCCGGCCGTTTTTCCATTCGTTGAACAGGAAATCGGCGACCGTGCTGCGAATGTTCGCCCACAGCGCTTCGCCGTTCGGCTCGAAGACTGCCCACTGGGTCGATTTCTCGATCGAGCGTTCGAGATAGAGGAAATAGCGCCGAACGTTCAGATACTTCCATTCCGGGTCGCTGGACAGCGTCCGCCCACCCCAGACGCGGTGCCCACGCCCGGCGAAGGAACGCAGGCAGTTGATGCCGTTCGGGTTGAGGAGTTCCTGCTGGAACTGATTGATGTTCTGCTCGAAGCGCAGCGCGCCGAGGACGACTTCGTTCGCCGGTGCCTTGTGTACGCCGCGATCGACGTCGGTACGCGCGTAGACGCCGGCCATGAAGCCGGCGGGCGGAACGGTGATTTCGCGCCGCTGGCCGGTCGGGTCGCTGATCACCACCCAGGGATGATAGAGCGCCAGACGGCTGTCGTCGAAATCGTTGCGGAAGCTGCGCACCTCGCCCAGACTCATTCCCTCGCGGCTGTCGACGATGCCGACGCGATAGCGCATGCGTCGGCAGTGCTTGAGCATTTCCATCAGCACGGCGCTGTGCGTGTCGGCGTGCGCGGCTGCCGCCGGCAGCATGACGATCGACACGTCTTCGACCGCTTCGAGCGCGGCGAGCCCGGTGCTGCCCTTGATTTCGTCGGTTTCACCGGCGTAATCGATCGCCGCCGGGACGCCGCCGTCGCTGCCGCCAGCCAGCGTGATCAGGTAGCGCGGGTCCTGCAGGCTGTTGGCGCCAGGCGAGAGCGCCGCACCGTCGAACAGCGAGTAGAGCGCGGCGAGCACGTTGGCACCGGTGATGCCGGCCTTCAGCGTGCACGCGATCGGCGAAATCAGCGCTTCCTGTTTGCGCTGCGGCGTCTGCGGCAGGACGCTGGGCAGGCTGCGCGCGCCGTCGGGCGAAGTACTCAGGTTGCCATAAACGTAGATCACCTCGCCTTGCGCACCGCCGTTACGCACTTCGAGGTCGAAGTTGCGCAGCGCGACGATCGCCGACGCGGCGTCGGGGACGCTGGCCAGCGCGGCCAGCGGCAAGCTCAGATCGGCCGCGACGCCCGGGTTGAGGTGCGCGTCGGCCTTGATCGTCAGCACCTCGCCGGCGGCGTCGAGCGTGCCGCGCAGGACGAGCAGGTTGCCCCAGTGGTCGCCTTTCGTGAAGGCCGACAGATCGGCCGGTTTTTTCAGCGTGAGGACCGCTGCGGTGCCGTTGCTCAGGCCGCCGGAGGTCGGCTGGCGGGCGTAGAAGCGCGTCAGCCGGGCGCCGGCCGGCAGTTTGCTGGGGTCGAGCACGGTGATCTGGTTGGCGCCGACGGCTGCCGGATTGGCCGGGTCGGCACGCGAGGTGATCAGCGCGCGCGCGCCATCGATGCGCAGATTGCTGCCATCGAGACGGACGATCGCCTGCAGATCGACCGGGAAGCGGTCAGCGGCGATCGCGCCAGTGACCTTGGCCGCTTCCGCGACGCCGTTCGCCTCCAGAAAGTAGAGCTTGTCGGCGGCAGCGACCTTCGGCTGTTCGCTCTTCAGCAGGTTCTCGCCGTCGCGCCAGACGACTTCCAGCGTGTATTTGCCCTGCGCGCCCGGGAAACGTGCCTTGAAAGTGACGTTACCGGCAGCGTCGGCGACGCTGGCGCTGCTCGCCGAAGCGCCGCTGCCGTCGGTATTCGATCCGTTGACGCCCTGCACGACGCGCACGACGAAGAGCTGCTTGCCACCGTTGTCGAAAAAGGCACGTGCCGCGTGCGAGGTGAAATTGAGTTCGGGGTTGCCGGCCAGCGTGAGATCGGATGCGTCGCCGAAGACCCGCTCGAACTCGGCAAAGCTGGTCAGGGCTTCCGGCGTACCGCGCAGCGGCCCGCTGCGCGTCGGGCCGACGAGCGCCGCGACGCTCGTGCCGACGCCCTCGATGGATTTCTGGCGAAAGCTCGTCTCCTCGATGAAGACGCCTGGCGCGAGATACTCTGGCATGTTCGATCTCCTTCCTGGTTAATTCGGTTGCAGAAGCAACAAGGCTTGCCCGGGGCTGGTGACCCGGCTGACTGAACCCGGCGTGACGGCGAATGACAAGCTGTCGGAAAACTGGACGACGTGCGCCGCGTCTTCGCCCACCGCCACCTGATGCGCCACCAGCTTGCCCGGATCGAAAGGCTGCTCGGCAACGGCAAGCGGCGAGGCGGCGATGCGCAGCGTCGCCGGATACGTCTTGACCAGCGCATCGACGCCGAGCGCCGGCAAACGGTCGAGCGGCAGGATGAATTCGCCGTTGGCGTCGGCCTGCGCGGTGAACTCGAGCGCCGCTCCGAGCGGCGGGGTGACGCGCACGACGACGAGCGACCACGCGGCGGCCCGGCCGGCCAGGCGGATGCGTCCGAACACGCCGCCGGCGCGGCCGTAGCGCGCGGCCAGCGGCGAGCGGTAGAGGCCGATGCGATGGCCGATGACGGCACCGCAATCGACGCTGAAAAGGCGCGGCAGGTAAGCGCCGGAAGGATCGCTGATTTCGCCTTCCAGCGCGTAGGCGGCTTGCGCCGGCGGCTGCAGGTCGGCCTCGCGCGCCACGCCGGCGAGGACGCCGGACAGGGTGGGTGGGCGCTTGCGCCAGAGCGCGGTCGCCGTCGTCTTGTGCACGAGCTGCAGGTCGCGCGGCGCGCGCGTCAGCGCAATGCGCAGCCGCTCCGGCGCGATGCGGCGCAAGGCGCTTCCCGCGCAGCCGGACGCTTCGTACCATTCGATGTAGTCGCTGCCGTGCGCGAAGACCGTTTCGAGGATCATGCCTCGCCCTCCACACGCGCCGCGTGCGTCGTCCCGGCCGGATAGACGAGCGTGCGCACCAGCGGCGCCTCGGCCGGCTCTTCGTCGGGGGCCAGACGAAGCGTCTTGATCAGATACGGACTCGACAGCCGGTAATCGCCCGGCAGGCTGTCCCACAGGCGCATCAGGTCCTCGGTGCTCATCTCCTCGGGCAGGACCTGCACCGCTTCGTGCTCGTCCCAGCCGCTGTCGGCGCTTCCCAGGTGCGAGACGTCGAGCGTCAGCGCGCTGCCGATGATCTGCATCGCCGCCGCCAGATAGCCGACTTCGCTGTCGTTCTTCGTGCTCCAGCCGATGAGCAGGACGTGCAGGTTGACCGGGAGTTCCGGGCGCCGCTGGCGGCGGTTTTCGGCCGGCGCCAGGTAGCGGTTGCGGGCGAAGGGGTCGACCGCGATGCGGTGCAGGTAGATGCCGAGGTTCTCGCCGGCAGGCGCCGTCGCCAGCGCCTGCGAGCCAAGGATGAGCGCTTTCGGGTTGCCGCCGGTGAGCGCCGGCAGACGCAGATCGAGGCGATCCTTCAAGGCCTGCAGCACGCCGAGGACGGCCCGGTGAGTCGCCATCAGGCGTTCCCCGCGCCGGCAGCGGCCAACCCATCGGTCGCCGCACGCAGGCCGGACCGGGCAAACGCCGAGCCGTCCGCCGAATCCGCCGGCCGCGGCCGCG
>NZ_JAVMKF010000152.1:0-4618 GCF_031732815.1 Accumulibacter sp. | reverse complement strand
CGGCGACCTCAACAGCGACGGCCAGGTCGACGGCGCCGACAGCGCCCTCTGGGAAGCCGCCCGGGCGGCGCAAGATCCCAGGGCTGACCTCACCGGAGACGGCCTGATCAACCCCGCCGACCGCCAGGTCCTCACCGCCAACACCGGCTTCGTGGCCAACCGCGCCCCGCAAACGCAAACCCCTCTGCCCACACTCAAGACCCACACCGACCTCGGCTTGACCCGCGCACTCGCCGGCCTCGCCGAAGACCTCGAAGGCGACCCAATCTACTGGCGCATCCTCGGCGCCACGCACGGCAGCGCCAAACTCAACGCCGACGGCCAAACGCTCGCCTTCACCCCCGAACCCGGCTACACCGGCGAGGCCACGATCACCGTCCAGGCCGACGACGGCTTTGCCGCCGGCGCGCCGATCGAACTCACGGTACAGATCAGCGGCGCCCGGTTGATCCGCCTCAACCTCCAGCGCCTCGCCGGGCTGCGCACCGGTGCCACCGCCCAGATGAAAGCTATTGGCGATTTCGAAGATGAAGCCAATGATTCCCTCGCGGGCAACGCCGTTCGCTACCGGAGCAGCAATCAAAGCGTCCTCGAAGTCAGCGAACAAGGACTGATGCGTGGCCTGAAGGATGGTACCGCCATCGTCCGGGCTTTCGCGCAGGGAATTGAAAGCGTCAACGTTGTCAGCGTCGGGCTTAAGCCGCAGACTCCGAGCCACGATGCAGCCGGCAATGAACTCGCGCTTTTCCCCGGAAGCATCATCCTGCCCCTGGCTTCCGGGCAGCGACAGATCGACCTGCACAGCCTCACCTTTACCGAGACGCTCGGAACCGACTACACCGGCAGCGATAGCCTCGAGTACTTCATCTCCCAACCAGGCGTGGTCACGGTCAGTGCCCAAGGCCTGATCAGGGCCATCGGCCTGGGCAGGAGTCAAATCACGGTCGTTCGAGACGGCTACCAAGCCAGCCTTGCGGTCGAAGTGGTCGAGCCCGTGATTGGCAGCAGCGCGATCGATGCCTCGATCGGCGGCGTTGTACAGGATAGCGTGGGCAACACCCTGATGATTGCCCCGCAGGCCTTGAAGAAGGACGCTGTCGTATCGATTCGCGCGCTGGCCCTGGACGAACTGGACATCCCGCTACCCGCGGCCGGTATTTGGTCAACGCTCGCCGTAGTCGACCTCGATATCGGCCAGCAAACGGCTGCGCAGCCGCTACAGCTCGCCCTGAGACCGCCGGCAGGCAATTGGTCGGCGGGTACGGAATTGCTCTTCTGGCGATGGGGCGAAATTAATCTCCCCGACGGCAGCGTCCAGAAAACCTGGTGGCTGGTTGACGACGGCGTCATCGGCGACGATGGCTTGGCGCGGACGGCCAGTCCCCCGTACAAAGGCCTTCTGGTCGACGGCCGCTATGCAGTCACCCTCGTGACCAAGCAGAACGAGGCGACCGGTGACTTTTCCGTTCGCGGCGCGACGCTCAATGTCGACGCCATCTACCTCGCGGCAGCGAGTGTCGCCTTCTTCGCCACGGCGGGCGCATCGTCAGGCCAGGCGGGGGCAGCGATCGCGCTCGAGATCGCGTCCACCGTCGTCGCCAGTGCCTACACCTTCGACCTCTTCGCCTTCAGCTATGCCGGGACTTACCACAAGCGTGTGCCCGCGGCGCAACTGCAGAGCGAACTGTGGAGCGGCTTTCCCGTCCGCGAAAGCCCGGCGCCGCAGATCCAACAAATGACCCTCGATACCCGGGACAACACCCTGACGGTTAGAGGCGTCAATTTCCTGTCGCCCGACCAGCGCGCCTCCTCCTTCAACTGGCAAATCTGGCTGGAGCCGCGCGGTTGGCAACTGACCGAACTTACCCGCGGAGTACCGGACCGCGGCCTGCTCTGGCAAGGCTTCGATGCGGTCATGGCCGCTGACGGCAGCTTGAAAGCGCTCCTGCCGGCGGGCGTCGCACTGTCGCAGCACAACGTTTATCTCCAGCGCAGCGTCCGCACGCCCGATCCACTCGGCCTTGTCGGTTCAGGCGAGTGGATGCGCAGCGACGCCCGGCAAGGCTGGCAGGACGGAACCGACAAATCGCTCATCGCCACCGCGGATCGGATCAGACTCTACCGCAGCACGACTTCCCCCCAGGCGCCCGCCGAGGTGACGCTGGTTGCTGATCTCACCCGTGACGAAAGAGGGGAATGGTTACAACTGCAGCCGGGCACCAGTCAGGGCGTCGCCTACACGGCCGATGGCACGCTCGCCTTCGTCGCCGGCAAGGACAGCCGTATCTACGTTGTCGACCTGGGCGTCAATGCTGTGGTGCACACCTTGAGCATCGGCCAGACGGACGGCCGCATCAACGCCCTGGTGACCGCTAATGACTGGCTTTACGTTGCCCAACAGTCCGGCGCAAAAGGCGCTGGCGGGCTCACCCGGGTCTACATCAACCAGCTCAGCGCCACTTTCCTGAAAACCCGGCAGCGGCTGCAAATCCCTGGCTACGAGCAACTCACCAGCTTCAAGGCTTTGGCCGTCAACAGTAGCAGCTACCTCGGGGTCAGCGCCGACCTCGCCGGTCCGATCGACCTGGTCGCCTTCATCGACCTGCAGCAACTCGACGGCAACGGTCGTTTGCCCGCCGACGCGTGCATCGCCGTCACGCAAAGCGACTACCCACGAGCCAATCTTGGCAAGAACCCCGTGTACCTTGCCAGCGGCAAGAACCCTGGCGAATTCGCCGTGTGCAATCGCGACGACCTGGATCGCGGTTTTGCGGGAATTGTTCTCGAATTCGACGAAAGCGGCCGCATCAACAGCCGCACCAAACTCAAACTGGCCTCGACGGCACTCAGCGCTCCAGTACCGAACCTCTACCAAGGGTACGACGCTAGCAACCAGGAAGCCCTCTGGAGCCTCCGCAAGACCTACCACGAAGACATCCAGGCCGCCTCCGGAGCCGTCCTCATGGAATACAAAGGCGAACAATATGCCCTTGTTGCCGATTTCAACCTCTGGTTCAATGACCCGCTGACCACGGGTTACTCAGCCGACATGCCGCGCACGCAAATTGGCGGCAAGGTGGGTATCATCCAGAACCCGTTCGGCAGGAACAACCGCGCCCCGGTGTATCTGGGTGCGACGACGCCCATCGTCGGCGCTGCCGTGCGTAAACTCGCGCTGACTGAAGACGGCACCCTGCTCGCCGACGTCTGGAACTACCAACCCAATCTCGATCTCGAGGCCCCGATGAGCCACTCTCTCTACGCCTGGAACGCCTACGAACTCGTGCAGGGCGCGCTGAACATCCACCAGAGCAACCGGGATCCGAAGCACTACTACCCGATCGATCGCGTGCTGCCAGACTACCCGACGTCACTGACCATGCCGCAGATTCAGGAACTCACCCCGGCCCGCTACGATGAGGACGGAAACAGACAGAACTTCAACAGCTTTCTGACGCTGGGCAGTTACCAGGCGCCAGGCAGCTTCCGCGTCTTCGCACCGACGACCGCGCACCGCCCCTACTTGGAAGCGATTCCAAGCGGCGCGCAAGTGAGCGATGATGGAGAGGAAAGCATCTCGGAACGCGCCTGGGGACTGGTCCTGGAAGGCTTCAATCTGGCGCTCGGCGGCTTTCTCGAAAGGGGGGCCAAGCGTTGGGACGACTACCAAAGCGGCAAGATGAGCTTTGGTGAGATGGCCTTGCGCAACCTCGGCGACTACGGCGTCTTCGTCGTATCCACAGTGGCCAGTGGCGGTGCCGTTACCGCCGGCAAAACCGTTGCCACGGTGGCCTTGCACCGAGCCGGTTTCGAGAAGAGCCTCGAAATCTCGCTCAAATCACGACTGGGCAAGAGCGTTGCCTATGCGCTGGAGGGAAGCGCCGTCGAAGCGCTTTTCAACGCCCTCGAGCAGGGTGGCCAGAACGCCCTGCGCGTCGCCTGGGACGAAGAGACGAAGGCCTTCGAATGGGACACCCTCGGTCTGAACGCCGCTTTCGGCGGGCTGGGTGGCCTCGCCGGGGCCGGTCTGGGAGACCTCGCCGCTCGGCTTGGGACAAAAATCCGGGATAGCGACATCGTTCAGGCCGTGCAGGACGCATTCCGCTATGCCGGCAACCTCCTCGACGGCGCCGCTCGGCGCGCTCAGCGGCAGGTCGACCGGATTCCCGGAACGCACGAACTTCCGCTGGAGCTCAAAACCCCCATCTCGATCAGGCTCGTGGTGGGCGATGTGATCAAGGAGTTCCTGTTGAGCACGCCACGGCGGAGCAGTATGAGTGTGCATGAGGCGACAAGCTGGGCCATTGACCAGATCGACCGCATCAAACCGTGGCTCGAACAGTCGGCCTTCCAGCACATCAGCGTTGAGGAGAAACTGCGCTTTGCCTGGCAGATGAAGCAGTATGTGGTCGAAGGGGCGGCCAATGCGCTTTACTACATCGAAATAGAGCGATCCGGTGTCGTGCGCACCTTCAAGAGCAGTTTCCGCACCGACACCCTCGAGAGCTTGATCGCCGAATCGAGGAAACTCGGCTTATCCGGCCAGGCGCTGTTTGCCGACGTGATGGAAAAGATTGTCAGAATCTCCTGCTTCATCGCCGGCACGCCGATCTGGACC
>NZ_JAVMKF010000151.1:0-4618 GCF_031732815.1 Accumulibacter sp. | reverse complement strand
GTCGATTGCATCGGCTGCCGCGCCTGCGAGATCGCCTGCAAGGACAAGAACGGCCTGCCGCCCGGTCCGCGCTTCCGGCGCGTGATGTACATCGAGGGCGGAACCTACCCCGATGTCTATGCCTACAAGGTCAACATGTCGTGCAACCACTGCGCCGAGCCGGCATGCCTGCCGACCTGTCCGACCGGGGCGATCTGGAAACGCGCCGACAACGGCGTCGTCGACATCGACTCGACGCTGTGCATTGGTTGCCGCCGTTGCGAAGCGGCGTGCCCGTTCGGCGCGCCGCAGTGGGACCCGATCGAAAAGATCGTCAAGAAGTGCAACCTGTGTATCGACGAACTCGAAGCCAATCGCAAGCCCTATTGCGTGATGGCCTGCATGATGCGCGTCCTCGACATCGGCCCGATCGACAAACTCTGGCAAGGCGCGCATCCAACGCCGGCGATCGGACCACACGACAAGCCGGTCCGCCAGGTGAAGAACATGGCCAACCCGGAGCTGACCACGCCGTCGATTGCCTTCGTCCCGCACAGCAAGGGGCGCGTCGAATGAGCCTGACGCTCGAAGTGGCGCTTGCCCTGGCCGAGGATGTCGCCACGCTCGCCGCGCTGCACGAGCGCGAGCTCACCCCGCCAGTCCTGCGCGAACTGGCGGCGATCGGCTTCCCCGACAACCTCGCCCTCCTGCCGAGGAATGCCGCGCAGGCCGAGGCCTTCGCGCTGATGCGCACGGCGGTGCTCGCTTGCGTCGATCCGGCTACGCCAATGGACGACCTCGCCGCCGAATTCGCCGCCATCTACCTGACTGGCGCCTACGGCGCTTCACCCTGCGAGTCGGTCTGGCTGTCGGATGAACATCTGATCTGTCAGGAAGCGATGTTCGAGTTGCGCGATCTGTACACCGCCAGCGGCTTCGCCGTTCCCGACTGGCGCAAGCGGCCGGACGATCACCTGGTCTTCCAGTTGCAGTTTCTCGCGCGCCGCCTGGCGGCGCTGCGCGACGACGCCGGCCTGCGCGCGCTGGCCGCGTTTCTCGATGAACATCTGCTGCGCTGGCTACCGGACTTCGCCGCACGCCTGGCCGCGCGTTGCGAGCAGCAGTTCTACGCGGCGCTGGCAATTCTGACCAACTCCTGGTGCCAGCAATTGCGCGACCACCTGGCCGAACAACTGCACGAGCCGCGCCCGACACCGGAAGAGATCGTCGAACGCCTGCAGCCGCGCAGTCAGCGCCACCCGTTCGTCGCCCCGGTTCGCTTTGTGCCGGGAGGCGCTGCGCCAAGCTGGTAGAATTCCGCCGCCGGTAGAGAAGTCTGCCGTCCGTTTGCCGGGGAGGTCGTCTTGGCTGTTAATGCCGCTGCACGCAGAATTGCTCTGACGCCGGCCGCGCGCATGCGCATTCGTCGGCCGGCATGACCCCCCGACGCAACACCAACCTGAGCCGTCGCTTGCTGCGCGGCGTCCTGCTCGCCGCCGGCGGCGCGTCGCTGCTCCTCGGTCTGCTCTTCCTTGGCCTCTACCGGCAACAACTCGAACGCGGGCGTGCCGAAGCGTCGCTGCAACTGAATCGCATGCTGCAGGTGACCTGGGAAAACGCCATGTTGAAGCGCGACGTGGACGGCCTGCGCGACATCGTCAGCAAGCTCGGCGAACTCCCCGGAATTCGCGACGTGCTGATTCTCGCCCCGGGCGGCGAGGTGCGCTTTGCCTCCGACCCGCGCAAGCTCGGTCAGCAGATGGCCGAAGTGGCGCGCGCAACCACCGCCGGCAGCCCGGTAAGCCGCTTCCAGGACACCGGCGACCGCGGCGAGGTCCTGCGCTCGATCAACCCGGTGCCGAATCGACCGCCCTGCCTGCCCTGCCATGGCCCGGTGGCAACGCATCCGGTCAACGGCGTCCTGGTCGTCGATTATGACGCGGCGCCGATTCGCGACAGCGCCTGGCGCAGCGCCGCGCTGCTGCTGCTCGCCGGAACCGCGGTGATCGGGCTGACGCTGACCACCCTCTGGCTGCTCCTGCGTCGCCACGTGATTGCGCCGCTTGCCCGACTGGACGCAGCGACGCGCGCGCTCGCCGGCGGCGACCTGACGGCGCGTGCACCGATCGTCGCGCCCGACGAGATCGGCCGCGCCGCCGCCAGCTTCAACAGCATGGCCGAACAACTGGCGCGCCAGCTGGCCCTGGCCGAGGCGCAACAGCGCTATCTGCAGCAACTGCTCGACGCGCTGCCCGACGGTGTACGCGTGATTCGCGTTGCCGACAAGAAAGTCGTCCTGGCCAATCGCGCCTTCGCCCAGCAGGTCGGCCGCACGCCGGACGAGATCCTCGATCGCCCCTGCCATCAGGCCAGCCACGCGCGCAACGAAGCTTGCGTCGCGACGCTCGTGGTCTGTCCACTGAGCGAACTGCAGCAGGTCGGCGCCACGCTGAAAGCCGGTCATCACCACCAGCGCGCCGACGGAAGCCTTTTCCCGGCCGAGATTCACGCCGTACTCGTCGAAATCGACAACGATGGACAGAGCGAGCGCTATGTCGTCGAATCAGTGCGCGATCTCGGCCAGGCGGCGCGCGTCTCGCACGAGCAGCGCCTGTCCGAACTCGGCCTGCTCGCGGCGGGTATCGCGCACGAGATTCACAACCCGCTGGGTTCGGTTCGCCTGGGCGTACAGGGTCTGGTGCGCGACATCCGCGAGCGCGAGCTGGCGGTCGACCAGATCGTCGACTACATGGGGCTGATCGACCACGAAATCGACAACTGCATCGCGGTCACCCGCCGCCTGCTGCTCCTTGCCCGGCCACCGAGCAACAGCCTGCAACTGGTCGTCCTCAACGAAGCGCTGAGCGATACGCTGCGCCTGCTGGAATTCGATGCGCAAACCCACGGCATCGAACAGCAACTCGAACTCCCGCGGCAAGCGCTGCGCGTCCTCGCCGACGAAGCCGAAGTTCGCATGATCTTCCTCAACCTGATCCAGAATGCCCACCATGCCATGCACCATGGCGGCCGCCTGACTGCGCGCCTGAGCGCCGAGCAGGGGCGCGCGGTCATCGAAATCGGCGACACCGGGATCGGCATGGACGCCGAGCACGTCGCGCGCATCTTCGATCCGTTCTTCAGCCGGCGCGCCGACGGCGTCAGCGGCACTGGCCTGGGACTGACCATCGTCAAGAACTTCGTCGAGCACATGGGCGGCGACATTGTTGTCGACAGCGCGGTCAACCAGGGAACGCGTTTCCGCATACGCCTGGCGCTGGCCGAGATGGCGATCGAGGAGGTCGCGTGAAGAAGAAGACTCTGCTCATCATCGATGACGACACGCTGTTCAATGGCCTGCTGCGTCGACAGATGGAGGGCATGGGCTTTGCCGCCGTCGGCGCCGGCTCGTGGGCCGAGGCACAGCAGAAGCTGGGCGAAATCGAACCGAACGCGATCATCCTCGACTACAAGCTGCCGGACAGCAACGCCGAGCAGATTCTCGCCGAGATCCGCAACCAGTACCCGGTGATCGTCCTCACCGGCTACGGATCGATCCCCAACGCCGTCCTCGCCATCCGCCACGGCGCGGCCGATTTTCTGACCAAGCCGGTGAACCTCGACGAGCTCGAACTGACCGTCCGCCGCGTCCTGGAAACCGCCGAACTGCGCGAATCGAATCAGTTCTACCGCACCCAGCTCGCCTCGCGTCGTCCCGGGCCGCTCGTTTTCGAAAGCGCCGCGATGCGCGAGGTGCAGGCGATGATCGACGCTGTCGGGCCGACCGACACAACCGTCCTCATTCTCGGTGAATCGGGCACCGGCAAGGAAATGATCGCGCAGGCCATTCACGACCGCAGCCCGCGCGCCCACCGCGAACTGGTCGCCATCGATGGCAGCGGCCTGCAGGAAAGCCTCTTCGAGTCCGAACTGTTCGGCCACGAACGCGGCGCCTTTACCGGCGCCGATCGGCAGAAGAAAGGGCTGATCGAGGAAGCCGCCGGCAGCACGCTCTTCCTCGACGAAGTCGGCGACGTCGGCACCGCCATCCAGGCCAAGTTGCTGCGCGTCATGGAAACCTCCACCTTCCGTCGCCTGGGCGGCAACAAGACACTGACCACCGACGCACGCTTCATCGCGGCGACCAACCGCGACATCGGCGCCATGAGCCGCAGCGGCAGCTTCCGCAGCGACCTGTTCTTCCGCTTGTCGCGTTTCGTCATCACCGCACCGACGCTACGCTCGCGCCGTGAGGATGTCGAACCGCTGGCGCGCCATTTTCTCGCCCTGCTTTCGCGCACCGGGCCGATGACGCTGACCCCCGAAGCACTGCGCATCCTGAGCGCGTACGACTGGCCAGGCAACGTGCGCGAGCTGCGCAACGCGATCGAGCGCGCCGTCATCCTCGCCCGCCCGGGAACCCAGGTAAGGGCAGAGCACCTCGCGTTCATCCCGCGCGAGCAGACCGGCGAGGTCGTCCTGCGCTTCGAGCACGAACCAACGCTGGACGAGATCGAGCGCGAATACCTGCGCGAGGTCATGGTCCGCTACGGTGGCCACCGCCTGAAAGTCGCGACGGTACTGGGAATCAGCGAAAGGCACGTCTACCGCCTGCTCGAGCGCCACGGCGAGAGTCTCTGAA
>NZ_JAVMKF010000150.1:0-26593 GCF_031732815.1 Accumulibacter sp. | reverse complement strand
GCAAGGACGGACCGGCGATGAGTCGACCGCTGCGGCGCGGCATGTTTTCGCGTATCGCCCTTACGGTGGGTGCGCCGGTGGCACCCGGCGAAGCGACGCCCGAACGGCTGCAGAGTCTGGTTGCTGGTTTGCGCGGCGATTGGCGCTGAACCGCACGTGATGGAGATCTGCAGGCAGCCGCGCAGCCGCGCAGCCGCGCATCTCTTGCCTGCACTCGGCTACTGATTCAATGCGCTACGGGCAATCTCGCGGAAGAACTCGAATCGTTGTCTATCGTAGGGCATCAGCCGATGGTCGTCGGGATCTTCTTTCTGCAGATCCGACCACGCGCCCTGTTGGTCGTCTCCACGGCACCAAATGCACCGAAGCAATAGCAGCAGCATGCGAGGCAAGGGAACTCCCTCTTGCGCCAGGCCATTCATTGCGGCCTTCAGGAGCGGCGATTGAGCTAAGCGTTCCGTCTCAGCAGGGGTGTTGAAAAAGGAAAGAACGAGCAACTGTGCCGCGCAAACGGCAATCTTTACTCGAAGGAACTTGACAAGGGCATCAATCGACGGAGGTTTTGAGCGCGAAAAGTAGTTACTCGTGGCAAACTCGTCCACAGTCGTTATCAGTCCAATCGACCGAGCTTTCAGGTTATCGATTGACTGCGCTTTTCTACTCCAGAACTCTCCAACAGACGCTTCAGTTGGTTTCTGCTCACCAATCGAGGCGGAACTCATGAAGCAGTCGAACATCCACTCGGTGAGTTCGAGTGTAATTGCTTCGGCTTCTCCACGCGCATCGTGCAGAGGAAACTCAGCAACCGGGTCGAAACCTAGCCTGCCGCAACATTGATCCTCCCGCGCCCGATTTTCCTCGTTGTTCCACCAATCCCTCTCCTTCTGCAGGGCCGAGTAGAAAGCCGCAAGCGCAGCGTGCGCCTTGCCAAGATCACTGCGGCTCTTCGCTTCCAGGCAGCGGCAGTAGCATTCCAGGAAAGCGGCCTCGCGTCCTGTCACGCAGGAAGGCGCTGCAACGACCTGCGTGATCGCTGCCGCATGCGTCGCAAGAACGCGCGCTGCGTGCCAATCACCGGTCGCAGCAAAACGCGTCGCCAAGCAGAGCAGCAGAGGGTACTTCATCGGACTGGCGGCGTCCAGCTTGTCCGATCGTTCTTGCTCCGCCTCAACGGCTTTGAGCATCCTACCGACCTCCAGCTTGCGCTCGCGAGAGAGATCGAACTCGGAAACACTTTCGATCAGCATCAGGATGCACTCCTCAGCCTCAGGGTAGTAGGACAGCCGCAATGGTGGCGGCTTTCGCCGGGGGCGGGGCCCGGTGTATTGGTAGGTAAAGTCCAACTCCAATTCCGCCAAAGCGACGAACAAATGGCTCAAGGCCAGGTAAATTTCCTGTTCGAGCAGTCCCCGTGGTTCGTCTTCCGTAATCAAGCGAACGAAAACATCCCTAGCGCTTTTTTCTCGCGCTAGACTTGCCGGCGCAAAAGGAATTGCGGTGTCCAGCAGTGCACGCCAAGTGTCGTCCACTCGTTGCAGGTGCTCATCGAGTTGGTCCGTCACGTGAGTGCTCGCTTTCCTTTTCTCAAACATGACCAGCGCCTCCGTGAAGCGTATCCAACTGGTCCTATGTCCGGATGGCACGCCAACTTCATTCTCACGCGTCGGTAGTAGTTTCGGACTGCCTAAAAACGTCCGCGGGTAGAACACGTGCATCCGGGCTTCCCTACCTTCGAGCGCGCTGTTTCTACGTCTGATTGCTCGATGCAGTAAGTGATGAGCGGTGATCAGAACGAAGCAACGCCGGTTGCCAGAATCGGCGAGTCCCCAGTTGTTCAAGTACTCGATCTTGGCAAGTACTTCCGCATCATCCTCATTCCGCTGGCTGCGGTCGTCATCATCGATTTGGTGATCAGGTGGATTGTGGCGTGGGGCGCTGCTATCCTCCTCGACGAGATCGTTGATCTTCTTAAGCCAGTCCTTCTTGCGCTGCTCAACGCAGGTGATGACAGCAGCCTGTTCAAACAGATCCCCAAGGAACCGGTAGTCCTCGTCATTTTCGTACGCAAGCTGGCCATTTTGGAGGAGGGTACGGGCTCGCAGGAGCTGATCCAACGGGCCCTCCGGAAGAATAACGCCAAGCGTGTCAATGATATACCGTGTGATGCCCAGGAAGAAATTGCGGCGGGACTGTTCCCTGTTTTTTACGAAATCATCCAGCTTCGTCCTCACGCTTTCGGCGAAATCTCTCTCAACTCTCAGTACTTCGGAGGCTCGCATTGCCGATTCTTGAGCTTTTAGGGCGATTGCCTTCAACATGCGGTGTAATTCATCAGAGTGCGGGCGCAGCAATATCCTGGGCCCGGAACCGCCTTCGGCCAAGCCGAATCTTGGACTAAAAATATAGCCCGACAAAACTGCTGCCAAGGCGGCCAGCGGGAAATCAGTTGGTGACTTTTTGCCATAATGACGTGCAAAAACGTCGCTATACGCAAAATGGCGTCGTGGGCTGAGAAACATGGAAGCGACGTTTGCGTCAACCACCCAATGAATCTGGGCGCCTGGGCCAAGAGCGGCGAGCTCCTTCAATGCGGCTTCAGCTTCTGAAATGCCGGACGCGGCTCGCGTTATGTCGCTGACGGTCAAACGCTTGTCCATCACGGATGGCTCCCTGGCTGGTGCGGTGCTGGTGGGGTCGGGCGGCGAAGACAACCTTCGTTAACAATTCTGCGCGTCTCGTCGCTCGTCGGACCCTTCCCTCTCACTTTTTCGTCTAGCTCGGGCACGAGTTTCTTGTAAAACTTATCCTTCGCAATCTGACTCCTTGTGGATGCTGAAGCGTTTTTCAAGGCTACCTGAAGGTCGGAACAAAATCGTAGGAATCCGGGGCGGTATTTCCCCAGGGAGGCCATCTGGGTTCCGAGCTGGTCTCGCAACTCTTTCGCATGGACTTCCGCGTTTTCTAAATCACTTCGGCAGAGGCTCACGAGCAGCTTGGCGGCAATTACATTTGGGAAAGAAGGGCCCTGATATAGAATGGCTGTGGCGAGATTGCGAATGGAAAGCGAAGGCGGGAACTCGTCAAGAAAGAATGCCGCTTTCAGGCATAGCCAGTCGCGCGCTTCCGGATTATTCGCCGAAGCACGGATCTTTTCGGTCAATGGCGGGAGCGCCTCACTGCAAACGGTTTCAAGGCTGAGTTCAAGGGCCGCGTTGAGCAGAGGGGTGGGCGACGCTGCACACGAGGAAAGCAACCGTGCAAGAGCCCATCGAAATCTGCTCTGTGCGTTCTTGTCGAGATTGTTGTAGAGTGAAGCGAGTTCGTCGACCGCCGTTCGGTGAGCTCCTCTCTGTCCGAAAGAAAGCCTCGCACCGCGAAACGCGGTTTCGGGAGGCGTGGATGCAACTCGATGTGTGGCCAAGGGATAGCAAGCCCTCATCCCTTCCCCAAGCCAGGAATAAAATTCGTCTTTTGAGAAGCGAGAAACCAGAAAGATGAACGACTTAAGCATTCTGTGCATAGGCTCCAAGTTCCGCCGCGACCACATCGCAGGGTATCTTCCGGCTCAACACCGCGAGCATTGCGGCGTGAAACCGTTCATCCTCGGCGCAGGGTGAATCATCCAGTTCGCCAAGAAAATCGAACGCGATATATTCCCAAGGTACTTCTTGCGACGGGCAAATCCATTCACGGGTGCCATCGACGTTCTGTAGCCTACTCTTGACGGCAGACAACACAACAGTCCTACCGTGGGCTGGAGTGGTTTCGAGGGTTTCATCGTCACAGGCAGCGCGAAATGCCGGATTGTCCAGGCCGTCATAAGCCGTCGGGCGATAGAAGGTAAGAGCTGCCTGTCCGTCATCAGGACTGATAATTGCCCGCAGCAGTGGGCCATCGCTTCTTCCGTAGTGGCTTAGTCCTAACTGATCCCGGTGGGACTGGGCCGCGAGTGGGTCGACATATCCGGACGCCTGTGGTTGATCGAAGGGAGGAGGAAGATCACCAAGCGGCGCCACCCAAAAAAAATCACGATCCTTGCCGAAATGCCATGACGGCCGCGAACTGGACCAGTTGGCTAGAGCCGACCGCAGTTCCTCGGGAGAGTCGATCTTTCCTTTTCGCGTCTCGTAAATTTCGTGGGTACGCTGCGGCTCCTCGTAAAAGAACTCCCTGGTACGGAGAACGGTAATGACCGGTATGACTTCGCAAGCCTCGAGAGCGAGCCTCGCGCAGCTTCGCATGACGCTGGCGCGCGAAGTAAACCGGCGGAGGCACCGTACCAGGGCCTCTGGCTTGTCCGTGTCGTCAACCGTAGGGAGCTCGGTATCCAGAATGGCGACGCACTCATCGAGGAATTGCTGGAAGGAGCTCTCCGGGATAAGACGTAGCTTCAACCCCCGACAGAGATTGTTGAGTGCGATCAGCGCTAGCTTTGAGTTCGTTGCGCAGAGCGCGTCGAGAAATTCATTGCGAGTCATGGCCGTAGATCGGTGAAACAAGCATGTTGGAAATCGAGCGTCCAACGGCTGGAGCTTGCCCCTTTGATGTGCCGAGCGCGCAGAGGATCTGTTGGACGGTGCAGTTAGGGGAATAATAGCACGAATGGCAAGCAAGGCTTGCGGATCACCTGCGGGCGCCTTTCCCACCGACCGCGATTGCTGGCTTCGTGACCTCTTCAGCGTTTGCCGGCGAGCAATTGCGCCAGTTCGACGGCGGTGCGCACGCCCATCTTGTCAAACAGCTTGGCGCGGTGAACCTCGACCGTGCGCATGCTGATCTGCAGTTCGTCGGCAATCACCTTGTTCAGCTTTCCGGCGAGAATCAGGTCCATGACCTGCCGTTCGCGCGTCGTCAAGCGGTTCAGCCCTTCGTTGACCGAATCGGCGCCGCTCGCCGCGGCGCGCTGGTTGGCATCGAGCTGCAGCGCTTCGATCACGCGATTGACCAGTTCGTTGTCGTTGCACGGTTTCTCGACGAAATCGAAAGCGCCTTTCTTGAGCGCCGAGACGGCCATCGGCACGTCGCCGTGGCCGGTAAGGAAGATGACCGGCATGCGGTTGCCCAGTTCGTTCAGCGCATCGAAGAGTTCGGGACCGCTCATTCCGTCCATGCGGATGTCGAGCAGCAGGCAGCCGGCGAGCGCCGGCTCCCAGGCGGCGAGGAAATCTTCGGCCGCCGGAAAGCTTCGGCAGCAGACGCCGCGCGATTCAAGCAACCAGGCGAGTGAGTCGCGGATTGCTTCGTCGTCGTCAACCAGGTAGGCGCAGGGCGTCATTGTCTTCCGATCGGCAGGGTGATGACGAAAATCGAACCGCCGGCGGGATTGGCTTCGACCCACAGGCGGCCGTGATGGAACTCGATGATCGAGCGGCAGATGCTCAGGCCCATCCCCATTCCGTCGGCTTTGGTGGAGAACAGCGGGGTGAACAGCTTGTCTTCGACCTCGGGCGGAATTCCCGAGCCGTGGTCGATCACCCGGATCTCCATCTGCTGTTCAACCTGGCTCAACTTGACCGTCAGTCGGCGGCGCTCCCCGGGCATTTCGCTCATCGCTTCAATGCCATTGCGCATCAGATTGAGCAGAACCTGCTCGAGCATCACCTGATCGGCCATCAGCTCCGGACGCATTCCCTGGATCTCGCGCTGGATGCGTACGCCGCGACTCTTCGCGGCGCCTTCGATGAAGCCGATGCTGTCGTCGATCACCTCGGCAAGGTCGCAGGGCGCCAGCTTGGGCTCGCTCTTGCGAACGAAATCATGCACGCGGCGGATGATGTGCCCCGCGCGCTGCGCCTGTACGGCCAGCTTGCCAAGTGCATCCTTGAGCTGCTCGGGCGTGAAGTTGCCCGTCGTCAGCTTGTTCATGCAGCCCGCGGTATAGCTGGTGATGGCGGCCAGCGGCTGGTTCAGTTCGTGCGCCAGGGTCGAAGCCATTTCGCCCATGGTTACCAGGCGAGCAGTGATCTGCAGCTTCTCCTGCTGTTGCCGGGCGAGATCTTCGGCACGCTTGCGCGCGGTGACGTCGATGATCGATCCCATCCAGCCGGTCTGCCGTCCGTCGGTATCGATCAGCGGCGCTTCGTAGACGAGCGCGTCGAAACGGCTGCCATCCTTGCGCATCAGGCGGATTTCGAAACCTTCGTGTGGCGCATTGCCCTCCAGCACGGAATTGTGCAGGTGCAGCGTACGTTCCATTTCTTCCGGCGCCCAATAGGGCATTGGCGGGTCACGTCCGATCAGTTCGTCGCTGTCGAAGCCGACCATGCGCAGGAATGCCGGGTTGGCATAGGTGACTCGGCCGGCGAGGTCGCGCGCCCGCATGCCGACCATCAGCGAATCCTCCATCGCCTTGCGGAAAGCGTACTCCGAGCGTAGCGCCTGCTCGGCCAGCAGGCGTCGCTGGATCGATCCGTGCACTGCCCACAGGCTCCAGAAGACGGTCGCCGCGAGAATCACCATCAGCGTCGAAATCAGCGTCTGGGCGCGGTTGTCGGCAGCGCGATAGGCGGTGGCCTTGAGCGTCATGCCATAACCGGGTGGCTCGAAGCTGACCGAGTAGGTCAGCGTCGTCGGTGATGCGTCGACCTTCGACTTGCTGGCCAGGGTCTGACCGCTGCTGTCGAGGACGCGCAGCAGATAGCGTTCGGCAAACCACCAGGGAACCTGATGTTTGAGCAGACCGTTCAGCGAGTAGATGCCGAGCAGGGTGCCGCGGTGGCGGCCGCTGGGCAAGACCGGAACGTAGATCTCGAAATGGACCGCTTCGTTTGCCGCGTAGGCGTCGCTGTAGACGGGGTTGCCCAGGCGAGCGAGTTCGAGCGAGCGGCTGACCCGATTCTCGCCGAAAGGCCCGGGTTCGACGCGCGGCAGGGCAGGGCTGGGCAAGCCGTCCACCGTCGTGCCACTGGCGTCAATCCAGAGCAATTGCTGCAGTTCGGGATTGTTCTTCAGAATGTGCCGGGCGCGCAGATCGAAGAGCTGGTGAGGTTTGCGGGTTTGGGTCAGGTCGAGAGCGAGTTGCTGCAGTTGTTCGGAGTGCCCGTCGAGGTGGAAGCGCAGGCTCTGTTCGAGCCAGAGCACATCGGCGATCAGCGTTGCGCGTTGCTCCTCGACTTCGTTGCGGTGCAGCAGCCAGAGCAGGGCGATGAGCAGGACGAGGAGCAGTCCGACCGCCAGGCGCAGGATCGACAGATACCAAGTCGACCACTTCAGCGGAGCAAGCGGCCGACGTTCCGCCGTCAGTGGAGTGGACGTCTCGTGCATGACGGGCCATCATAGCCAACTTGCTGCGCGATCGGTAGCTCTTGCGCGCGCGGCGAGTGGCGCTGCCAAGCCCCAGGGCGGCGTGCTTGTGGGTTTCCACAGATTGCGGATTTCCACAATATGCAATGTGCGAACGATTTGTGATATTGACGCAGTACCCCGGGCTTGGCCCGTTTTCAACCCAGAAACTCAGGAGGAGACACCATGAAGATATCTGCTTTGCTTTTCGGTCTGCTGGCTGGCACGCTGTCCGCACTGCCTTTGGGCGCCCTCGCGCAGCAGCCGATTGTCATCAAGTTCAGCCATGTGGTGGCGCACGACACGCCGAAGGGTCTGGCCGCCGAATTCTTTGCCAAGAAGGCTGGCGAGATGACCAAAGGCAAGGTGAAGGTTGAAGTCTATGCCAACTCCACGCTGTACAAGGACAAGGAGGAAATGGAGGCGCTGCAACTGGGCGCCGTGCAGATGCTGGCGCCGTCGCTGGCCAAGTTCGGCCCGCTCGGCGTCAAGGAGTTCGAGTTGTTCGATCTGCCGTACGTGTTCGACAACTACACCGAACTGCACCGGGTAACGCAGGGGGCGGTCGGGCAAAGCCTGCTCAAGAAGCTGGAGCCCAAGGGCGTTACCGGCCTGGCTTTCTGGGACAACGGTTTCAAGTCGTTCTCGGCAAACACGCCGATCAAGACGCCGGCTGATCTGAAGGGCAAGAAGCTGCGCATTCAGTCGTCGAAGGTGCTGGAAGAGCAGATCCGCGCGCTCAGCGCGCTGCCCCAGGTGATGGCCTTCTCGGAAGTCTATCAGGCGCTGCAGACGGGCGTCGTCGATGGCACCGAGAACCCGGTTTCCAACCTCTACACGCAGAAGATGCATGAAGTCCAGAAGTATTTGACGTTGACCGAGCATGGGTATCTCGGTTACGCCGTCATCGTCAACAAGAAATTCTGGGAGGGACTGCCGGCTGATGTGCGCGGACAGCTCGAAGCGGCGATGAAGGAATCGACCGCCTACGCCAACAAGATCGCCAAGGAACAGAACGACAAGGATCTGGAAGGCGTCAAGAAGTCGGGCAAGACGCAGGTCTATGTGCCGAGTGCGGAAGAGAAGCTGGCCTTCAAGAAGGCGCTCGCCCCGGTGCACGCCAAGATGGAATCGCGTATCGGCAAGGATCTGCTGCAATCCGTCTATAAGGAAACCGGTTTCGATCCGAACAAGCTCTGAGCACGACGGAAGAGCACGCAACAGCCCGCTGGGGGGCCTGATCCCGGCGGGCTTCTTTTCAGGCAGGCGGGGGAGTCATTGCCATGAAAATTCTGGATCACCTTGAGGAGTGGCTGATCACCTTCCTCATGGGGGCTGCGACGACGATCATTTTCTTCTCTGTTGCCCATCGCTATTTGTCGGGAATGTCGATTCCCGGTCTGCAGGACTGGCTGCTCGGACTGAACTTCGGCTGGGCGCAGGAGCTGTGCATCATCATGTTCGTCTGGATGGCCAAGTTCGGCGCTGCTTACGGCGTTCGCACCGGCATTCACGTCGGCGTCGATGTGCTGATCAACCGGATGACTGGCCGTACGCGCGCCAAGTTCGTCGTTTTCGGTCTGCTCGCCGGCGCCTTGTTCACCGGAATCGTCGGCACCCTGGGCGCCAATTTCGTCTGGGAAAACGGTTTCCACTACTGGCTGTACACCTCGCTGGGCTGGGATCCGGGCGACATTCCCGAGGGGCCGACGACGCCTGACCTCGAGTGGCCAACGTGGATCGTCTACAGCGCGATCCCGCTCGGTTCGAGCCTGATGTGCTTCCGCTTCCTGCAGGTTGCGGTGAGTTTCATCCAGACCGGCGAGCTGCCACACCATGATCATGGGCATGTTGACGGTCTGGACGAAACGCCGCCGGCCGACGAGATCACGCCCTACGAGATGGAGGACAACCTGCATCCGCACGATCTGACCTACAGGAAGCGCCATCCGGAGGACGATGCCGGCAATCCGTCGAACAAGGGAGGAAAACAACAGTGAATGCAACCATCATCTTCCTGATCCTGCTGGTCCTGATGCTGACCGGCATGCCGATCTCGATCTCGCTCGGCCTGACGGTACTCAGCTTCCTCTTCATGTTTACCCAGGTGCCGCTCGAATCGGTTGCGCTGAAGCTGTTTACCGGAATTGAGAAGTTCGAGATCATGGCCATTCCGTTCTTCATTCTGGCCGGCAACTTCCTGACCCACGGCGGCGTTGCCCGACGCATGATCAAGTTTGCCACCAGCATGGTCGGCCATTGGTACGGCGGCCTCGGTCTGGCTGGCGTTCTGGCCTGCGCGCTGTTTGCCGCGGTCTCCGGTTCGTCGCCCGCGACGGTCGTCGCGATCGGCTCGATCCTGATGCCGGCGATGGTCAAGGCGGGTTTCCCGAACAAGTTCGGGGCCGGCGTGATCACCACTTCGGGGGCCTTGGGAATCCTGATTCCCCCATCGATCGTGATGGTCATGTATTCGGTCGCGACCAATACATCGGTCGGTGCGCTGTTCATGGCCGGCGTGATTCCCGGGATCATTCTCGCCTCGGTGCTCGGTGGCGTCACCTGGTTCCGCGCTCGCAAGTTCGACTATCCGCGCATGCCGAAAGCGTCTTTCAGCGAGCGGCTGAGCGCGTTTCGCGAGTCGGTCTGGGGTCTGTTCCTGATCGTCGTCGTCATGGGCGGGATCTACAGCGGCATGTTCACTCCG
Source organism: Accumulibacter sp. (assembly GCF_031732815.1). Taxonomy (GTDB): domain Bacteria; phylum Pseudomonadota; class Gammaproteobacteria; order Burkholderiales; family Rhodocyclaceae; genus Accumulibacter. Next base: position 16,605 of record NZ_JAVMKF010000150.1, on the reverse strand, counting down.
ACCGAGGCAGCGGCGATGAGCGCGGTCTATGCCTTCTTCGTCGCTGTCTTCGTGTACAAGGACCTGACGATGAAGGACGTGCCACGCGTCCTGCTGAACTCGGCCAACATGTCGGCGATGCTGCTCTACATCATCACCAACGCCGTCCTTTTCTCGTTCATCATGACCAACGAGAACATCCCGCAGGCGCTGGCCGACTGGATGCTGGGTCACGGCCTGGGGATGATTGCCTTCCTGCTCGCGGTGAACATCATCCTGCTGCTCGCCGGCAACTTCATGGAGCCGTCGTCGATCGTGCTGATCTTTGCCCCGATTCTCTTTCCGGTAGCGATGAAGCTGGGAATCGATCCGGTGCATTTCGGTATCCTGATGACGGTCAACATGGAAGTCGGCATGTGCCACCCGCCGGTCGGGCTCAACCTCTACGTCGCTTCGGGGATCACCAAGATGGGGATCACCGAACTGACTGTCGCCGTCTGGCCGTGGCTGCTGTCGATGCTCGTCTTCCTGGTCGCCGTCACCTATGTGCCGATCATGTCGACCTGGCTGCCCAAGACTTTGGGAATGATGTAGCAACAGGCCAAAAGGCTGCGCCCCGGCTGGCGGCGCAGCCGCGCGGCAGCAGCAGCCGATGCTCCGAACGCGCGTGCGGGATGCCCTGCACGCGCTTCCGCTTTGTGCGCCACCTGCGCCTTGAATTTCCGCGTGCGACTCCGCCGCGCCCTTCTCGGCGTGCTCTCGCTGTGCTGTTGGGCCTGCTGCGGCAGCACTTCGACGAGGCCGGGTGAGCCCCTGTCCGGCTGCCCGAATCTGCCCCACGCGTGCCATGCCGCGTCGATCGCCGCGCCAGGAGGTCCTCGGCGGGTCTCGTTGGCCACCCATTGAGTTCTGATTTATGGCACAGTTTGTGGCGAGCGATGAGTAGCCGGCGGCAGTCCGCGTCGCCAGTGTCGCTACTCGGCTAGCTGCCAGCGATGCTCGATCGGCAGACCCGGTTGGCCTGCGGGTTTCCGGCCGCTCTGGCTGATCCGGTGCAACAGGTTTCCGCCGAGTACCGTCGGCGCGCGGTTACGAAGCCTCCGAAGTCCTGCCTTTTTGTCTCATACTTGTCGTCGCCAGCCGGATCACCCGGCCAGGCGCCCGATTCCACCGGGGTGACTGAACGGAGAGCTGATGAGCAACGCGAATCAAGACGAAGCGAAGAAGGGGCGCCCGAGTTCGCGGCGCGTTCCGCCGGCCGGTGCGCCTGCCGATAACGATGGCGCGCAGGGGCGCAGCGACGAACGCCCCTTCATCGTCGGCATCGGTGCTTCGGCAGGTGGCCTGGAGGCGCTCAGCCTGCTGCTCCCCGGTCTGCCGAAGAACCTTGGCCTGACTTACGTCGTCGTCCAGCACCTGTCGCCGACTTACCGCAGCATGATGTCGCAGTTGCTCGGGCGCGAGACGACGATGCCCGTGAAGGACATCGAAGACGGAACCTCACCGGAAGCGAACACGGTCTACATCACCCCGCCGAATCGCAACCTGACCCTGCTCGCGGGTTGCTTCCGCCTGGTCGAGCCGGCGCGCGAGTCGATGCCCAAACCGTCGGTCAATCGCTTTTTCGCCTCGCTGGCCGAGGAGATCGGCGAATCGACGATCGGTATCATTCTTTCTGGAACGGGTTCCGACGGTGCCGCCGGAATCCACGCGATCAAGGCGGCTGGGGGCTTCACTTTCGCCCAGGACCCCGACACTGCCAAGTACAACGGAATGCCGCAGTCGGCGATCGACACGGGCAGCGTCGACTGGATCCTGCCGCCCGAGAGCATGGGCGCCGAGATCAGCCTGATCGTTCTCAATCGCGGACTGATCCCGGTGGCGACGCAGGCGGCGAGTGCTCCGGCGACGCTGAAGACGCTGCTCGGCAAGGTACGGGCGCGGACGCGGGTCGATTTCTCGCAGTACAAGGAGCCGACGCTGTGGCGGCGAATCGAGCGGCGGATGGCGGCCAACCACGTCAGCACGCTGCACGACTATCTGCAGGTGGTCGATCAGACGCCGGTCGAACTCGACAAGCTGTGCAAGGACATCCTGATTTCGGTCACCGCCTTCTTCCGCGACACCGACGCCTTCGCCCGCCTCGACAAGGTGGTCGCCGAAATCCTGGCCGGCAAGCAGCCGGGAGACGACATCCGCGTCTGGGTGGCCGGCTGCGCCACCGGTGAGGAAGCCTACTCGCTGGCCATTCTGTTTGCCGAACGCCTGGGGGCTGCTTTCGACCAGTATCGGCTGCAGATCTTCGCCACCGACATCGACCTCGACGCGATGGCGCTGGCTCGGCGTGGCGTGTTTGCCGCTTCGAGCCTGGCGCACATGGACCGTGGGCGGATTCGCGCGCATTTCACGCCGCACGGCGATCGCTACGAGATCAACAAGAACCTGCGCGATGTGGTCATTTTTGCCCGCCAGGACCTGGTTCAGGACCCGCCATTTCTGCGCCTCGACCTGGTGAGCTGCCGCAACGTGCTGATCTATTTCCAGAGCGAGCTGCAGGCGCGACTGCTGTCGGTATTCCATTACGCGCTCAATCCCGGCGGCCATCTCTTTCTCGGCAAGTCCGAGGGAATCTTCCAGCAGGAGGCGCTGTTCGGCGTCGTCGACAAGGATGGGCGGCTCTACCGCCGACACGGGGTGAGCGCCCGCCTGCCGCTGCTGCGCGCCGAGATGCAGCCGCCGGCGGCCGGCATGAACCAGCACCTGCGGGTGGGAAAGCCGACGACGCCGCTCGCTTTCGAGAACATTCTGCTCGAAGCGGCCGGGCGCTACTTCATCCCGACCAGCATTCTGATCAATGGCAAGTTCGAGATCCGCCATATTCACGGCGATACCAGTCGCCTGCTCAATGTCGCGCCGGGCAAGCCGGCTTTCGACTTGCTCTCGCTGATCCGGCGTGAACTGCGTACCGAAGTACAGGTGCTGATGCGTCAGGCACAGGTGAAACAGCTTGTCGCTTACGGGCGACCGCGCCACATCAAGGCGCTCGACCCGGGTCGCGGCCTGCGCCTGTCAGTCCATCCGCTGTCGGCGATCGACAGCGAAGCGTTGTTCATGGTGTGCATCGAATGGATCCAGCCGACCGCCGGCCGCGGCGCGGTCGAGGACAACAATGCAATCACCGACAAGGAACTCGAAGACGAACTGGCGGCGACGCGCGAACACCTGCAGACGCTGGTCGAGGAATTGGAGACCTCGAACGAGGAAATGCAGGCGCTCAACGAGGAAATTCAGGCGTCGAACGAGGAAATGCAAGCTTCCAATGAGGAACTGGAAGCGTCGAACGAGGAACTGCAGTCGACCAACGAAGAGCTGGCGACGGTCAACGAAGAACTGCAGATCAAGACCGCCGAGACGCAGGAACTCAATGTCGAACTCGAGTGCATCCAGAACAGCGTCGATTATCCGCTGCTCGTGCTCGACCGCAACCTCAGTCTGCAGCGCTTCAACAGCGCCGCGGCGCGCGTCTTCAAGCTGACCGCGGTGCAAAGCGGGCGCCAGCTGCGCGATCTGCTGCTGCCCGCCGGGATGCCCGATCTGGTCGCGAAGAGTCAACAGGTAATCGAGACGCAGGAGGCTTTCGACTGTCAGATCGTGAATGCCAATCGCCGGCACTATGCCCTGCACATCGTGCCGCTGCTGCGCGACACGCAACGCGTCATCGGCGTCATCCTGCTCTTTGCCGACAATACCAGCCTCTACGAAGTCGAGCGTTCGGCGCGCGAGACGCAGGTCAGGTTGCTCGCCGTGATGAACAACTCGATTTCGTTGATGGCGGTGAAGGACTCGTCGGGCCGCTACCAGTTTGCCAATCCGCGCTTCGAAGCGACCTTCGGGTTTGCCGCCGGGCAGGCAATTGGCAAGACCGACGGGCAGCTTTTTCCCGCCGAGGTCTGCGAGGTGTTCCGCGAGAGCGAAATCGCAGCGATGCGCCAGCGGCAGGGTGTCGAACGCGAGGAAGCTTTACCGCTCGGCGACGGGACGCGCCATTTCCTGGCGGTGCGTTTTCCGCTGCTCGACGACGACGGAGCGATCAATGGACTCTGTTTCCAGGCGACCGACATTACTGCCCGCAAACAAGCCGAAGACAGCCTGCGCCTGGCAGCAATGGTCTTCGAGCGGGCTTCGGAAGGCGTCATGGTGACCGATACCGCTCAGCGCATTCTGACGGTGAATGATGCGTTCACGGCGCTGACCGGCTACACCCGTGAGGAAGTCGTCGGCCAGTTGCCCAGTCTGCTGCGATCGCATCTGACCCCGCCCGAGCTCTACCGCGACATGTGGGAGCGGATCATGCGCCACGGCGTCTGGCAGGGTGAAATCTGGAACCGGCGCAAGAATGGCGAGCTTTTCCTCGAGTGGTTGTCGATCAACACAGTGAAGGACGCGAGCGGCGAGGTGATCAACTATGTCGGCATGTTCAGCGACATTACCAAGGCGCGCGAGTCGCAGCAGCGGATCGAGTACCTGGCAACGCACGACGAGTTGACCGGGCTGCCCAACCGCGCGCTGTTCAACGACCGCCTGCAGCTCGCGCTGGCGCGCGCCGAACGCCAGGGCGAGAGCATGGGGGTCGTCTTCATCGACCTCGACGACTTCAAGGTGGTGAACGATACGCTCGGCCACCCGACCGGCGACCGTCTGTTGAAGCAGGCGGCGATGCGCTTGCTCGACTGCGTTCGTGCCGAGGACACGGTCGCTCGGCTGGGCGGGGATGAGTTCGTCGTCCTCCTCGAAACGAGCGATCGCAAGGAAGCGACGCAGACGGCCCAGCGTCTGCTCAATGCGCTGAGCACCAGCTATTGCTTCGAAGAGCACGAGTGCTTCGTCAGTGCGAGCATCGGTCTCAGCATGTTTCCAGAGGACGCCAACGATGCTGGCGCGCTGATGCGCAAGGCGGATTCGGCAATGTACCGGGCCAAGGACCACGGCAAGAATGCTTTCCGCTTCTTTACCGCCGACCTCGCCCGGCATGCGGCGCGCCGGCTCACGCTTGAGACCGGTTTGCGGCGAGCGATCGACAGCCGCGAACTGACCGTCCATTATCAGCCACAGGTGAGCTTTTCCAGCCAGCAGGTGATCGGCGCCGAGGCGCTGGTGCGCTGGGCGTGCAACGGGGAAGCCGTCGAACCGGTGGAATTCATCCCGGTTGCCGAGCAGAGCAGCGTGATTGTCGCGCTCGACGAGTGGGTTCTCGGCGAGGTCTGCCGACAGATCGTCCGTTGGGATCAGGCCGGACTGCCGCCAGTGCGCATCAGCGTCAATGTCTCGGCGCGCCATTTCCGCAAGGAGGGGATGGCCGCCGACCTGATGCACATCGTCGGCGCGCACGGCGTCGCGCCGCAACGCCTGTGCGTCGAGATCACCGAAGGCGTTCTGATGGACGTCGAGCGCGCCGAACGCATGCTTGCCGACCTGGTCGCCAACGGCTTGACGATCAGTATCGACGACTTCGGCACCGGCTTTTCCTCGCTCGCCTATCTGAAGCGCTTTCCGATCCACGAACTGAAAATCGCGCGCAGCTTCGTCAATGGCATCGCGCGCAGTGCCGACGACCGCGCGATCGGTTCGGCGATTATCACCCTGGCTCGAAACATGGGCATGAGCGTGATCGCCGAGGGCGTCGAACTGGCCGAACAGCATGCCGAACTCGACGCTGCCGGTTGTCACTACGGCCAGGGTTTCCTCTATTCGCAGCCACTCGCCGCCGACGAGTTTGCGCGCTGGCTGCAGGCGCGGCGAGCGCCTTGCTGAGCGGTGCTAGAATCGCAGCCGGATTTGACCGTGCTGTCCTTGTCCTTTGCCTTATTCTTGCCTTGGGAAACTGATGTGAAAGTCCTGCTTACCGGCGCCGCCGGCTTCATTGGCCGGGCCACTGCGCTGCGCCTGCTTGACCGGGGTGACGAAGTCGTCGGCCTCGACAACCTGAACGATTACTACGACGTTTCGCTGAAGCTCGACCGGCTGCGCTTTCTCGAACCGCGCAGCGGATTTCGCTTCGTCAAGCTGGATGTCGGCGATCGGACGGGAGTTGCCGAACTCTTCGCGCGCGAGCGCTTCGATCGCGTCATTCATCTGGCGGCGCAGGCTGGTGTCCGTTACTCGCTGAAGAATCCGCATGCCTACGTCGACAGCAACCTGGTCGGATTCGTCAATATCCTCGAAGGTTGCCGCCACGCGCAAGTCGAGCATCTGGTCTATGCCTCGAGTTCGAGCGTCTATGGTGGCAATACGCAGATGCCGTTTTCCGAGCACGACAGCGTCGATCACCCGGTCAGCCTGTATGCGGCGACGAAAAAGGCCAACGAACTGATGGCGCATTGTTACAGCCACCTGTACGGCCTGCCGACGACGGGCCTGCGCTTTTTCACCGTATATGGCCCGTGGGGCCGGCCGGACATGGCGCTCTTCCTGTTTACCCGGGCGATTCTCGCGCGCCAGCCGATCGACGTGTTCAATCACGGCAACATGCAGCGTGACTTCACCTATGTCGACGATATCGTCGAAGGCGTCATTCGCGTGCTCGACCGCCCGGCAACGAGCAATCCCGGCTACATCGCCGAACAACCCGACCCGGCGACGAGCAACGTTCCTTACCGCGTGTTCAACATCGGCAATCACAACCCGGTGCCGCTGCTCGACTTCATCGGCGCGATCGAAGAGGCGCTTGGCATCAGCGCGGTGAAACGCATGCTTCCCTTGCAGGACGGCGATGTCCCGGCAACCTACGCGGATACCGATCTGCTTGACGAATGGGTCGGCTTTGCCCCGGCGACGCCGATCGGCGACGGCGTCAAGCGCTTCGCGGCCTGGTATCGCGACTATTACAAGGTATGAGTTGCCGGGTTAGCGCGCCCGCCGCGCTGTTCGTCGGCGGCTGCCGGGAAGGGCGCTGCACCTCAGCGTTGGCAGTGCGCACAATAGAACGTCGAGCGTCCGGACTGGCGAAGCATTCTGACCGCTTGTCCGCAAGCCGGGCAGGGTTCGCCGGCGCGGCCATAGACTGCGCAGGTGAGCTGGAAGCAGCCGGCACCGCCGTCGCTATGGACGTAATCGCGCACGCTGCTGCCGCCGGCCGCGATCGCCTTCTCCAGTGTCGAGCGAATGGCATCGGCGAGGACCCGGTAGCGCTGCAAGCTGATTCGGTTGGCCGCTCGGCGCGGCGAGACGCCGGCCTGGAAGAGGCTCTCGGCAGCGTAGATGTTGCCGATACCGACGACCAGTCGGCTGTCCATCAACAACGGCTTGATCGGTCCATGGCGTTGGCGGGTGGCGGCGTAAAGCCAGTTGCCGTCAAAACCTGCCGACAAAGGTTCGATTCCGAGCACGGCAAGTAGCGGATGACGCTCGATGTCGCTGCCTTCGTGCCAGACGAGGGCGCCGAAGCGGCGTGGATCGCGCAGGCGAAGGACGCTGGTCCCGAACGAGAGGTCGAAATGGTCGTGCTTTCCCGCTGGACTCTCTGCGGCGACGAGGCGCAGGCTGCCCGACATGCCCAGGTGCAGCAGCAGCCAGCCACCGCCCTGCCGGCTTGCACAGTCGAAAAGCAGGTATTTCCCACGGCGTTCGATGGTCTCGAGGCGCAAACCGACCAGCCGCTCGGCCAGCCCCGGGGTGACTGCGTGGCGCAGGCGGGGCGTGCGCACGACGGCGGAGACGACCTGTTGGCCGACGATGAACGGGAACAGTCCCCGGCGGCTCACTTCAACTTCTGGAAGTTCCGGCATTGCCGCTGGCGCAAAAAGCCCATAACATGTGGAAAGCGGATTATCCCGCAAACCCGAACCGACCACGCTCCCGTTTGCAGCGAGCAAGGAAACCATGAAGTCTGAAAAAAGGATTGCCCTTTGTGCCTCGCTGGCATTGGCCTGCGCCGTACCCGTCTTTGCCGCCGGCGAGGCGGGTGACGGCCGACCGCGCAAGCCGGCGGCACGCGAGGTCGGGGGGCAAGGCGAAAGCGGCGCGCTGGCGCGCGCGATGGAGCCGGCGGGGCGTGGGCTGAGTGCGCAGGTCGTCTATCAGCTGCTGCTTGCCGAAGTGGCTCTGCAACGCGGCCGCGGAGACTTTGCCAGCCAGGCCTACGCCGACCTTGCGCTGCGCACGCGCGACCCAGGCATCCTCGAACGGGCAATCGAGGTCGCCGGACACGCGCGTCGTCTGGATCTGGTCCTCGAACTCGCGCGTCAGTGGGTGCAGGTCGATCCGGATTCGAAACGCGCGCAGCAGGTGCTGGCTGGCGTGATGATCATGAGCAATCAGTTCGATGGACTGGCGCCGCAGCTGATCAGCATGCTCGAGGCCGATCGGACGGCGCTGCCTGGCAACCTGCTCGGTCTGCAGCGGATGTTTGCGCGCAGTCCGGATCGGCAGGCGGTGTACCAGTTGATCAGCCGGGTGTGCGCGCCGTTCACCGATTTGCCCGAGGCGCACTACGCGCTGGCGGTTGCCGCGAGTTCGGCCGGCGAGAACGAACGCGCGCTGGCCGCGGCACGCAGAGCGAACGAACTGCGCCCGGACTGGGAGCCAGCGGTGCTGGTCGAAGCCGAGCTCCTGGCGCGCAGGTCGCCGGCCGAGGCGATTGCCCGCTTGCAGCGCTTCGTCGACGCCTATCCGATGGCACGCGACGTGCGCCTGTTTCTGGCGCGTGCGCTGGTCGGCGAGAAGCGCTACGCCGACGCGAAACGTCAGTTCGAACGTCTGCTCGTTGCTTATCCGAACAATCCGGATGTGGTTTTTCCGGTGGCCGTCCTTGCCTTGCAGGAAAACGATCGCGTGCTCGCCGAGGCGCAGCTCAAGCACCTGGTGACGCTCGACATCACTGACAAGAGCACACCCTACTACTACCTCGGCCAACTGGCGCAGGAGGACAAGCGTTCGGACGAGGCCTTGAGCCACTTCCGGCAGGTGCAGACGGGCGAGCATGTCGTTGCAGCGCTGGTGCGCAGCGCTTCCATCCTCTCCGGCCAGGGAAAGATGGCAGAAGCGCGCCGGCTCCTGCAGGATGCGGCGGCGGCCAACCCGCAGCAGCGGATTCGCCTCTTGATTGCCGAGGCTGCCGTGCTGCGCGAGGAGAAGCAGTACGCTGCGGCGCTGGAATTGCTCGACAACGAACTGGCGACGCAGCCGGCCGAACCCGATCTGCTCTACGAGTCCGCGCTGCTGGCCGAGAAGCTCGACCGGCTCGAACTGATGGAGAGCCGCTTGCGCAAGCTGATCGAACTGCAGCCGGAGAATGCGCAGGCGTACAACGCACTCGGTTACTCGTATGCCGAGCGTAACCTGCGCCTGCCGGAAGCCCGGCAGTTGATCGAAAAGGCACTGCAACTGGCGCCGGACGATCCGTTCATTCTCGACAGCATGGGCTGGGTGCTTTACCGCGAGGGCGATCACACCGGCGCGCTGGCGCTGTTGTTGAAAGCGTACGGGCAGCGCTCCGATCCGGAAATTGCGGCGCACATCGGCGAAGTGCTGTGGACGCTGGGCCGCGCCGACGAGGCGCGGCGTACCTTGCGCGAAGCGCAGAAAAAGCATCCGGGCAACGAGGTTTTGAGCGAAGCGGTCAGGAAGTTTGCTCAGTGAACTGCCGCGCCGGTCGCTCGGGTTCGCGCATCTGGCCGTCATTCGAAGGCCGCTGGCCTTGGCTCGTCGCCACTCTGGTCGCCCTTGCCGCGTGTTCGACCCCCGGCCGGGTCGGTGACTCCGCTGCGACGATCGGGCGTGACCGCCTGCAAGCCTTCGCCGTCGCCGGACGCTTTGCGCTGCGTCAGCACGAGGCCAGCCATTCCGGGCGAATCTACTGGCGGCATGTCGACGGAAGTGATCACCTGGTTGTTTCCTCACCATTCGGCCAAGCGCTTGCCGAAGTGTCGGGCAACTCGGGTGGTGCGCGACTGGTGGCGAGCGACGGCAAGACCTATGAAGCTCCGACGATGGACGAACTGCTCGTTGCCGTCCTTGGTTACCCGCTGCCGCTCGGCAAGCTGGCCGATTGGCTGCGCGGTAGAAGCAGAGCGGGCGTTCAGGTGGTCAGCGACAGCCTGGGGCGGCCGCTCGCGATCGAGGATCAGGATTGGCGCCTACGCTACCAGTACGACGACAACGACGCGCAGGCCTTGCCTGGCCGCCTGTTTGTCGAGCGCGCGCAAGTTTTCGAACTGCGTCTGCGCATCGACGAATGGACCGACCTTGCGCGCTGACGGTGAGCCGGCATGTCGCACGCAAACCCCGTCTGGAACTGGCAGAGCAGTTATCCGGCGCCCGCCAAGCTGAACCTTTTCCTGCACGTGGTCGGTCGTCGCGTTGACGGCTATCACCTGCTGCAGACGGTTTTCCGTCTCATCGAGCCGGGCGACAGCCTGCGCTTTTCCCCGCGCTCGGACGGCCGCGTCGGTCTGACGACGCCCTTGCCCGGGGTGCGTGCCGACGACGATCTGAGCGTACGCGCTGCCCGTCTGCTGCAGGCAGAGGCGGCTGCCTTGAGCCGGCGAAGCGACCTTGGGGTCGACATCAGTCTGCACAAGCGTCTGCCGCTGGGTGGTGGACTGGGCGGCGGCAGTTCCGACGCGGCGACGGTCCTGCTCGCGCTCAATCACCTCTGGCAGCTCGGTCTGCGCCGCGAGCGGCTGCAGGAAATCGGGCTGCGCCTCGGCGCCGACGTCCCGGTCTTTATTTTCGGGCGCAACGCTTTTGCGCAGGGCGTTGGCGAGGCGCTGCACGCGCTCGATTTGCCGGAACGTTACTACCTGGTTGTTCAGCCCGCCGTCAATGTGTCGACGGGGGCGATCTTTGCCGCCCCCGAACTGCGCCGTGATACGCCGACAATCGGCGTCGACGAATGGTCGGCAGGCTTCGGCGGCAACGATCTGCAGAGCGTCGCCTGCACCCGCTTTCCACAGATCGCCGCATGTCTGGATTGGCTTTCGCGCTTTGCCGAGGCGCGCATGACCGGTTCCGGAGCCTGCGTGTTTGCCGAGTTCGCCGAGCGCGTTCTGGCCGAAGAGATCTGCCGCCGGGTCCCGCCAGACTGGCGTGCCTGGGTCGCGGCGGGGCTGGCGCGGCACCCGCTGCACGCCCTGGCCGGCGACATCTGAGCAGCAAAGCGCGGTTTGCCGGAGGGCAGCTTTTTTTCTCGGCGAATTCCCTTTATAATGCGCGCCTCGCTCGCGTGCCGGGCGAGAGGTTTACCGTTGGGGAGTCGCCAAGTTGGTCAAGGCACCGGATTTTGATTCCGGCATCCGAAGGTTCGAATCCTTCCTCCCCAGCCACTCCGAATCTGTCAAAACGGGCAGGCTGCCTGGCCTGCCCGTCTTGCTTTATACGGCGCCGCTTGCCTGGGGCGTCAGGGGAAGCACAGCATGGCCTATGACAGCCTGATGGTATTTTCCGGCAACGCCAACCCCGCCTTGGCCGCCGATGTCGTCAGACACCTCAACATCGCACCCGGCCGGGCGCGCGTCGGTCGCTTCTCGGATGGCGAGATCAGCGTCGAAATTCAGGAACATGTGCGTGGCATGGACGTGTTCATCCTGCAATCGACCTGCGCGCCGACGAACGAAAACCTGATGGAACTGCTGGTCATGACGGATGCGCTGAAGCGCGCCTCAGCCGCGCGCATCACCGCGGCCATCCCGTACTTTGGCTACGCTCGGCAGGACCGCCGAGTGCGCTCCGCGCGCGTACCGATCGCCGCCAAGCTGGTCGCTGATCTGCTCACCGCAGCGGGCATTCACCGCGTGCTCACCATGGACCTGCATACCGAACAGATCCAGGGCTTCTTCAACATTCCGGTCGACAACATCTATTCGCTGCCGATCATGCTGGGCGACGTGTGGAAGCGCAACTTCGATCATCTGATGGTCGTTTCGCCTGATGTCGGCGGTGTCGTGCGCGCCCGCGCGCTGGCCAAGCGGCTGGAGTGCGATCTGGCGATCATCGACAAGCGGCGTCCAAAAGCCAACGTTTCCGAAGTGATGAACATCATCGGCGAGGTCGAAGGCCGCACCTGCGTGATCATGGACGACATGGTCGATACCGCCGGAACGCTGTGCAAGGCGGCAACCGCGCTGAAGGAGCATGGCGCACGCCACGTGCATGCCTACTGCGTCCATCCGGTCCTCTCCGGGCGCGCGGTCGAGCGGATCAATGCCTCCGATCTGGACGAACTGGTGGTGACCGACACCATTCCGCTGCGTCAGGACGCGCAGGAATCACCGCGTATTCGGCAGCTTTCCGTGGCCGAAGTAATGGCCGAAACGATACGCCGGATCAGCAACGAAGATTCGGTGTCGTCGCTTTTCATCGAGTAGTGCAGGGCAACGGCCGAGTGCTGGCAGCAAGACGTGTTCCCTTCGTGTGCGGTCGTTTTCCGCGTTTTCCTTAACCCCTCGCCTGGTCGCGGGCGGGGTTGTTGCACCTATCAGGAGTTACCATGAGCTTTGAACTTGAAGCCCGCCAGCGTACGCTGCAGGGGTCCGGAGCGAGCCGCCGCCTGCGTCGTACGAACCGCGTTCCGGCAATCATTTACGGGGGCTCGGCGGCGCCGCTGCTGATCGACCTGGACCACAACGAGATCCTGCTGAATCTGCGCAAGGAAGCTTTCCATGCTTCCGTTCTGACGCTCAAGGTCGACGGTAAGGCGCAGAACGTCGTTCTGCGCGATTCGCAGATGCATCCCTGGAAGCCTCTGGTCTTCCACTGCGACTTCCAGCGCGTCGATACCGAACACGCCATCCATCAGCGCGTGCCCTTGCACTTCATCAATGCCGACATCGCACCCGGTGTCAAGGTCGGTGGCGGCAAGGTTTCGCATGCCCTGAACGACCTCGAGGTCGTTTGCCTGCCGCAGGATCTGCCGCCCTACATCGAAGTCGACCTGAAGGATCTCGACGCGGGTCACGCCTTGCACGTTTCCCAGCTCGTTTTCCCGGCGGGCGTCAAAGCGCTCATGCATGGTGACGACGATCCGGTCGTTGCCTCGATCCCGGCGCGCAAGAGCGGCGGCGACGCGGAAGAAGCGGGCGAGGGCGAAGCCGCCACGAGCTGAGGCTGAAGCTGTTCGCGGCAGGCTGCACGCCGGCATCGCGCCGGCGGCGGCCGGCCGTTCTGCGATCTCGAGCACAAGCGCATGCCTCCTCCACGTCTGATCGTCGGCCTGGGCAATCCGGGCGCCGCTTATGCCGAGCATCGGCACAACGTCGGCTTCTGGTTCGTCGACCGCTTGGCCAGCGACTTGCGGGTGTCGCTGCTGCCGCAGGGCAAGTTCTACGGGCGCCTGGCGCGCTGCGCTGAGCTGTGGCTGTTGCAACCGACCACCTGGATGAACCTTTCCGGTCAGGCGGTAGCAGCGCTGGCGCATTTCTACCGCATTGCCCCTGATGAGATACTGGTCGTGCACGACGAGCTCGATCTGCCGCCGGGCAGCATTCGCCTCAAGCAGGGGGGTGGAAACGGCGGGCACAACGGTCTGCGCGACATTCAGGCACGCTTGTCGACGCCCGATTTTTGGCGTCTGCGCTTGGGAATCGGGCATCCGGGCGAGCGCGAAGAGGTCGTCAACCATGTTCTCAGGGCGCCCCGGCGGGAAGAGCGGGAACTGATCGAGCGCGCCATCGAGCGCTGTCTGCTCGCCTGGCCGCAGTTCGCTGCCGGTGACTACGCGGCAGCGCAGCGCCAACTGCACGGCAAGACCGTATCACCACAGGAAAACCGGCCATGAGCCTGCAATGCGGAATCGTCGGACTGCCCAACGTCGGCAAGTCCACCCTGTTCAACGCCTTGACCAAAGCGGGCATCGCGGCCGAGAACTATCCCTTCTGCACGATCGAGCCCAACGTCGGCATCGTCGAAGTGCCTGACCCGCGGCTGGCACAGATCGCTGCGCTGGTCAAACCGCAGCGCGTGCAGCCGGCGATCGTCGAGTTCGTTGACATCGCGGGCCTGGTTGCCGGGGCGTCGCGCGGTGAGGGCCTGGGCAATCAATTCCTCGCCAACATTCGCGAAACCGACGCCATCGTCAATGTCGTGCGCTGCTTCGAGGACGACAATGTCGTGCATGTTGCGGGTCGCGTCGATCCGCTGTCCGACATCGAGACCATCCTCACCGAACTGGCGCTGGCTGATCTGGCCGTCGTCGAGCGTACGCTCAACCGGGAAAGCAAGAAGGCGAGGGCAGGGGGTGACAAGGACGCGCAGCGGCTGGTCAGCGTTCTCGAACGTCTGCTGCCGCATCTCAATGCGGGCAAGCCGGCGCGCACGCTGGCTTTGGCCAAGGAGGAGAAGGCGCTGCTCAAGCCGCTCTGCCTGCTGACGATCAAGCCGACGATGTATGTCGGCAATGTCCTTGAGGACGGATTCGACAACAATCCGCACCTTGATCGCTTGTCTCAGCACGCGGCGCAGGAGAACGCTCCGGTCGTTGCCCTGTGTGCCAAGATCGAGGCCGAGCTGGGCGACCTCGACGACGAAGACAAACTGGCTTTCCTCGCCGACCTCGGGCTGGCCGAACCCGGTCTCAACCGCCTGATCCGCGCGGCCTACCAGTTGCTTGGTCTGCAGACCTACTTCACCGCCGGACCGAAGGAAGTCCGCGCCTGGACGATCCACGCCGGCGACACGGCGCCGCAGGCAGCCGGCGTCATCCACAGCGATTTTGAACGCGGTTTCATTCGCGCGCAGACGATCAGCTTTGCCGACTTCATAGCCTGCAAGGGCGAGCAGGGTGCCAAGGAAGCCGGGAAGATGCGCGCCGAGGGGAAGGAATACGTCGTCAAGGACGGCGATGTGCTGAACTTCCTGTTCAACGTCTGACTCCGTTTACTGAACCTTGCTGAACCTCCATGAACCAAAATAGCGCGCCAACACATTGATTTTGCTTTTGTTTTAAGCGAATTCAATGTTCAGCGAGGTTCAGTAGTGTTCATGGCATTCCAGAAAAATTTGGGGTAGTCTTTGGGGTATGAGCCGAGTTGAGTGGGGGTACGCCACTCTCTTGACGGAGACCCCAGGATGCCCAAAGACCTTCTCAGTGACGCCAAGATCAGGACCGCCAAGCCAGACGCGAAGCCCTACAAGCTCAGCGACGGCGGCGGTCTTTTCCTGTTGATTCAGCCCTCAGGCAGCAAGCTGTGGCGCTGGAAGTTCCGGCTCAACGGGAAGGAGAACCTTTTCGCTGTCGGTTCCTATCCAGAGGTTGGCCTAGCCGATGCGCGCGCAGCACGCGATGCAGCTCGTGATCTGGCGAAACAAGGCATCAATCCTTCTCAGCATCGCAAGGACGAGCGGCAGCGCAATATCGACGCCGCAGCAGCCCGCAAGCACGCCGAGGCACTGGCCCTGGAAATCTCGTTTGCCAAGGTCTCCGCCGCATATCTGGCCGAGGTGAAGGCGAGCTATACGCTGGGCTCCTACCGGGCGAAGGAGTCCCGCATTCGGAAGTACCTCGCCCCCAAGCTCGATGAGCTACCCATCACCGAGATTAGCGCCAAAGAAATCCGGCCAATCTTGGAGGCATGCAAGGCATACGGTGCTTGGGCGGGCATCCACGTCAAAGGAGACCTGTCGGCGATTTTCCAGCATGCAGTCGTGAGGGGACTGGTTGACTCCAATCCCATCCCCGGTCTGCGTGGCCTGCTGAAAATTCCGTCGAGCCAAAGCAAGGCCGTGCTGACGGCCGACCAGATTCGCGCCTTCTATCGCGCGCTGCGCGCCTACAGAGGCTATCCCGAGACGGCCCTTTGTCTTCGCCTAATTGCATTCACCGCTTGCCGCCCCGGCGAGGCCGCCGATGCGGAGTGGAGCGAGTTCGACACCGAGGGGAAGCTATGGCGGCGGCCGGCAGCGAAGATGAAAGCGCGGCGCGACCACGTATCACCGCTCTCCGAGCCAGTCCTAAAGCTGCTTGAAGAGCTACGCCCCATCACCGGGGCTGGGCGCTACCTGTTTCCACATCGTAGCGGCGAAGGCTTCACCACACCGAACCGGCTGACCTACGCGATGCGGGACATGAACCTCGGCGAGCGCACGACACCGCACTGCTGGCGCACCACCTTTTCAACATGGGCCAACGAACAAGGCTTCCGACCAGACGCCATCGAACGCCAACTGGCGCATGTTGAAAGCAACCGGGTGCGGGCTACGTACAACAAGGCCCTGTTGTTAAACGAGCGGCGCGAGATCATGCAGGCATGGGCCGACCATCTTGCCGCCTTGGCTCACGCAGGGAGTACCAGCGATGCCGCCAATTGACGAAGCACTGGTCTTTGAGGCCATTCGCTATCAGGCCGCCTACCGTGCCGAGGCGCGGCAGAACCATCATCGAAGCATTCCTGGCCCACTGGTAGCGGAGCTTCTCCGTTACATCGAGGGCAGCATGGAAGGCATCACCCAAAGCGAGCTTGAGCTACTGCTCTTGTCGTCTCGCACTGCGCGCACGACGCGTCTGGACGGCGACAACTTGGGTGCCCAGTGGCGCGCCTATGTCGCTCACCGGGGTCGCGACGTTCACGAGAAGAAGGAATCGGCATTATGGAGCAACCACCCCAGAGCGCGTCTCCCCCAAGGCGACCACCCGCC
>NZ_JAVMKF010000149.1:0-4634 GCF_031732815.1 Accumulibacter sp. | reverse complement strand
ATAGAGGGTGCCATTGCGCTTGCTCGCGAGGATGTAGACGCAGGGGAGTTTCATGCGGGGAGGATATCAGAGGGACGGACTGGATACCGGCACCCCAAGGGTACTTCCTTCGGGGCGCGTTCGCCGGGATGACAAGCATTGGGCCGGAATGACAACCATAGAGCCCCACCTCCCCGAGCCGTCACCCCGGCGAAAGCCGGGGTCCAGTTCGTGCGTCACTTTTTCCGCTGTGGCCATACCAGCCTCAGCACTGGATACCGGCGTTCGCCGGTATGACGACCCCAATCACCGCACGCTCACCTCCACCCGGTCATACCTTCCCGAATCGTCCATCACCGTCACCGTATGCCGCCCGGCTTCGGGGAAGGCGTGGTGCAGGGTCTTGCCGGCAGGGGCGCGGCCGACCTGCTGGCCGTCGACCAGCCAGATCAGTTCCTGCTGGCCGCCGCGGGCTTCGAGCCTTAAGGATGGAGCAGCACCGCCGACACTGCCGGCGCGGCGGATCGTCTCGCCGTTGGTAATGCTGACAATCCTCAACCCCGCCTCCGGCGCCTGCGCCCTAGCGCACGCCGACGCCCACGCCGGCGGCAGCGCGCGTTCGCGGGTGGCGGCGTCGAGCCAGGGTTCCAGCGCGGCGGGCCAGCGGGCCATCTCCACCGCTTTCATCTCGCCCGGCGCGCAGGCCGTACGCACGCGCTGGCCGGTGGTGGCGTCGCGGTAGTCGGTGTAGCGTGCCGCGCCTTCGCGCAGGCGGTCGGGGAAGGTCGGTGGCGCCGCGTCGTTCAGCAGCCACGCGGTGCGCTCGTGGTGGCACAGCGCGGCCGGCACGGCGTCCGCCCGCAGGCCGAGCGGCCAGCAGACCTTCGCCTGCGTCACGCTCGCCGGCGGCGTACGTTTTGCCGGGCGCGAATCGTCGATGGCCGAGAACACATCGACCAGCATCGGCGCCGCGACGTTGGCGCCGAAGAAGCCGGGGTTGGGCGTGCCGTCCGGGCGGCCGACCCAGACGCCGACCGTGTAGCGGTCGCTGACGCCCACCGCCCACGCATCGCGGAAGCCGAAGCTGGTGCCGGTCTTCCACATGATGCCGCGCCGCGCCCCGACGCCGCCTTCCACCTGCCGCGCCACCGGGCCGCCGGATTCGAGCACGTCGCGGATGATGAAGGCCGCGCCCTCGCTCATCAGGCGCGCCTCCTCCACCGGCGCATCCGCCACATAGCGCGGCTTGCCGGCGACGCCGCCGCGCGCGAAGGCCGTGTAGGCGCCGACCATGCCTTCGAGGTTCACCGCCACCCCGCCGAGGATCACCGAGAGATTCGGCTCGGCGCCGCGCGGCAGATCGAGCTTCAGCCCGCCGCGCCGCAACAGCGAGACGAAGCGCTGCGGCCCGAGGCGGTCGAGCACTTCCACCGCCGGCACGTTGAGCGATTTCTGCAGCGCCTCGGTCACCCCCACCGGGCCGGAAAAGCTCGCCTGGAAGTTGCCCGGCTGGTAGCCGGCGAAGGACTGCGGCACGTCGGAGAGCAGCGATTCGGAATGGATCAGCCCCTCGTCCAGCGCCAGGCCGTAGAGGAAGGGCTTCAGCGCCGAACCGGGCGAGCGCCGGCCCTGCACCATGTCGACATGCGAGAAGCGCTCGGCGTCGGAAAAATCGGCCGAGCCGGCGTAGGCGCGCACCTCCAGCGTGGCGTTGTCGACCACCAGCGCCGCCATCGACACGCGCGGCGGCAGCACCGCCAGCCGCGCCGCGACGAGCTGCTCGACACTCGCCTGCGTGCCGGCATCGAGCGTCGTATCCACCCGCTGCGCCTTCGGGTAGAGCTTCCGCACACGCTCGGCGAAGAGCGGCGCCAGCAGCGGCTCGCGCAGCGTCTGCGCGATCACCGGCTCCTGCTTCGCCTCCTTCACCGTCGCCTCGCCCCACTCCGGCACGAGGCGATCGAGCACCTTGTCGCGCGCCTCGCGGGCGCGCTCGGGAAAGCGGTCCGGCCGCAGGCGCGAGGGCGATTGCGGCAGCACCGCCAACAGCGCCGCCTCGGCGTGCGACAGCGCCAGCGACGGCTTGCCGAGATAGGCGCGGCTCGCCGACTCGACGCCTTCGAGCACGCCGCCCATCGGCGCATAGGTGAGGTACAGCTCGAGGATCTCGGTCTTGGAAAGGCGCAGCTCCAGCTGCACCGCCCGCGCCATCTGGCGCAGCTTGGCGGCGAGCGAGCGCGAGGCGTAGGCCTCCGGCTCCAGCATGCGCGCCACCTGCATGGTCAGCGTCGAACCGCCCGAGACGATGTGCCCGTGCCACAGCCACTGCCCCGCCGCGCGCAGCAGCGCGAACGGATTCACGCCGGGATGCCAGCGGAAGAAGCGGTCCTCGTAGGCCAGCACCGCCTCCACATAGCGCGGCGACACCTCCGCCACCCGCACCGGATGCCGCCAGATGTGCGCGCGATCGGGAAAGGCCCGCAGCGGCGTGCCGTCGCGGGCGAGGACAACCTGGGCGTGCGGGGCGAGGTGGGCGGGGTTGCTGCTGCCGGGGAGCGGGGGCGGGAGGAGCTGGTCGGCGAGGAGGAGCAGAGCGAGGATTGCCGCAAGCAAATATCTTGCAGCAACAACGTTATTCACTCTGGACCTTTATTGCTTCTTATCGCGACCACTATCCTAATAGCCCAGTTTTCTGCGCTTTAGCTTCGGATCCTCAGCTCGCTTAAGGGTTTTATGTGCATCCCAAGCAGCAAAGCCCGAAACAGCGCCTGCCAACAACATCCAACCTCCGTTATCGAGACCTGTCGTAAGGAGATATCCGCCAACGCCGCAGAAAAAGAGTGCCAGACCAATGCACATTGATCGCATCGCATCTAAGTGCTCAACACCGGCTGTCTCATCAAAAAGTATCATTTGATCAATCCTCCTTAGAGCTTAAGTAAAGTCTATCGGGGAGAGCTACTCCAATGCTTGCGCAATAGACTTTTACGAGTGCCTGCCAAAAAGGGGCGCCTCGCTGTCCGACAAGCACTCTGAGCGGCGTCGATATAGATCTGCCCCCAATTAGCTCCTACCTACGGAGCATAGTACTTTCGCCAAATTTCATTGTTTGCTGACGCATCCCAATTGTCTGACAGAATTTCTGGCGTAACGGAATTCACATAGATGCGCTTAACCCCGGGCGTTCCATTCTTATGCAGCTGAACCAATTCCCGGCCAACGTTATCGAGAATTTGCCTTTGTCCTGTACCAGAGACTTCGATGTATTGCTCATAGGACTGACCGAACTTATCGGCGTATCGCGCTCGAACAAAAATACGCACAATCCCGACCAACGACTTGTCTTCTACTCTGCTATGCGCAACAAACTCAGCAACAGCGCTGTCCCATCGTTTTAGCGACTGGCCCGGCACCCGGAGCAACTCTCCTTTCGTCATTGATGATGCGTAACTGACTCTCGGAAAATAGCCGTCGAGCGGAATAAGAGCTGCACGCAAGTCAGTCGGAAGTATCACCTTCCCTTCTCGATCTACACGTTCTATTGCAAGCTCTCGCGGCATCCAAAAAACGAACTCGTCAAAGTGCGGAGAAAATATGTCGCCGCCCTCATTTGTGATTATCAGATCATCAATGCGGTCTTTCTTCTCGCTACCCTTCCGCAACTCCAATCGTGCAATTAAGTTGGGTATGTGCTGTGCCAACTGAGCCCGTGCTTGCGTTTTTTGAATCTCAATTTGTGCAGCTTGTATTTCCGCTTGCCTCTTCTGAATATCGAGTTGCCCAGCTTGAATCCCTAACTGACCTCGTTGAATCTCTACTTGCGTTGACGATATTCGGAAGGCTTGGATCGCGATAAACAGGCCCGCAACCCCTAATAGCATCTTCGATACGAAATCAAAGATTGGAGCGTTACGTTCACACCAATTTCGGAAGCAACTAATCATGCTATCCCCTTGCTCACTTACCTTCTCCTACCGCCACAGCATCCCCGCCCCCCGCCAACCCATAAACCATCGGCTGGTACATATCCTCCGCGTAGGTCGGCGGCATCACGAACTTGCCGGGGGTGACCACGCGCACGCGGTAGAAGAAGTTCATCTCGCCTTCGAGGCGGGCGGCGACCACGAAGCGGTCGTCGCGGAACTCGACGTGCTTGATGCGCGTGTCCTGCATGGCCTGGCGCATGTCCACCTTGGCGATCTCGACGCTGCTCTGCTCGCCCTGCACGATGTTGGCGTTCTCGATCTCGACGCCGGCCGGCACGTAGTCGACGACGAGGCCGTTGGCGTAGCGGCCCTTGGTCTTCACGTTCAGGCGCACGATCAGGGTTTCGCCGACTTTCAGCGCTCTGTCGCCTAGCGCCTTGCCGTCGGCGGTGTACCACTCGCGCTTGATGTCGAAGGCGTCGCGCCGCGCGGCGGGGGCCTTGGCCGGGTTGCCGGCGTAGTTGAGCTCGACGAAGAGGCGCTCCTTGTGGGTGTTCTTCAGCTTGACGCCGCTGGCGAGTTCGCCGGCGGCGAGCGACTGGAACTGCGTGCCCTTGCCGCCCACGTTCTGCGCTTTGCCGGCCAGCATCATCTCGGCGGCCCAGTCTCCGGTCTGCTGGTTGGCGAAGCTGCGGCCGAGCAGGAAGAGCGAGAGCTTTTCCTGCGTGC
>NZ_JAVMKF010000148.1:0-26628 GCF_031732815.1 Accumulibacter sp. | reverse complement strand
AGCACCGGGCTGGCGTACGTCTTGAGGGTGTTGGTCCATTGGTCCGCGTGCTTCGCGTTCTTCCAGCCCGCCTTGTGCGTCTGGATGTAGGCCTCGGCACAATGATCAAAAGTCATCATCTTGGCGGTGGCCAGCGCGGCGGCGATCTGCTTCTGCTTCTTGGCGACCAAAGGATTGATGCCGTCGACAAGCAACTTCCGTGCGTCCAGCGCCTTCTGCCGCGCCTCAGCCAGACTCACGGTATGCGTCGGTCCCAGCCCCATTCCGTACGGCTTGCCGGCCACCATGTAGCGAAACAGCCACGACTTGGCGCCCGTGGCGGTGATCTGGAGCGTCAAGCCGCCACCGTCGCCATAGAGCCCGGGCTTGGTGAGTTTGCTGACTTGCAGCGCAGAAAGTCGTTGCTGTTGGCGTGCCATACCATCCGTCCCACTATCAAAACGACTATCGAAATATAGCCGGATTTTGCGGGATTGTACAGGACTATCTTGGACGCGTCCATTCTAGATGTTGTTGTTATGTTGGACACTTTATGTACTTAATGGGATCATTTTGGACTGCCATCAGGCGGACACCCTCTCCGCCAGTCACCTACTGGAAACGCGGCTTGCAGGCCGCGTTTTCATTTGCCCAACCCTCCAGCCCACTCCCCAGCCCACTCTCTCCGCAAAGTGGTTGGTCGTCACATGTAGAAGCTGCCGCGCGTGTGCAGCAAGAGCCTTCTGTCGGCGAGCATGTGACGCGATGGCGGTCCCCGGTTGCGGCAATCGCCATGTTCTTGGCATGTTGGCTGGGGAACTGGCCGAAAGCCCGACAGGCTGCTAGCATGACTCCTTCGCATGACCCCTTCGCCAGAACCAGGAAGCGCTTCGGGCAGTGGCGCTTCCTGCTCGCCAACTACCTTGCTTTCGCTGGAGTTCGCCCATGGCCGGCACGGCGTTTCTCAGTTACAGTCGAAAAGACAGGCGCTTGCGCGACGAGCTCGTGCCGATGCTGCGGACAGTCGCCGTCGTACGCGACCGCTTGTGGTTCGACGAGCAGGGCATTCAGGTCGGCGACAAGTTTGATCCGAAGATCCAGCAGGCGCTGGCTGAGGCGCAAGCCGCGCTACTGCTCGTCAGCAAGAATTTCCTGGATCTGCAATCGGCATACATCCGGGAGCACGAGTTGCCGTTCATTCTGCGACGCTACCAGGAGGGCGAGCTGCAACTCGGAATCCTCTACGTGTCGTCTGTCGCCGCTGACTCGCTGAGCATCGATTGGCACTCCCGCGACGCTGCGGGAACAACCGATCTGCTCGCCATTCACAGTTTCAACACGCCTGAGACGCCGCTCGACGATGTCGCCGACGAAGGCGCGCGCAACAAGATTTACGCCAAGGTTGCGGACTGGCTTGCCAGACAGCTTGCCAGCGCATGCCAGCAAGCTGGCCAGCGACTGGCACGGCTCGCAGCCACGGCGCACGACGGACGCCGCCCCGAGCTGGCGATCTCGCTCAGCCGGCAACGCGACCACTGGCTCCTGCGCCACTATCTGCCGACACAGCCGACGCCGCTTCGCTATCCGGGTGCTGGCCTGGGGCTGGATGAGCGCCAGCCCGATCAAGTCGACGGCGAAACGCTTTTTACTTTCCTCTTCGGCAGCGACCCGGATGCCGCCGGGCACCTCTTTGCCGCCGCGTTTGCCAGCCGCGACCGCGTCGAGCCGACGCATTCGCCGCTACGCCTGCACCTGATCACCGACAAGCCCGCGCTGCTGGCGCTGCCGTGGAGCGACATCGCGTACCGCGGACGGCCCCTGTGCGATGACGGCTGGACGGTCGAACTGCATTCCCGCCCGACCGACCAGCCGTCCGGCTTTCCGGCGCATCCCGATCACGTCTGCTACTTCCCGGGTCGCGTGTTGCTCGCCGCTGCGCCGACGGAAAGCAGCACGCGCCACTGCGACGACCTGCGAGGTTTCTTCCAGCGCAACTGGCCGGATAACCCGGAGCCGGTGTTGGCGCGCAGCGCCGGCGCCTTGCGTGACGCGCTGCGTGCGGGTTCGACGCGTGTCGTCTACTACTACGGTCTGGCGTCGGAAAACGGCCTGCTCTTTGCCGACGGCGCCGACGCCAGCCGGGTTGAAGCCAACCGGGTTGAAGCCAACCGCGCCGACGCGCAATGCGTCGCCTGGTCGGATCTCGCCGGCTGGCTGGGGCCGGTGCCCGCCGTCGACCTGCTGTTCCTCAACCTGCTCGGCGAAGCCGCGCAGCCGGCGCTGGCTTGCGGCGTGGCGCTGCTTCGCCACGTGAAAGCAGCCGTTCTCGTGCAGTGCACCCCGCGCGACCGCGCGCACGCCGCGGCCCGAAGCGGCAGCGACTGGCTGGCCGCCGTTTTCGGACAACGCCTAGATCCGGTGCAGGCGCTCTACCGCGAACGCGTCGGCACGCTCAGCGCGTGGACGCGTTATGCCACCTGGCAGTTGATTCGGCCGGCGCGGCTGGAACATCCGGACCTGGTCAAGCTGCTGCTCGACCGCCACCAGCAGCGCAATGCGCTCACCGGCGCGCGCGACGACTTCTACACCTACCAGGCGCGCACCATTCACCATGTCGTCGCACTTGGTACTCCGGGTTGCCTGACCAACGAATTCCCGGCAATGATCCGCCAGCATCTGGTCGGCAACCCGCGCGACGCGCAGCGCGAAGTCTATTTCCATCAGGCGATCGACCTGCCTTTCGCCATCGGCAACCAGCGCACGCTGGACCTTGCCGTGCGCCGGCGCTTCAGCGTCGGCGCGCACGAGCGGCTGCTCGCCCGCCTGCTCGACCGCGAGCGGCTCACTGGCGCGACCTTCGCCTTCCTCATCCTCGGCTGGCGCGTCGCGGGTGTGCGCGGCGACGCGCCGGGCTTCGTCGCGGCGGCGGAGGGCCTGCTGCGCGCGCTCGCCGACTGGTGCCGCGACCCGCTCGGGCGCGAACTTGCCGAGCTTGCGCAAGGCGGCACGCAAGTGCGCGTCATCTCGATCGTTGCGCTGGAAAGCGAACACGTCGCCACACTGGACGACACGCTCGACGACTTGATCGACGCCTACGGAAGCGAACAGCGCTTCCACTTCGACAAACTCGACCGCCTGGCGGCGGTTTCCCTGCCCGACCTGCGCAAATACTTCCGCAACCCGGAAATCTGCACCTGCGACGAACGCTACCGCGAGCAATTCCCGGCGCTGCTGCTCGGCGGTCGCAGGGAAATGCCGTTCGACGAAGCGGTAAGCACCATCCGCCGCGGCGACCCCGACAACTGGGCCAACCTGTTCGACGAGCTGACCGACCTGACGGCGAGCAAGGACTGGCCGCCGGCCCACTACCAGCCGAATTTCTGGAGCACGCGCGATGGCCGCTGACCCTGCAAACACCGAGCCCTTTGCCCTGATTGCCCGCCCGTCGGCAAGCCCGTCGCCGCACGACACCGTCGCCGCGCGCCAGCGCCTGGCGCGCCGCCAGCCGCCGCCGCTGCTCGGCAGCCACGCCGCCGCCGCGCTGCGCTACAAGCCGTCCGACGAACTGCTGCTGGCGCTGAACATGGCGCTGCACACCGGCAGCCCGCTGCTGCTCACCGGCGAACCGGGCACCGGCAAGACGCAGGCAGCCGATTTCGTCGGCGCGTATTTCGGCATCCCGCTCTTCAAGTTCCTCGTCAAATCGACCTCGAGCGCGCAGGATCTGCTTTACGAGTTCGACGCCGTCGGCTACCTGCACTGGGCGCAGTCCGACCGCCGCAGCGCGCCGCGCACGGAAGACGCAGCGAGCGCGAAAGGCGAGCCGCCGGCAGTCGCGCACGAAGCAGCGGCGATTCGCGAGGGCTTTCTGCACCGGCGCGCGCTCTGGCAGGCCTACAACACCGAGGGCGACAGCGTCGTGCTGATCGACGAAATCGACAAGGCGGCGCGCGACTTCCCGAACGACCTGCTGCACGAACTCGACCAGCACAGCTTTCCGCACCCGTTCGACCACAGGCGCTGGATCACGCCGCGCAGCGGTCGCCGGCCGATCGTGCTCATCACCAGCAACGAAGAGCGCCGCCTGCCCGATGCGTTTCTCCGCCGCTGCATTTTCCACCGCATCGAACTGACGCCGACACTCGTCGCCGACGCGGTCAACAGCATGGCCGGCGATGGCGGCAACGCGTTTCCGCATCTCGACGCCGGCACGCGCGAGGCGGCGCAGCGCCGCTTCTGGGAACTGCGCGACGTGGTCGGCCTCGACAAGAAGCCCTCGACCGCCGAACTGCTGACCTGGCTCGCCATCCTCAGCGCGCAACGGGCGACGGTCGCCCAACTGCGCGACAGCCACCTCGCCGACCTGCCGGCGCTCGGCGCGCTGATCAAGGACGCCGAAGACCTGCGCCGGCTTGGTTCCCGGACAGGCCACCCGAGGGCAGGCCAGCCGGGCGCCGGCTACCGCACGACCGGTCAGCGCTAGGCAGCCCGCGCGATGCCCGGCAGCGATCGCCTCGCCGAGCTCGGTGACTTTCTCGCCGCGCTGCGCAGCGGCGGCGTGCCGGTCGGCCCGGGGGAAGTCGATCGCCTGCGCCACCTCTTCGCGCGCCAGCCGCAGCTCGACCGCAACGGACTGAAGACGCTGCTCGGCGCGCTGCTGGTCAAGACGCCGGCGCAGCGGCAGACGTTCGAAACGCTGTTTGCCGCCTGGTGCCCCGAGCGGGCAGCCGATTGGCCGCCCACCGCCGAGGCGGCCGCTGCTGTGGCGGCGGCCGGCGCGCCGGAAACGGCAGCCGGACAGGCGGCAAGCGCGCGCCCGCCGGCGGTCGCTGCGCCGGAGTCGACGGCCGAGTCAACGGTGGAGTCAACGGCGGAGTCGGCGCCGGGCCGGCAGCCGCAGGCGAGCGCGACCGCCGCCATCGCGCTGTCGCCGTTTGCCCGGCCAACGCCTGCGCCGCGCTCGCCGCTGCGCAAATGGTCGCTGCTTGCCGGCGCCATGCTGCTCGTCGGCGGTCTGCTCGCCTGTCTGTTCTGGCCGTCTGCGCCGCCAATGCTGGCGCCGCAGGCGTCTGCCGAAGCCTGGCAAGGGCCGCCGCCGGAAAGCCGCCAGGCCGATCCCGAGCTTCCCGACCAACCGGTTGCCGAGGTCTGGGCGTGGTTCCTCGACGATCTGCAACCGGCTGCGCTGCGCGTCGCGCCGCGCCTGGGTCCGCCGCCGCTGGCGCTGCTCGGCGGCAGCGCGCTGCTGCTCGCGCTCGCCCTTTGCTGGCGCTATCGCCAGCGCTTCCCGAGGATCGTTGCCGCCGCGCCGGCGCGCGACGGTTTTGCCTGGCAGCCGCTGCCGCCACCGGCGCGCGACGACGACTCGCGCATCGACGCGCGCGCGCGCCGCCAGCTCGTCTGGAACGTCGGCCGCTTCGTCGCCGAAGACCCGACCCGCCGTCTCGACCTGCCGCAGACTGTCGCGCGCACCGCGCGTGCCGGCGGTTTCGTGCAGCTCTGCCTGCAGGCGGCGGTGTACGAACGCGCCATCTGGTTCTGGCTCGACCGCCACCTGGCGTCGCCAAGTGCGCAACAGATCGCCGCGCAACTCGCCAGCACGCTGCGCGCGGCCGGCCTCGAATCGCGCGAGGGCTGGTTCAGCGACACACCGCAGCGCATCGACTGGCCGGCCGAGCCGGGTTACCGGCCGCTCGCCGAAGAGGCCGCCGGCCGCCAGGCGCAGGTCGCCATCTTCTCCGCCGGCGACGGCCTGCGCCGCCAGATCGAACACGCGCTGGCGCGCGCCGACACCCTGCGCCTGTTGCGCGCCTTGCAGCAATGGCCGCGCCTGTGTTTTGTCGACTGCTCAAGCGATGGCGAGCAACTCGCAGCGCTCTTCGCCGCGCACGGCTTGCGGCTGGAAGTCGTTCGCCCGGCCGAACTGACCGCCTGGCTCGGTGGCACGCCCGGTGCTGCGCCCGCCAGAGCAGCGCCCGCGCCACTGCTCGGCGCGACGCGGCAATGGGCGGCGGCGCTGGCGCTCGGCGGCGGCAACGCCGACGCGGCAAGCGCGCAGACGCTGCGTGCCGTGCTCGGCATGGCCGCCAGCGCGTGGGACGTCGACCGCGTCGTCGCTGCCGTCGCCGACCCGGCCGAACGGCGTCGGCTGATCAACTGGCTGCTGCGCAGCGAGCCGCTCGCCGGCGAAATGCCGGGCAAATCCAGCCTGGCGTGGCGCGCACTGGCCTGGTGGCAGCAGCGCTACGCCGAAGCCGACCACGTCAACGCCGCGCAGGAAAACCCGCTGCTGCCGTGGCGTGACTCGCCGGCGCAACGCCGCTGGCAGCTTGAATACGCCTTGCTGCAACTCTATGCCGAGCCGGAAAGCGCTGCCGATTGCCTGACCGCGCTCGCCGGCAACGAACTGCCCGGCGCGCGCCGCGCGGCGCTGGCCGACGGACCGCTCGACCGGTCACACGGCCCAGCGCACGACGACCTGCACGACGATTTGCGTAACGACCTGCGCGAGGAAATCCGTGCTCGGCTGCGAGAATTCTCCGCCGCCGATCCCTGCTTCGCCGGCCAGCCGGAGAATTTCGCCGCGCACTCGCCACCGATCCGCCTGACCTGGCGTCTGGCCAAGTTGCGGGACCTCACTCGCCGACGCCTGCGGGCGCTCGGCTTTGCCGCCGACCAGTATGCCCGCGAGCCGCCACCGCTGCGCCTGCTCGCGCCACGCCTCGTTCTGGCGACGACGCTGCTCGCCGCGCTGGCGCTCGCCGCTTTCGCGGTGGCCGCGTACCGCGCGTGGACTGGCGACCCGCCGCGCCTGCGGCCCGCCGACCCGGCGCAGAACCACCCGGCGCTCGTCGCGCAGACGCTGCGCGTGTTCGAGCGCAGCGGGCCGCAGCGCTACCAGGTGACGCTCGGCAACGCGCGCGAAAGCGTGACGCTCGACAACATCGCCAGCGGTGCCGAGATTCCGCTCAACTGGCGCTGGAGCAGCCGCGCCAACCCGCAGCAACTCGCCGCCGGAGTGCTCCTGCGCGCCGGCTCGCTGGCGCAGCCGATTCGCGCCTGCGCCCACGACTGGCCGCAGCGCTCGCTGGCGATCATCGACGCACCGTATGCCGACGCCGGCGCGCGCCAGCTTGCCATCCGTCTGCTCGACAAGGGCAGCGCCGACCAGGTGCTGCTCGCGCCGCAATGGCGCGACGCCGACCTCGCGCGCTGGCTGGGGCCGAACGACGCACTGCGGCGGCAGACGCAAGTCCTCGTCGTCGTGCGCCAAGGCGGCGACCGCACGCCGGCCGCGGCGCTGCTCGCGCAACACGCCGGCGCGTCGGCGATCGTCGCTGCCAGCGACTTCGCTGCGCTGGCGCGTGCGCTCGACTTCGCCGGCAGCAAGGCGATCGACGACGTGGCTTTGCCATGGCAAGTGCTCGACAGGCGCGGCCAGGTGCGCATTGCCGGCGGCCCGGCCGTGCGCCGCGAAAGCGGCATCGATTGGGTTTCGCTCTGCCCCGGCAGTTTCACCATGGGCTCGCGCGCCGGCGAAGCGATGGCCGACGAAGACGAAATCGTCGACCCGCCGCGCATCGTCACCGTGTCCGGCTTCGAGATCGCCGCCAGCGAAACCACCAACGCGCAGTACGCCAGCCTCGTGCCCAAGCACACGCCGCGCGACGAGCGGCCGCGGGTCGATGTCGGTTGGCAAGAGGCGCGCTCGTTCTGCCAGCAACTCGGCGGCGACCTGCCGAGCGAAGCGCAATGGGAATACGCCGCGCGCGGCGGCAGCCAGACACCCTGGTCGTTCGGCCGCGACGAAAATCAACTCGACACCTATGCCTGGTATGGCAAGGATTACGCTTTCGCCGTGCAGCCTGTGCGCCAGAAAAGGCCGAACCCGCTTGGGCTTTACGACGTGCACGGCAACGCCTGGGAGTTGACACGCGACTGGTTCGGCCTCTACGCAGCCGGCCACCATGTCGATCCGGAACGGGCGCAGGACGATACCAACTCCCGGATGCGAGTTGTGCGCGGCGGCACGTTTGCCCTCCCGCCCGCGTCCTTGCGCTCCGCGAGCCGGGGCGGCGGCGCGCCCGAGGTCAGGGTCGGGGTCCTCGGGTTTCGGTGCGTTCGCGTCCCGCCCCAGCCTTGACCCATTGTCCTCTTGCGTCATTGTTCCGCCGCGCGCGGCCTTGTTGTCTGTTTGTGCGGTTGTTGTATAGCGGTGTCGGTGGGTTGTTCAGAAATGTACAACACTGTTCAATGACTGATCGGTGAATGGGCGCCACGATGCACGTCTCCTTGCACGAAGCCGCGGCTTTATTGGGAAAAACACGCCGGCCGGTGCTGTACGTGATTGAACAGGGGCAACTGCCGGCAGCGAAGGTCGGTGGCCGCTGGGTGAGCGAACGCTCGCTGCTCAGCGCCGACACGGCAGTGCAGCAACGCGCCAGCCAGCAGGAAGCCCGCCTGCGGGCGGCAGTCGAGGAAGCGCTGACACCAGGCGGCAAGAGCCGCCGCCATACGTTTGCCGATCTCAAGGCGGTGCAACTGGCAACGCCGATCTACCGCGAGCCGCAAGCTGCGCCGCCCTTGGCAGCGGCGGCAGCGAGTGCGCACTGCCGCAGCCAAGCGCGCCGCCGCGTTGCTGCGCACGCTGCGCTCGTATCGCGCGCTGCTGATCTTTCCGTGAGCATGCTGGCGGCATGAACGTCGCTGGGCTCGGGAAAAAATGTGCATTTGCGTACACAAAATGCACGGTGTGTTCGTTTGATTGAACAAAATGTGCATTTGTAAATAACGCGAAAAAACGGCGCTACGCGCCGTTTTTCTTGATCAAGGAAACAATCAGTCAATGGGTCGAGCGCTGGGGCGGGACGCGAACGCACCGAAACCCGCGGACCCAGACCCCGCCCACGGGAACGTCGACGACCCGGAACGCGGAGCGCAAGAACGCGGGCGGGTCGGCAAACGAGCCGCCGCGCAAAACTCGCCATTCGGACGACTTCGCCGGCCCTCGTGGGTCACGGCTTGCCTGCGCCGTATACGGACCATACCAATACCAGCACCACTCCCAGACGTTGCCGTGCAGATCGTACAGTCCCCAGGCATTGGGCAGTTTGCCGGCCACCGGCTGCAAGCTGTGACGCGAATTCTGGGCATACCAGGCGTAGTCCCCGAGCGCGGCGGCATCGTCGCCAAAGCTGTAGAGCGTCGTGCTGCCTGCGCGGCACGCGTATTCCCACTCGGCTTCGGTCGGCAGGCGGTAGCCGTCGGCTTGCCAGTCGCATCGCCATTCGTCCTTGCCGTCGCGCGTGTAGCACGCGCGATAGCCGCTGCGTATCGACAGGCGGTTGCAGAATTCGACCGCGTCGTGCCACGAAACCTTCGTTACCGGCAGGCGATCGTCAGCCGCAGCCCGCTCTCGTTGCCCCATCACCTCGCGGTAGAGCGCAACGGTTACCGGCGTCGTCGCCATGCGGAACGACGACACGCTGACTTCATGCTGCGGTTTTTCGGCGTCCGGCGCAGCGGCATCGGAATCCGGCGAACCCATCAGGAACTTGCCGCCAGGCAGCTCGACCATCTCGAGCACCCCGTCGCTGACGCGCCGCGGCAACTCCGGTTCGCGCTCCTTGGCGACCGGCGGTGGCGCAGCGGTGCGCGGCTCGGGCGTGCGCGCCGGTGGTGGCGCCGGCAGCGGCTCGTCGAATACCGGCTCGGCCGTGTAACCGAGCCAGCCGATGCCAGCGAAGAGCAGCAGCCAGAGCACCACCCACGCCGGCGCTTCGAGAAAAACAAAACCGGCGCCACCAATCGCGCCGCCGCCGACGATTCCCGCGACGATGGCAAGCGACAACGGCAACCGATCCAAGCGCGCGAGACGCGGAGCTGGCACAAGGCGGCGCAATGGCGCCAGACGGCGCCAGAGCCAAGCGTTCAGTCCTCTGCGCACCGGCAAACAGAGCGGCCAGGCAGCTTGCGCGCCAACCGGCAGCAGCAACGCGCTTTCACCGCCCATCTCCTGCAAAAACATCGGCAAGCGTCGCCGCCTCGCACAGGCGTTCGAGCCAGGCGTCGATCTGCCCGCCGGAGGCCGCCGCGATTGCTGTTGCTACTGTCGAAGGAACAACGCCAAAACGCTTCTCCAGCAGCCCCTGGAGCGCCAGCGGCTTGCTCTCAGTCCAGCCTTCGGCCCATCCCTTCGCTTTGCAGGCGTGCGCCCATTGTTCCAGTCGCTCGGCCAGCATGGCGGTCAGTTCCTCCGGGTCATCGATCCTGGAAAGGACGATAACGTATTCGGTCTTGCGCAGCAACGTTGCGCGTTCCGGACGGCGAACCGTCGCCGCATCGAGCACCCGTTCGAGCCAGGCGTCGATCTGTTCGCCGGAAGCCTCGCCGATTCGTGCCGTTACTGCCGAAGGAACGACGCCAAAGCGCTTCGCCAGCAGTTTCTGGAGCGCCAGCGCCTCGCCCTCGGCTCTGCCCTCAGCCTTGCAGGCGTGCGCCCACTGTTCGAGTCGCTCAGCCCGCATGACGTTCAGATCCTCCGGGTCATCGATTTCGCGAGGACGATACGCAGTCCGTCTTGCGCAGCAATGTTGCGCGTATCCCGTGTGGGGAACACGTAAACTGGTCGGTCCATCCTGGTCTGGAAGAGGGCCGAAGTGCGCTCGGCGGCATGAGCTCTGGAGCGCGAAGCATGCTTGCGCATGGTCTCGGAAGGACGGGGGAACGCGGAGCAAGACCTGCGTGAACAGCCGGGTGCAGGAAGAGGCGTCAGCGTGCGTTCGCAGTTGCGGGAACGGGCGTATGCCCTATGGAAGCGAAGCCGCATGAGTTGTCTACAAACGGGGAACGGGCAAGGGGTGGCTCACCACGACCGGAATGCAGATCGCCTGACACCCCGGTTCGCGCCGTCCTTCGCAAGATCCCGGCCGCCAAGCCGCGCAAGAAGCCTCGCTCAGCGTTGTCGTGGTCAATTCGGCACTTACCGTTTCCTGGCAGCGGCCAACCGAGGAACAAGCTCGACGCGTCGACGCGCAGGAATTCTTGTCAGACAAGCGCAGCCATGTATAATCACCGGTTCTTCGTTTAACCTTGTTCAGTTTCTTGGAGTCCAACATGTACGCGGTCATAAAAACCGGGGGCAAGCAGTATCGCGTTGCCAGCGGCGAAAAACTCAAAATAGAACAGATACCGGCAGAAGTTGGCGCAGAAATTACCCTTGACCAGGTGCTGGTCGTCGGCCAGGGCGATGCCATCCGAATCGGCACTCCGCTAGTCGCAGACGCCGTGGTCAAGGCGACAGTCCTTGCGCATGGCCGTCACGACAAGATCCGGATCTTCAAGATGCGGCGCCGCAAACACTCTCAGAAGCATCAGGGGCATCGCCAGAACTACACCGAAATTCGCGTCGAGGCGATTGTGGACGGCGCTGCAGCCCCGGTTTCGGACTGATTGGAAAGGAATCTGACTCATGGCACACAAGAAAGCAGGCGGCAGCGTACGCAACGGACGCGACTCCGAAGCCAAACGCCTGGGCGTCAAGCGCTACGGCGGTCAATTCGTTCGCGCCGGCAACATCATCGTCCGCCAACGCGGTACGGCCTATCATCCGGGCGAGAACATGGGCCTTGGCAAGGACCATACGCTGTTCGCTCTGGTCGATGGACACGTTCAGTTCGCGATCAAGGGCGCACAAGGCCGGCGTACGGTGAGCATCATTCCGCTCGCTGCCTGACCGGCGGCGAAGCCGGCTGGGCGGGATAGCCGGCGATCGACGAAGCCCTATCCTTGTCGGTAGGGCTTTTTCTTTGCCGCTTGGCCAATGCGAAGGAGGCACGCATGAAATTTGTCGACGAGGCGAGGA
The DNA here is from genome assembly GCF_031732815.1 of Accumulibacter sp. GTDB lineage: Bacteria > Pseudomonadota > Gammaproteobacteria > Burkholderiales > Rhodocyclaceae > Accumulibacter. The sequence goes on along the minus strand of NZ_JAVMKF010000148.1, from coordinate 14,786 downwards.
TCATGGTCTCCGCCGGCGACGGCGGCAACGGCATCGCGTCGTTCCGGCGCGAGAAGTACGTGCCGCAAGGCGGGCCGGACGGCGGTGACGGCGGGCACGGCGGCGACGTCTATTGCGTCGCCGACCGCAACGTCAATACGCTGATCGAGTATCGCTTTGTCCAGCGTTATCGGGCGCAGCGTGGCGAGAACGGCCGCTCGAGCGACTGCCACGGCAAGCGCGGCAAGGACATGACGCTGCGCGTGCCGGTCGGAACGATGGTCCTCAACGCGGACGGGGGCGACCTGCTCGCCGATCTCGACGTCGACGGCAAGAAGGCGCTCATCCTGCGTGGCGGGCGGGGCGGTCTGGGTAACGTCCACTTCAAGTCGAGCGTCAATCGTACGCCGCGCCAATGCACGCGTGGCGACCCGGGTGAACAGCTTGAGCTGCGCCTCGAGTTGCGCCTGCTCGCCGATGTCGGCCTGCTCGGAATGCCGAACGCCGGCAAGAGTACGTTCCTGCGCGCCGTCTCGGCGGCGCGGCCACGCGTCGCCGATTATCCTTTCACGACGCTGCAGCCGCACCTGGGCGTCGTGCGCGTGGACGAAAACCGGAGTTTCGTCATTGCCGACATTCCCGGTCTGATCGATGGCGCCGCCAGCGGAGCGGGCCTCGGCACGCGCTTTCTCAAACATCTTGCGCGCACGCGCCTGCTGCTGCACCTGGTTGACCTGGCGCCGATCGACCCCGATGCTGATCCGGTGCGGGACGCCCAGGTCATTCTGCGCGAACTCGCCGCGCACGATCCGGAACTGGCTGACAAGCCGCGCTGGCTGGTGCTCAACAAGCTCGACCTGCTGCCGGAAGACGAGCGCGCGCCGCGGATTGCCGACTTTCTGGCAAAGTGGCAGGCGATCGATCGAGCGACGCCCTGCTTCTGCATCAGCGCCCTCAGCGGCGACGGCTGTCGCCAACTCACCGACGCTTTGGTGAGCGCGCTGGCCGAACTGCCCACGGCTGCGTCCGGGGCGCAGCCAGACCGGTCGGCGGTGGCGCCGCTGGCCGTACAGGCGGTGGGATGATGGCCGGCACGCGTATCGCACTGGCTCGCCGCCTGGTCGTCAAGGTTGGTTCGGCGCTGGTGACCAATAATGGCGAAGGGCTGGACCTCGGCGCGATCAGCGAGTGGGCCCGACAGATCGCCGATCTGCGCCTGGCGGGTCGGCAGATCGTGCTCGTCTCCTCGGGAGCCATCGCCTGTGGCCTGCGCCGCCTGGGTTGGAGCAGACGGCCCAAGGCGGTGCATGAACTGCAGGCGGCAGCGGCGGTCGGTCAGATGGGCCTGGCGCAGGTGTACGAGAGCGCCTTTGCCCGCTATGGCCTGCACACCGCACAGGTGCTCCTGACGCACGACGATCTGGCCGACCGCACGCGCTACCTGAACGCCCGGTCGACCTTGAGCACCTTGCTGCAGCTGGGCGTCGTTCCGATCATCAATGAGAACGACACGGTTGTCACTGAAGAGATCAAGTTTGGCGACAACGATACGCTGGGTGCGCTCGTTGCCAACCTGGTCGAGGCCGACGGCCTGATCATCCTGACCGATCAGCCTGGTCTGTTCACCGCTGATCCGCGCAAGGACCCGCATGCGGCGCTGATTGCCGAGGCGCGCGCCGGCACGCCTGAGCTGGAAGCGATGGCTGGCGGCAGCGGTACGCTGATCGGTACGGGCGGCATGATCAGCAAGGTCATCGCTGCCAAACGCGCAGCGCGCAGCGGCGCGCATACGGTGATCGCCAGCGGACGCGAGAAGGAGGTTCTCATCCGCCTGGCGCGCGGCGAAGCGCTGGGAACCCTGCTGGTCGCCGAGACTCAGCCGCTGACCGCGCGCAAGCAGTGGCTTGCCGACCACCTGCAGTTGTCCGGCCGATTGGTCCTCGATGCCGGTGCGGTCAACGCGCTGCAGGACGGCAGGAGTCTATTGCCGATCGGCGTGGTCTCGGTCGCCGGTGAATTCGAGCGTGGTGCGGCGGTGGCGTGCATGTCGAGCGCGGGCAAGGAAGTGGCGCGTGGCCTGATCAACTACGGCAGCAGCGATGCGCGACGAATCGCTCGCCGCGCCAGCCAGGACATTGAAGAGATCCTCGGCTACATCGACGAGCCGGAAATGATCCATCGCGATAATCTGATCCTGCTGGATTAGTTGGCCCAGCGCGCGCTCCCTGCGTCGTCAGAGCACTTCAACGCGAGGTCTCGGCCAGCTTCTGATAGACAAACGCAGTCAGGGCGATGGCCACGTCATTGGGCAGGCCGGCAAACTGGATGCCGTGCAGGAATTCGCCGGTGTCGTCCTGGGTGAGCGAGCGAATGCTTGCATCGATTGCCGTGACCACTTCGATGTCTCTGATCGTCATGCGAAACTTGACCGAAATGAGGTTGCCTTTGTCGCCCAGCCGGGTCTTTGCCGAGAGCAGGGCGCCACTCACGCTGAGATTGGTCAACATTCCGGCGGCGCTTACGGTTCGCGTGTCTTCGCGGGCCGATATGGCGCAGATGATTCGCACTGGAACGCGTTCGCCGGCGCGCACGACCAGCCCACGTACCTGCGCCGGGTAGGTCAGGCACATGTGGGGAAACGGCACGCTCGACGAGCGCAGGACGTTGGCGGTGAATGCATAGGCGTTGCGTCCGGCGAAGAAGCGGACGATGAGCGCCTGACTTTCGCGCACATAACACAGTCGACCATCGACTTCGGGCATCGTCACCAGCACGCTCTTGCCGCGCAGATAGCCGATCAGCTTGACGTAGTAGCGACTTTCCGCCTGCTCGACCTGCGTCTGGATCTGGAAGGGATCGCCGATCGACAACTTGATCTCGTCGAGCTGGACGCTACGCTCGCCAGCTTCGTCGCTACCCGCCGTATCACCCGCCGCGTCGCCGTCGCGCGCAGCGCGCGCCTGCCCGGCACGTCCAGCGACACGCTCCTTGAACAGTCCCTTATCGAGCAGCGTGTCGAGTTGCGACGGCCGCTCGACTACGAAGCCGCGCTTGAAAAGCAGCTTGTGGTTATGGTCGAAGACATCCCAGGCAAGCGGTTTGCCGACTTCGATCTCGGCTCGTTTCAAGGGAACGTAGTAACTCTCGACAACCATCGTCAGGTCTGCGCCATTTCTGCACCATTGGCAAGCTCGGGAACATTGGCTGACGACCGGCTGGCTCAGCTTCCGCCGCTGCGCTGGCCAAGTCGCGCCAGCGATCATCAGCGAGCGCGCGTTGTTCGTCGCGCGATCCCCCTTTGCGCACGCTTGCGGCCCCCCGCTGGTCCGCCGGCAACACAAGGTGTGGCAATGATACTCCTTGCCTCTCGCTCGTGCAGTGCCATGGCTCGGCCCGCTGCAACGGGCTGCACCTGTTAAGCTGGCGCTTTTGCCTGCCCGGTTTGCGCAGGCAGTCGAGCCCGGGTCGACGTGGCGCGCGACGAGCATTCTGGATGGGGGATGAACTTCATGTTGAGACAACTGGCTGCTGCCGATGAACATCAGGAAATTCGCGAGGCGGTGCGTGCGCTATGCCGTGCTTTCCCGGACGAGTACTTTCGCCAGATCGATGAGCAGCGCGAGTACCCGCAGGCCTTCGTCGATGCTTTGATGGCGGCTGGCTGGCTGTCGGCAATGATTCCTGAAGAATACGGGGGCGCCGGGCTTGGACTGACGGCGGCGAGCGTGATCATGGAGGAAATCAATCGCAGCGGGGCGAATTCGGCTGCCGTGCATGGCCAGATGTACAACATGGGCACCTTGCTGCGCAATGGCAGCCGCGCGCAGAAGGAGCGCTACCTGCCGGAGATTGCCGCCGGTCGGCTGCGCATTCAGTCGATGGCGGTGACCGAGCCGAGCAGCGGAACGGATACGACGCAGATCAGGACGAGCGCGGTGAAGAAGGACGGGCGCTACGTGGTCAATGGCCAGAAGGTGTGGACTTCGCGCGTTCGCCACTCGGACCTGATGGTTCTGCTCGCGCGCACGACGCCGCTGCGCGAGCTTGCGCGGAAGTCCGACGGAATGTCGGTCTTCATCGTCGATCTGCGCCAGGCGGTAGGCAAGGGGCTGACCGTGCGGCCGATTGCCAACATGGTCAATCATGAGACGAACGAGCTCTTTTTCGACAACCTGGAGATTCCGCAGGAGAATCTGATCGGCGAGGAAGGCAAGGGTTTTCGCTACCTGCTCGACGGGTTGAATGCCGAGCGGACGCTGATTGCCGCTGAATGCATCGGCGACGGCTATTGGTTCATCGAGCGCGCCCGGCGCTATGCGAGCGAACGCATCGTCTTCGATCGACCGATCGGTCAGAACCAGGGTGTGCAGTTTCCCATCGCCGAGGCCTACATCGAGCTCGAAGCGGCAAACCTGATGCGTTTCCAGGCGTGTGCGCTGTTCGACGCCGAGCAGCCCTGCGGCGCGCAGGCGAACATGGCGAAGTACCTGGCGGCCAAGGCGTCGTGGGAGGCGGCCAATGTCTGCCTGCAGACGCACGGGGGTTTCGGTTTTGCCACCGAATACGATATCGAGCGCAAGTTTCGCGAGACGCGCCTCTATCAGGTCGCGCCGATCTCGACCAACCTGATCTTCTCCTACGTTGCCGAGCACCTGCTCGGTCTGCCGCGTTCGTTCTGAGTCGGTCGGGCAGTCGCTGCGCCCGCCCGGCGCGGGCTCGCCGCAAAGTGCCTCGCGCCTTGTCTCAGTCCGGGAAGCCGCCGATCAACTGCTCGACGATCCAGCGCGCTTCGGCCTCGCTGAGGAAGCGATGCCAGGGCGGCATCGGCGTTCCCGGTCGCCCGGCATGGATCGTGGCGACCAGCGATTCGAGCGGCTTGTCGCGCAGCGCCTCGGGTTTGAGCGACGGGCCGAGGCCGCCGGCAAGCGTCATCCCGTGGCAGGAACCGCAATCCTGACGGACGAGATGAACCAGTTCGCGCTGGCGCCCGGCGTCCGGTACGCCGGCCGGCGCGAGCACGTCGGCCTGCACCGGCGAGGCGGCAAGCACGAGCACGAGCGGAAAGGCGCGCAACATCGGGTGGTGATCGTCGGCTGGTGGGCGGCCGTGGCCTACTTTCTGCGGGCGGCCGGCAGGTCGGTACAAGTGCCTTCATAGACCTCGGCTGCCATGCCGATCGACTCGCCGAGCGTCGGATGCGGGTGTATCGTATTCCCGATGTCGGCGGCATTGCAGCCCATTTCGATGGCCAGGCAGACCTCGCCGATCAGGTCGCCAGCGTGCGTTCCGACGATGCTGCCGCCGATCACGCGATGCGTCTCTTCGTCGAAAATCAGCTTGGTAAAGCCTTCCTCGCGACCGTTGGCGAGCGCGCGGCCCGAGGCCGCCCAGGGGAAGACGCTCTTGCCGAACTTGCGTCCCTCGGCACGGCACTGCTCCTCCGTCTTGCCGGCCCAGGCGATTTCCGGGTCGGTATAGGCGACCGACGGGATCTGGAGCGCATCGAAGCAGCGCTTGCCACCGTGCGCCGCTTCCGCAGCGACGTGGCCTTCGTGCACGCCCTTGTGCGCGAGCATCGGCTGGCCGACGATGTCGCCGATCGCGAAGATGTGCGCGACGTTGGTTCTCTGCTGCGCATCGACCGGGATGAAGCCACGCTCGTCGACAACGACGCCGGCCTTCTCGGCAGCCAGGCGCCGGCCATTCGGCGAACGGCCGACGGCGACCAGGACGAGGTCGAAGCGCTCGCGTTCGCCGCTGCTGTAGGTGACTTCGATGGCGGCAGCGTCGGCCGCCGCGGCGACCACACCGGTGTTGAGCAGGATGCGGTCAAAGCGGTGCGCGTTCCTCTTCTCCCAGACCTTGACCAGGTCGCGGTCGGCGCCGGGCATGAGGACCGGGCCAAGTTCGACGACGGTGATGTGTGCGCCGAGCGCCGAATAGACGCTGGCCATTTCCAGGCCGATGATGCCACCACCGATGACCAGCATGCGCTGCGGGATCTCGCGTAGTTCGAGCGCGCCGGTCGAATCGACGACGCGCGGATCGTCGGGCATGAAGGGCAGGGCGATCGGGCGCGAACCCGCGGCAATGATCGCCTTGGCGAAGCGGATCAGCTTGCTGCCACCGGTGGCAAGCGTCACTTCGAGATGCTGCGGGTCGACGAACTGGCCGATGCCCTGGACGACCTCGACTTTGCGACCCTTTGCCATGCCGGCAAGACCGCTGGTCAACTTGCCGACGACCTGGTTCTTGTGCGCACGCAGTTTGTCGATGTCGATGCTCGGCGCGCTGAAGCTGATGCCGGAATCGCCCAGGTGCTGCGCTTCCTCGAGGACGCCGGTGATGTGCAGCAGGGCTTTCGACGGGATGCAGCCGACGTTCAGGCAAACGCCGCCGAGCGTCGGGTAACGCTCGACCAGGATCGTGCGCTGGCCGAGGTCGGCGCTGCGGAAAGCCGCCGAGTAGCCGGCCGGCCCGGCGCCGAGGACGAGGACCTCACATTCGAGGTCGGCTGCCGCGCTGCTGACGGCGGCCGCCTGCGGCGCCACTGGCGCGGCGGCGGGTCGAGTGTCCGGCGCGCCGGCAGCCGGCTGGGCGGCGGCGGTCGGCGCGGCGGTCTCGAGAACGACGACGACGTCGCCTTGCGAGACCTTGTCGCCGAGCTTCACCCGGATCTCGCGGACGACGCCCGCCGCGCTGCTCGGTACGTCCATCGTCGCCTTGTCGGATTCGAGGGTGACCAGCGGATCGTCGACCTTGACCGTATCGCCGACGGCCACGCAGATGTCGATGACCGGCACGTCGTGGTAGTCGCCGATATCCGGGACTCGGGCTTCCAGGGTCTGGCTCATCGGATTGTCTCCCGGTCAGAGCAATACGCGCCGCAGGTCGGCGAGCAGTTGCGCAAGATGAACGTTGAAGCGGGTCGCCAGGGCGCCGTCGATGACGCGATGGTCGGCGGTCAGCGAAAGCGGCAGGATCAGGCGCGGAGCAAACTCGCGGCCATTCCAGACCGGCTTGGTGACGGATTTATTGACGCCGAGGATGGCAACCTCGGGCGCGTTGATAATCGGCGAGAAGTGGGTCCCACCGATTCCGCCGAGGCTGGAGACCGTGAAGCACGCGCCGGACATTTCGCCCGGGGTGAGTTTGCCGTCGCGCGCCTTCCTGGCCAGTTCGCCGCTTTCCACGGCAATCTGGCTGACCGTCTTGCGGTCGGCGTCCTTGATCACCGGAACGACGAGGCCGTGCGGGGTGTCGGCGGCAAAGGCAATGTGCACGTACTGCTTGAGGATCAGGTTGTCGCCGTCGAGCGAGCTGTTGAATTCGGGAAACTTCTTCAAGGCAAAGGCGCAGGCCTTGATGAGGAAGGCGAGCATCGTGATCTTCAAGCCCGAGCGCTCGTTCTCCTTGTTGATCGCGACGCGGAAGGCTTCCAGGTCGGTGATGTCGGCGTCTTCGTGATAGGTCACGGCCGGGATCATCACCCAGTTGCGCGCCAGGTTCTGGGCCGAGATCTTCTTGATGCGGGCGAGCGGTTTGACTTCGACCGGGCCGAACTTCGCAAAGTCGACCTTGGGCCACGGCAGCAGGTCAAGGCCGCCGCCGAGGGAGGCCGGAGCAGCCGCCGCAGGGGCACGGCTGGCGGTCATGACGCCCTTGACGTAGGCGTTGACGTCTTCCTTGAGGATCCGCCCGTTCGGACCACTGGCACTGACTTTTGTCAGATCGACGCCAAGTTCGCGCGCCAGCAGGCGCACCGAAGGGCTGGCGTGCGTGCGGGCGCCCAAGGCAAGGGCGGGGGGTGGCGGCGCTGCGCTGGGCTGGACGGTGCTGGCGGGCGGCGTCGGGCTGGGCGGTGGAGGCGCGGCGCTCGCCGTAGCGGGTGCCGCGGCGCTGGGCGCAGTGCTGGCTGGGGCGGCGGCCGGGGCGGGCGCGCCAGCCGGCGCGACGCCAGCTTCGGCTCCAGCAGCGAGGATGACGACGACGCTTCCCTCGGAAACCTTGTCGCCGAGTTGTACGCGCACCTCCTTGACGACGCCGGCGGCGGACGACGGCACGTCCATCGTTGCCTTGTCCGACTCCAGCGTGACCAGTGCGTCGTCGACCTTGACGGCATCGCCGACCTGGACGCAGATGTCGATCACCGGTACGTCGTGGAAGTCGCCGATGTCGGGGACTTTGACTTCGATCAATTGACTCATCGCTTGGCTCCCTCAGACGGTCATCGGATTGGGTTTGTTGACGTCGATGCCGTAGCGTCCGATCGCTTCGGCTACCTTCGACCGTTCAATCTGACCGTCGTCGGCGAGCGCCTTGAGCGCGGCGAGGGTGACCCAGCGGCGATCGACTTCGAAGAAGTGACGGAGCTTCTCGCGCGTGTCGGAGCGGCCGAAGCCGTCGGTCCCCAGCGTCACGTAGCGGCGATTCAGGAAGGGGCGGATCTGCTCGGCGAACAGGCGGACATAGTCGGTGGCCGCAATGACCGGACCGCGCGTGTCGGCCAGGCAGGCTTCGACATGCGAGCGGCGCGGTTTTTCGGTCGGGTGCAGCAGATTCCAGCGCTGCACGTCGTTGCCGTCACGTGCCAGTTCCGAAAAGCTCGGGCAGCCCCAGAGGTCGGCGTCGACGCCCCAGTCGTTCTTCAGCAGTTCGGCGGCGGCGATCACTTCACGGAAGATCGTTCCCGAACCGAGCAACTGGACGCGCGGCGCCGCCGGATTGGTGTCCGACGAATGGCCGCGCCGCAACAGGTAGAGACCCTTGAGAATGTCCGCCTCGGCCCCCGCCGGCAGGTCGGGATGCTCGTAGTTCTCGTTCATCACCGTGATGTAGTAGAAGATGTCCTCCTGCTCCTGGTACATCCGGCGCATGCCTTCGCGCATGATGACGGCAATCTCGAAGGCGAAGGTCGGATCGTAGCTGACGCAGTTCGGAATCAGCCCCGAGAGGATGTGCGAATGCCCGTCCTCGTGCTGCAGACCTTCGCCGTTGAGCGTCGTCCGCCCGGCCGTGCCGCCGATCAGGAACCCCCTGGCGCGTTGGTCGCCGGCTGCCCAGCAGAGGTCCATCGTGCGCTGCAGGCCGAACATCGAGTAGCAGATGTAGAAGGGAATCATCTGCACGCCGTGCACCGAGTACGACGTCGCGGCAGCGATCCAGTCGCTCATCGCGCCCGCCTCGTTGATCCCTTCCTGCAGGACCTGGCCGTCTTTCGACTCCTTGTAGAACATCAACTGGTCATGGTCTTCCGGGACATAGCGCTGTCCCTCCTGGTTCCAGATGCCGATCTGGCGGAAGAGGCCTTCCATGCCAAAGGTGCGCGATTCGTCGGGAACGATCGGGACGACGTGTCGGCCGACCTTCTTGTCCTTCAGGAGGAGGTTCAGGAAGCGGACGATGGCCATCGTCGTCGAGATTTCGCGCCCTTCGCCGGAGGCCTTGAGCAGCGCGTCGAAGGTCTTGAGCTCAGGGATTTCCAGTGCCGGCGCGCTGCGCCGGCGCTTTGGCAGGTAGCCGCCAAGGTCCATCCGGCGTTGCCGCATGTAGGTCAGTTCCGGCGAGCCCTCGGCGAACTTCAGGTAGGGAAGTTCGTCCAGTTGCTCGTCAGCGACGGGCAGGTTGAAACGGTCGCGGAAGCGCTTGATCGCTTCATAGTCGAGCTTCTTCTGCTGGTGCGAGATGTTCATCGCTTCGCCCGCCTGCCCCATGCCGAAGCCCTTGATCGTCTTGGCAAGGATCAGCGTCGGCTGGCCTCGGTGCTCGACGGCGGCCTTGTAGGCGCTGAAGATCTTGAAGATGTCGTGGCCACCCCGGTTGAGCGCCCAGACCTGGTCATCGGTCCAGTCGGCGACGAGTTCCTTGAGTTCCGGCGTGTTGAAAAAGTGCTCGCGCACGTAGGCGCCATCTTTCGCCTTGAACGTCTGATATTCGCCGTCCACCGCCTCCATCATGCGCTTGCGCAGGATGCCCTGGCGATCGCGCAGGAAGAGCGCGTCCCAGTGGGTCCCCCAGATCAGCTTGATGACGTTCCAGCCGGCGCCGCGGAAAGTGCCTTCGAGTTCCTGGATGATCTTGCCGTTGCCGCGCACCGGCCCGTCGAGACGCTGCAGGTTGCAGTTGATGACGAAGATCAGGTTGTCCAGACGTTCGCGCGCCGCCATGCCGATGGCGCCGAGCGACTCGACCTCGTCGGTTTCGCCGTCGCCGAGGAAGGCCCACACCTTGCGGTCGCCGGCCTGGATGAAGCCGCGGCTGTCGAGGTACTTCATGAAGCGCGCCTGGTAGATCGCCTGAATCGGACCAAGCCCCATCGAGACGGTCGGGAACTGCCAGAAATCGGGCATCAGCCAGGGGTGCGGGTACGAAGAAATTCCCTGGCCGTCGACTTCCTGCCGGAAGCAATCCATCTGCTCGTCGCTCAGGCGGCCGAGCAGGTGCGCGCGCGCATAGACGCCGGGGACGGAATGCCCTTGAAAGAAGATCAGGTCGCCGCCGTGCTGTTCCGAGGGCGCGTGCCAGAACCACGAGAAGCCGACATCATAGAGCGCGGCAGCCGAAGCAAACGAAGCGATGTGGCCACCGACGTTGCTGTCGCGGTTGGCACGCACGACCATGGCCATCGCATTCCAGCGAATGAAGTTGTGGATGCGGATTTCGAGGTCGGCATTGCCGGGATACTTCGGCTGCCGATCGACCGGAATCGTGTTGACGTATTCGGTGGTCGCGCTGTAGGGGATGTTGATTCCCTCGTGGCGCGCCAGGGCGATCAGACCGCTGATCAGAAAATGCGCCCGCTCGGCGCCGACACGCTCGATGACTCCACTCAGCGCGTCCAGCCACTCCTGAGTTTCCTGCGGGTCGGTATCGTTCGGGCTGGCCGATAGCGCGTTTTCGGGCAAAGCTGCCATGACTTGGGTCTCCTGGTCTGCAGAATGGTGAAAAACGGTGGTCTGGATCGCGTGTTACGGCGCACGATGAGCGACGGCAGCGAGCAGCACCGGTGGCGCGCAGGGCGTGCGCACAACCAGCGGTGAATGCCGCATGGTAAAACACTATTTTGTATTGCGCAATCCTGCCCGGAGCGGCGGCCGCACATAGAGGCATTGACAGTCGTTCCAGGCGGAAGTTGGCGCCCGAGCGGACAAAAAAAGCCCGCCGGGCGGCGGGCTTCTTGGCTTGCGGGCAGCCCGCTGGCAGGCGGTCCTATTCGAACTCGATGATGACCTGATCGACCGAGAGGCTTTCGCCCGGGGCGGCAACGATCTTCTTCACCTTGCAATCGAGTTCGGCCTTGAGGACGTTCTCCATCTTCATGGCTTCGATCACCGCCAGTTTCTCACCCGCAGCAACCTGCTGTCCGACGCTGACCGAAACTTCGCGCAGAAGTCCGGGCATCGGCGAAAGCAGGAACTTGGAGAGGTCGGGTGGTTGCTTCTTCGGCATCAGCGCCAGCATGCGCGCGGCGTTGGCCGTCATCACCGTGACCTTCACCTGCTTGCCGAAGTGGACGACGCGGTAGAGCAGTCCAATCCGTTCGAGCTGCAGGCAGATCGGCGAACCGTTGCAAGTGCCGCGGAAGACGAGTTCGCCGAATTTCCAGTCGGAAACCAGGTCGTAGCGGTCGCCGCCATGCCTGGCCGAATAACCGCCCGGGATCGGTACGAGCGTGATCGGGTAGTCCTTGCCTTCCATCTGGACGACCCAGTCGCTGCCGACCTTGCGTTCGTGGCCGGGCATCTGATCGCTGATCTTGACCGCCCGATCGATGTAGCGTCGCCGTCCGAAGGCCGCCAGAGCGGCGAGCAGGCCGGGGTCTTCGTGTACCACGCAGGATTCGTCGAAGCCGTTGGGGAACTCGTCGGCGATGAACGAGGTGGTGAACACGCCGGAGAGGAAGCGCGTGTTCTGCATCAGCGCTGCCTGGAAGGGGATGTTCGAGTCGATGCCGCGAATGACGAAGGCGTTCAAGGCGTCACGCATGCGGCCCACCGCCTGGTCGCGCGTCGCGCCGTGGCAGATCAGCTTGGCGATCATCGAATCGTAGTACATCGAGATTTCGCCGCCCTCGAAGACGCCGGTGTCGACGCGAACCTCGCCGTCGGTGGTTTCCGGCGGACGATACTTGACCAGACGGCCAACCGAGGGCAGGAAACCGCGGAACGGGTCCTCGGCATTGATCCGGCATTCGATCGCCCAGCCGTTCGCCTTGATATCGCTCTGCGTGAAGGGCAGTTGCTCGCCGGCGGCGACGCGAATCATCAGCTCGACCAGGTCGACGCCGGTGATCATTTCGGTGACCGGATGTTCGACCTGCAGGCGGGTGTTCATCTCGAGGAAGTAGAACGACTTGTCCGAACCGACGACGAATTCGACGGTTCCGGCGCTCTGGTAATTGACCGCTTTGGCCAGCGCCACCGCCTGCTCGCCCATCGCTTTACGAATCTTGTCGTCGATGAAGGGCGACGGCGCTTCCTCGAGAACCTTCTGGTGCCGGCGCTGGATCGAACACTCGCGTTCGAGCAGATAGACGGTGTTGCCGAAGGCGTCGGCGATGATCTGGATTTCGATGTGGTGCGGTCCTTCGACGAACTTCTCGATGAACACGCGATCGTCGCCAAAACTGTTGCGCGCCTCGTTGCGGCAGGCTTCAAAGCCTTCAAAAGCTTCCTTGTCGTTGAACGCGACGCGCAGTCCCTTGCCGCCACCGCCGGCCGACGCCTTGATCATCACCGGATAGCCGATTCCCTTGGCGATCTCGACCGCTTGTGCTGCGTCGACAATCTCCGAGTTGTAACCCGGAATGGTATTGACCCTGGCTTCCTGCGCGAGCTTTTTGGACGCGATCTTGTCGCCCATCGCGGCGACCGAATAATGCTTGGGACCAATGAAGACGATGCCACTGTCTTCGAGGCGACGCGAAAACTCCTCGTTTTCAGACAGGAAGCCGTAACCCGGATGAACGGCTTCGGCGCCGGTCTGCTTGCACGCGTCGATGATCTTGTCGATCACCAGATACGATTCTTTCGAAGGTGGCGGACCGATGCAGACGGCCTCGTCAGCCATCAGGACGTGCATCGAGTCCTTGTCGGCTTCGGAATAGACCGCGACGGTCTTGATTCCCATCTTCTTTGCGGTTTTCATCACCCGGCAGGCAATTTCTCCGCGGTTGGCGATCAGAATCTTCTTGAACATGGCTGTTTCTCCCCGGGTATCAAAGCGGAATGTTGCCGTGCTTGCGCCACGGGTTTTCCAGCTTCTTGTTGCGCAGCATTGCGAGCGAGCGGCAGATCCGCTTGCGCGTCTCGTTCGGCATGATCACGTCGTCGATGAAACCACGCGCGCCGGCAACGAACGGGTTGGCGAATTTGGCCTTGTATTCGGCTTCGCGTGCGGCGAGCTTCGCCGGGTCGTTCTTTTCTTCGCGGAAGATGATTTCGACGGCGCCCTTCGGACCCATCACGGCGATTTCAGCCGACGGCCAGGCGAAGTTCACGTCACCGCGCAGGTGCTTCGAGGCCATCACGTCGTAGGCGCCACCGTAGGCCTTGCGGGTGATCACGGTGATCTTCGGCACCGTGCACTCGGCATAGGCGTAGAGCAGTTTGGCACCGTGCTTGATGATGCCGCCGTATTCCTGGGCGGTTCCCGGCATGAAGCCGGGCACGTCGACGAAGGTCACGACCGGAATGTTGAACGCGTCGCAGTAACGTACGAAGCGTGCCGCCTTGATCGAGCTCTTGATGTCCAGGCAGCCGGCCAGCACGAGCGGCTGGTTGGCGACAATGCCCACGGTCGATCCGTCCATCCGGGCAAAGCCGATGACGATGTTCTTGGCGTACTCGCGCTGGAGCTCGAAGAAGTCGCCGTCGTCGCTTACCTTGATGATCAGTTCCTTGATGTTGTAAGGCTTGTTCGGGTTGTCGGGAACCAGGGTGTCGAGCGAGAAATCGAGCCGGTCAGCCGGATCCTGCGAAGGCAGACGCGGCGGCTTTTCGCGGTTGTTCGAGGGCAGGAAGCTGATGAAGCGGCGCAGCATCATCAGCGCCTCGACGTCGTTCTCGAAAGCGAGGTCGGCCACGCCCGACTTGGTGGTGTGGGTTACGGCGCCGCCGAGTTCTTCCGAGGTCACGTCTTCGTGCGTCACCGTCTTGACCACTTCCGGGCCGGTGACGAACATGTACGACGAGTCCTTGACCATGAAGATGAAGTCGGTCATCGACGGGCTATAGACCGCGCCGCCGGCGCAGGGGCCCATGATCAGCGAGATCTGCGGGATGACCCCGGAAGCGAGGACGTTGCGCTGGAAAACTTCGGCGTACCCGGCCAGCGAGGCGACTCCTTCCTGGATGCGCGCCCCGCCCGAGTCGTTCAAGCCGATCACCGGCGCCCCGACCTTCATCGCATGGTCCATGACCTTGCAGATTTTCTCGGCGTGCGCCTCGGAGAGCGAGCCGCCGAACACGGTGAAATCTTGCGAAAAGACGAACATCAGCCGACCATTGATCGTGCCGCAGCCGATGACCACGCCGTCGCCCGGGACGGACTGGTTGGCCATGCCGAAGTCGTTACAGCGATGCTCCATGAACATGTCCCATTCCTCGAATGAGCCGCTGTCGAGCAAGAGCTCGATCCGTTCACGGGCAGCCAGTTTGCCCTTGCTGTGCTGGTTGTCGATGCGTTTCTGGCCACCACCCAGACAGGCCGCCGCGCGCTTTTCTGCAAGCTGGCGAATGATGTCATGCATAAGTTCTACTCCCTAACGGTCGCGTCAATCAGAACTACTCAAACAAGTCGGAGGTTTC
>NZ_JAVMKF010000147.1:0-26685 GCF_031732815.1 Accumulibacter sp. | reverse complement strand
AGGAACAAACCATAGCGCTACCGTCTGCTGACGGGTTGTGGGAAAGGGTAAGTTCCATCGAGAAGGGGCCGGTCACGCGCACGATGCCCTTCACCGGCTCGGGCTTGTCCACCAGTTCCTCCATCTCGGCGTTGGCGGCGATGCAGGCGTTCACCTCGTCCATCTTCGCCCGCCAGGCAGCGCGGTAGGCGGTCAGCGCGTCCTGCAGCGTGGATGGCCAGTCGGGATCGGTATCGAAGGGCACCTCCCATTCCTGCCATCCGCCTTTCGGAATCGCGGCGCGATACGCTTCGGCCTGCCTGGTTGTCAGGCCCTTGAGGGGTGAACGCGCGGGGAAGGAGCGGATCAAGGCCGCCTGCGTATCCGGCAGCAGCCAGCGGCGCGTGTCGGCGTCGCTCATGGCGTTGGCGCCGGATTCGCGATGCTTGTGAATCAGCTTCTCGACCAGCTTGCCCTTCAGCACGGCGCCGACCGTGGCCACTTCGCGGTTCAGTTGCGTCAGCTTCTCCGCGAGAATTGGCTCGTGCCTGGCGAAGATCGGATCGAGCGAAGTGTTACGGGCGATGCTCTTGAGCGTGATGTGCGGCACCGTCTTGCACCGGAAGGTGGCCTTGCCGGGAACCTTGCCCGTCGGGTCGGTGAGCCAGGTTCCGTTCGGATTGCGCGCCACGTCCTCCGCGCTGAGCGAGCGAAGTTGCTGGTAATCGAACTTCGCCGTCAGCAGCCGGTGCTTGGCCAGCGCCAGCGCCACGCGGCTGGAATCGCAGGTGATCCAGCGCCGGCCCAACTGCTCGGCGACATACGCTGTGGTTCCGCTGCCGCAGGTCGGGTCCAACACCAGGTCGCCGGGGTCGGTGGTCATTAATAGGCAGCGCTCCACAACGGTTGTTGAAGTCTGAACTACATAAATCGCCGCCGTGCCGATCTGGACGCTTTCCCATCGGTCAGCAAGAGGAACGAGATTGAAATCTGAAGCGAGGCGCACATATCTGAGTCGGTCCCCCTGTGGTTCAACCCGCTCGGCCAACCCCAAACGGCGCAACCCACCATCGACATCCGTCTTCCAGTGGGCATTGCCCTTCGGTTCATACGTGTTACCCCGGAACGGGAACGCCTGCGGTTTGGTCGAGGCACCATCCGAGAAAAGACTCGTAAGTTGGAAACGCCGAAGGGGACCCAGATCGTCTGTGACTTGCTCGTCCTCTGTGATTCGTCGCATCAGCCCCGTGGGCTCAAGGACTTGATCGTATCGATCAAGGGATGTGGCACCGCTACGTCGTTCTTGATAGATCTGTTTGTATTTCACCCGTTCGATGTCTCGGGCATACCAAAGCAGGAAATCGACGGTTGTTGGGAGGAGGTTTCCAACCATGCTCCCGGTCTTTTGAAACGAGATGATGGCGCAGAAATTCCCCACCCCAAATACCTCATCCATCACGCACCGCACTCGATGCAGATTGTCATCACTGATCTGAACGAAGATGCTGCCGGAGTCGGTGAGGAGTTCGCGGGCCATCGCGAGGCGGTCGCGCAGGTACGCGAGGTAAGAGTGGATGCCGAGCGTCCAGGTGTCGCGGTATGCTTTGACCATCTCCGGCTCGCGCGTGAGGTCCTGCTCGCGGTCCTTGACGTCGCGCTGGCCGAGCTGCGGCTGGAAGTTCGAGGCGAACTTGATGCCGTAGGGCGGGTCGAGGTAGATCATCTGCACCTTGCCGGCCAAGTCCTCGCGCCGGGCGAGGCTGGCCATCACCTGCAGCGAGTCACCGAGGATCATGCGGTTCGCCCAGTCCACGTCGTGCTGGTAGAACTGCACGGCCTGCGCATAATCGTGCTGCGGATCGGCAAAGAGATCGCGCTCGACATCCTCGCGCGCCAGCACGCGCAGGATCGCCTGGGTGGAGATGCGCTAGTGCATGTGCAGCGCCACCGGCTCGACCTCGAACCACGGCTTCTCCCGCTTCCCGCTCCATTCCAGCCATGGCTCATGCCGGCGCAGCGCGTCCGCCAGCACCTTCGCCTCTTCCGCCGAAAGCGCCCGCTGCCGCGCGATCGCCAGCAACTCCGGCAGCCTGTCGGCCGCCGCCGCGTCTGTAGCCGAGCGCAGCATTGGCGGCAGATGCGGGTTGTATTCGTAGCGGATTTTCGGCGCTTCCTGAACGACGCCCTGCGCCTCCAGCCCGGCCGGCGGGATGTTCTTGCGCTTGGCCGGATACTTGATGGCAGCAATGGAATCGCCCGCGTGTGCCGGCGCAGCAGCGTCAGTCTCTTTCTTGTTCAGCATGGTGCGGACCTCGCCATCGTCAGACCCGACAGGATACGCCTGCCCACAAGAACCGTCACCCTCGGCCCGGTGGCTGCTCCGCGCGCTCGCCAGCCACCCGTCACACTCGGAGGCCACGACTTCGGCAGCGCGAATGCACGGATCGCTGTCTTACTCAAGCTGGGCAGGGCACCTATCTGCTATTATCGTGACAGTCACAACAACGATCGAGAAGCGATGTCCGACAAAACTGTGACAGTCACGAAACGAGGCAGGCCACCCATAGGCGAGCAAGCGTTGAGCGCTGCGGAGCGCAAGCGCGCGCAGCGTATGCGCGACAGCCGCGCCACGATAGACGCCATCGGCGATGAACAAAACGCGCCGTTACGGGCGCTGCTGGCAGTTCTGGGTCGGGTCGAAGCGTCGGAACCAGCCCGGCTTTCTGCGCAACGTGCTTGGGCTGAAATTGGCAGGCGCTACGGTTTCGTGAAGGTCACCAAGAAGCGGAGCACTGAAAAAACACCGTCGAGGAACAGAGCATGAGCGAAATGACGAAAGCCGAACACCTACGCCCCGGTTGGAAGCCTGGCCAGTCTGGCAACCCGAAGGGCCGACCCAGGGGAAGCCGCAATCCGGTCACGCTGGTCGCCCTGGCGGCGATGGAGGAAGGCGCCGATGCGATCGCCAAGAGGGTCGTCGAGATGGCCAAGGGTGGTGACATCAGCGCTGCACGGCTGGTCATCGAGCGCCTGGTTCCTGTGGCAAAGGAGCGTCCGATCTTCCTGTCGCTGCCGGACACGGGGTCTGCGGAAGGCGTCGCGCAGGCTCAGGCTGCCATCCTGCAGGCTGTTGCCGCCGGCGACATCCTGCCTGGCGAAGCGGCGACACTCGCCGGCATCGTGGAAGCCCGCCGCAAGGCGCTGGAGACCCAGGAGCTTGAGCAACGCATCAGCGCACTGGAAGGGAAGAAATGAACGGGTTGCAAACGCGGCTCAGCAAGGTGGAAAAACTCAGGAACCGCAACGACGGCGAGAGGGAAGTCGACATCGAGCTGGAACGGATGGGGACGAGCCGTGCCGCTTTGCTGGCCGATTTCGGCAGCCTTTTCGCATTCCGCGACTGGCTGGATGCGCGCATGGCTGCGGAGGACCATCCGGCCGGAGTGCGGCCGTCAATAGCCGCGCCTCATCGGAAGCGTCCCATCGATCCCGCAGTCTCCGCGAAATGGAATGCGATTCTCGACCGGTACGAGGCGCTACAGCCCGCGCATACGGGCGCGTGATTTTCTCCACCCGAGGAGGTGGAAATGAGCAGAACGCTGGAGCGCCGTACGGCCAGACTGGAGGCAAACCACTCGAACGCCGACGAGATCGCTCTCATCATCCGTCGCATCGTCGGCCGCCCGGTCTTCCGCGCCGTCATCGGTGACAATGTCGTCGACCGCCGCAGCGACGAAGCCGAGGACGACTTCGCCGAACGGGCGAAGGTCGAAGCGCTGGCTCGCACCGATTGCCGTCCGTGCCGCGTGCTTCTGTTGTCCGGGCAAGCACTGTAATGAGCACCCTGAAGCGTCGCCTGGCACGACTGGAAGACGTGCTGCTGCCAAAGCCACAGCTATCCGTCTGCATGCTGCGCGAGCCCGCGAGCGATGCGCCAGCCGAGGAATGGGCGGAATACCGGCGGCAGGTTGACGAAGCGAAAGCTCGTGGAGATTTCCTCATCCTGCTGGTGCCGATGAAGCCGACCGAAAGCCCGAGAACCGAGAACGGTGTGACCTACTGCGGCACGGAACTGGACGCGCTGGCGCTGAAGGCATCGATGCTGCCTTCCAAACTCGGCAACAAGAGCGCGCTGGGCGACATGATGAAAAGTTTGCCGGGTACCGTGTTCGGGCCGGTGGCGCAGACCAAGCCTTAGGCGCCTGATCGGGTACCACAGGGTGTCTGGCGGTTGCCACCGCGCCGGGCTCTGGCTTGGTGGCGTTGATCCGGATTGCCCAAATCCGCTTACCCTCTGTTTACCAGATGCCGAAAAAGCAGAAGCCCGACCTTGCGAGTCGGGCTAAGTCGTTGATTTCTTGGTGGAGACAGGCGGGATCGAACCGCCGACCTTCTGATTGCGAACCAGACGCTCTCCCAGCTGAGCTATGCCCCCGAAGTCGGTCCGCATTATCCGGTATCACAGGCATGCCGTCAATCGGCAGCAGTTGCCCGACCCTCTTGCCAGAGCGAGCCTTCGGAGCGGGAAGTGTTTGCAACTACGGCGATAAGGCTTCGCCTCTGCAGGCAGCCCGTGCCTCGTGCTCGACCGTGGCACTCTCGGTTCGCTGCGAACTGGCGCAACGCGACGAGCTTGCGCGCGTCATGATTGGTTCGGGGCGCGTGTTCGTCGGCGGCGGGAGACGGAGGGGAGCGCCAGGCAGCCAGCCCGCCGCGTGCGAGGCGAGGAGGGTTTTCACGGTGCTTCTCCGGCTAACGCGAGAGGATGGCGAGCAGGACGAGGTTGAGCAAGAGCGAGGCTGCGGCAAGCACTTTCCAGGTGAGCAGCGGATTGCGCTGCGCCAGCGCTTGTCGGGCAGGAGGAGCGATTGGCCGCGTTGCACCGCGTTCGAGCGCCAGACGAAACTCCTCGGCGGTCGCGAAACGGTCGGCGGCGTCCCGCGCCACCGCCTTGAGCAGAACGTTCTCCAGCCAGCCCGGGGTGTCCGGACGCCAGCGCGTCGGGCGCACGGCCTCGGTGAAGCGCGGCGTCTGGAAGGCTTCGATCTCTCCATACGGATACTTGCGCGTCAGCAGTTGGTAAAGGCTGACGCCGGCGGCGTAAAGGTCGAAACCCGCTGCAGGCGCGGCGCCGGCGAACAGCTCGGGCGCCATGTACGAGGGCGTGCCGGCGCGGCCGATGGTTTGCCCGCCTTCGTTTTCGGCGAGGCTGATAGCGACGCCGAGGTCGAGAATGCGCAGCGCACCGTCGTCACCGAGATGGAGATTGTCGGGCTTGATGTCGCGATGGACGATGTCGAGCCGGTGCAGCAGGCCGATTCCCTTGAGGAGCGAGATGCCGAGACGGACGACCTCGGTGGCCGGGAAGTGCTGCCCGCAGGCGAGCCGGGCGGCCAGCGTTGCTCCCGGATGCCAGGTCGTCAGATAGTAAAGGGCGCTGCGCTGCCCGGCGGGGATCACCTGCGGAAAGAAAGGCGAAACAACGCGCCGGGCGCGCCACTCCTCCATGAGCAGTGCGGCAGACGCCTCGGCGTCGCCGCCCATTCCCGGCTGCAGCGTCTTGAGGACGCACTGCTCGCCGCTGTTGGCCGCTCGCACGCGATAGAGCAGCGTCTGGCGCGAGTCGTGGAGGATTTCTTCGACGCGCAGGCCGTCGATTTCGTGGCCGACCTTCATCCGGTGCGGCAGCGGCAAACCCCCGTCGCTCTCCAGGCTGTCGCGTAGCGTTGCCGACGGCAGCGCCAGGATATCGATGACCAATGCCGTCGCGTTGTCGTGCCCGCCCTGGGCTAGCGCCAGGCTGCTCAGGGCGGCAGCAGCGGCTTGCGGCTCGGGGTGAGCAAGCAGCACTTCGCTGATCAGCGCATCCGGAAGAGCGCCCCAGACGCCGTCGGTGACGAGCAGAAATCGGTCGTTGAGCGCCAGTTCGCCGTCGGCAAAATCGATCAGGACGCGCGCATCGAGACCGATCGCGCGCGACAGCACATGCGCAAGCTCGGGATGCTCCCAGACGTGGTCGGTGGTCAAGGCGTGCAAACGGCCGGCCTGCAGGCGATAGATGCGGCTGTCGCCGATATGCGCCAGGTGGAAGCGCCGGCCGCGCAGGACCAGCGCCGAGAGTGTCGTCGCCATTCCGCTGAGCTCGGCGTTGCGGTTGGCCTCGGCGATGACCCAGCGGTTGAGCGCGCTGCTCACCGTCTCGATGGCGCGCGCGACGCTCCATGTATCGGGTGTCGCGAAGTAGTCGGAGAGCAGGCCGCGCACCGTGTATTCGGCGGCTTCACGGCCGCCGCGGTGACCGCCGATGCCGTCGGCAACCGCGGCGATCACCCCCTTGTTTGCCAGCTCGGCGCCGGTCGGCGTCGCCACGCCACAGAAATCCTCATTGCGCGCGCGCCGTCCGGTGAGCGACGAATGGCCGACAGCAACTTGCATTGGCATGGCGTTTCCTGATGAAGCGGGCGGCGCAGCCGCTCGGCCGCGCCGCCCAATGCTGGTTTGCCCGCACTCTACGTCAGATCTTCGCCGTCGTCAGATAGCTCGCCCCCCAGGTTGTCCGCCAGCGCGTCTTGACGCTGGTCAGCCCGAAAAGCGCCAGGATGGCGAGCGCAGCGAAGATCATGAAACCGAGCTGATAGCTGCCGGTGAGTTGCTTCGAATAGCCCAGGCTGGACGCCAGATAGAAGCCGCCGACGCCGCCGGCCATGCCGACCAGCCCGGTCATGACGCCGATTTCCTTCTTGAAGCGCTGCGGCACCAACTGGAAGACGGCGCCGTTACCCATGCCGAGCGCCAGCATTGCGCAGACGAAGACGACCAGCGCCATCCAGGCGGCGGGCAGACCGACGCTGGCCACGGCGAGAAAGATTGCGGCGAGGATGTACATCACGCTGAGCGACTTTACGCCGCCAACGCGATCGGCGACGTAACCGCCGATCGGCCGCACGAGCGAACCTGCGAAGACACAACCGGCGGTAAAGAAGCCGGCCGTCTTCGGATCGAGGGCGTACTGCGTATTGAAGTAGATGACCAGCGACGAAGCGAGACCGACGAAGCCGCCGAAAGTCACCGAATAGAAGAACATGAACCACCAGGCGTCCTTGTCCTTGAGGACTTTCAGGTATTCGGCCAGCGTCTTCGGTGGCGGCGCGTCGGGCGCATCCTTGGCCATGAAGAGGAAGGCGATGAGGACGAGGACGAGCGGCACGAGCACGATCCCGAAGACATTGACCCAGCCGAAAGCGGCTGCCAGACCGGGAGCAAAGAGCGCGGCCAGCGCTGTGCCCGAGTTGCCTGCTCCGGCGATGCCCATCGCCGTTCCCTGATGCTCGGCCGGATACCAGCGCGAGGCGAGTGGCAGCGCGGCGGCAAACGAGGCGCCAGCCACCCCCAGGAAGAGACCGAGAAGCAGGACTTCCCGGTAGGAGTGAATGCCAATCTGCCAAGCGTAGGCCATCGCGACGATGACGACAAGCTGGCCGATGATCGCCGCCTTTTTCGGCGACAGGCGGTCGACCAGAATGCCCATGACGATGCGCAGGAGCGCGCCGGCAAGCACCGGCGTGGCTACCATCAGCCCCTTCTCGGCGTGCGACAGGCCGAGATCGCGGGCGATGCCGACGCCAAGCGGACCGAGCAGGACCCAGACCATGAAGGCGAGGTCGAAGTAGAGGAAAGCCGCCAGCAGGGTTGGCAGGTGGCCGGCGTGCAGGAATGATTTCTTGTCCACTGCTTGTGTTCCTTCGTTGATGACCGCGATGACGGTCGCTGTACGGCGGCTCTCCGACTGGGGCACCGCAGCTCCTCTCCTCAGACGGCGAGAAAGACCTCGCCGTCCCTGACGCTTACCGCAAAGCTGCGGCACGACCCGACATCCGGTGCGACGGCCTGGCCGTCGTCGAGGCGGATGTTCCAGCCGTGCAGCGGGCAGCTCACCCGCTCGCCGTGCACGATTCCCTGCGAGAGCGGACCGCTCTTGTGCGGACACTTGTCGTGCAGGGCAAAGACCTGATCTGCCGCGGTACGGAACAGGGCAATGTCGCCGCCCTTGGTCCCTTGCACGACGCGCGACCCCAGGCGGGGAATTTCGTCCAGTTGGCAGATCCGTTTCCAGTTGCTCATTTCTTCATCTCCTCGTTGCCGTGAACTCAGGCCTCGACGCGGAGCGGGACGAACTGTCTGACGGCATCGCCGGTGCGGTTCGTCTGCCAGGGGTCACGGGCGTTCTTCAGCGAATCAAGCAAGCGCGCGTGCAGCGCTTGCCGACCCGGGTCGTCGGCGACGACCCGGCGCTTGACGTAGTCGAGGCCGACGCGTGCGAGAAAGTGGCAGGTGCGTTCGAGGTACCAGCCTTCTTCCCGATAGAGCTGCAGGAAAGCACCCGAGTACGCCATCACCTCCTCGTCGTGCTTCACTTTGCACAGAAACTGGGCGACCTCGGTCTTGATTCCTCCGTTGCCACCGACATAGAGCTCGTAGCCCGAATCGACGCCGATCACGCCGACATCCTTGATACCCGCTTCAGCGCAGTTGCGCGGGCAGCCGGAAACGGCCAGCTTGACCTTGTGCGGTGCATACATGTCGAACAGCATCCGCTCCAGCTTGATCCCCATGTCCATCGCCATCTGCGTGCCGAAGCGACAGTGCTCGGCACCAACGCAGGTCTTCACGGTGCGGATCGATTTGCCGTAGGCGTGTCCCGAGACCATTCCGGCAGCGTTGAGGTCGGCCCAGATGCGCGGCAGATCCTCCTTCCGGATGCCCAAGAGATCGATGCGCTGGCCGCCGGTGAGCTTGACGGTCGGAACCTTGTACTTCTCGGCTGCGTCGGCAATCGCGCGCAGTTCGGCGGGCGTCGTCAGGCCGCCCCACATGCGCGGGACGACCGAGAAGGTGCCGTCTTTCTGGATGTTGGCGTGCGCACGTTCGTTGATGAAACGCGATTGCGGATCGTCCTTGGCCTCGTCGGGCCAGGTCGAGATCAGATAGTAGTTGACTGCCGGGCGGCATTTCTCGCACCCGTTCGGCGTCTTCCACTCCATGAAGGCGAAAACGGCTTCCTTGCTGGTCAGGTGCTGATCGCGGATGGTCTCGCGCACCAGCTTGTGCGACAGCTCGGTACAGGCACAGACGGGTTTCGTGTCGGAGCTTGCTGGCGTGTAGGCGCCGCCGATGGTCGACGCCAGGATCTGCTCGACCAGGCCGGCACACGAGCCGCAGGACGATGCCGCTTTCGTGTGCCGCTTCACCTCGTCCAGCGTAAACAGGCCCTTTTCTTTGATTCCCTTGATGATCGTGCCCTTGGATACGCCGTTGCAGCCGCACACCTCGGCGCTCTCGGCGAGGCCGGCAGCCCGGCTGTTGCCCGCGTGACCGACATCGCCGACCAGCGACTGACCAAAGATCAGCGAGTCGCGAACGTCGTGGATGTCGCGCCTGTCCTTGAGCAACTGGAAGTACCACGGGCCATCGGCCGTGTCGCCGTAGAGCACGCTGCCGATCAACTTGTCGTCACGAATGACCAGCTTCTTGTAGACGCCGCCCGCCGGATCGTTGAGAACGATCTCCTCGGCGTCCTGGCCACCCATGTACTCGCCGGCCGAGAAGAGGTCGATGCCGGTGACCTTGAGCTTGGTCGAGGTGACCGAGCCGGTGTAGCGGGCAATTCCGTAATCGGCCAAATGGTTGGCGGCCACCTTTGCCTGTTCGAAGAGCGGCGCGACCAGACCGTAGGCAATGCCGCGGTGGCTGACGCACTCACCAACCGCATAGACCTTCGGGTCATACGTCTGCATCGTGTCGTTGACCACGATTCCGCGCTTGCAGTAGATGCCGGCGGCTTCCGCCAAGGCGTAGTTCGGGCGAATTCCGGCTGCCATCACGACCAGATCGGCGGCGAGCTGCACACCGTCCTGCAGGCGGATCGCCGCAACGCGGCCGCTCTCGCCCTTGATCAGTGCCTCGGTCTGCTTTTCGAGGAGGAATTTCAGCCCGCGCTCTTCCAGCGATTTCTGCAGCATCCGGCCGGCGCGCTCGTCGAGTTGGCGTTCGAGCAGCCACGCGCCGAGGTGGACGACGGTCACGTCCATGCCGCGCAGCTTCAAGCCATTGGCGGCTTCCAGGCCGAGCAGCCCGCCACCGATGACCACCGCGTGCGAATAACGGCGCGCGGCGTCGATCATCTCGTCGGTATCCTTGAGATCGCGGTAGCCGACGACGCCGGGCAGGTCGTTGCCGGGAATCGGCAGCATGAAGGGCGTCGAGCCGGTGGCGATGAGCAGTCGATCGTACTCGGCCGCGAAGCCGTCGTCGGCAATGACCTTGCGCGCGACCCGGTCGATGGTGACGATCTGTCGGCCAGTGTGCAGTTCGATGCCGTTGTCGCGGTACCAATCCAGCTCGTTGAGCACGATCTCCTGCGTACTCATCTCGCCGGCGAGAACCGGGGACAAGAGAATGCGGTTGTAATTCGGATGCGGTTCCGCACCGAAGATCGTAATGCGGTAATGGTCCGGCCTGATTTTCAGCAGTTCTTCGATCGTGCGGACACCGGCCATACCATTGCCGATGACGACGAGGCGGGGTTTGCTCATTTCCAGCTCCAAAGTCGTGTCCATGTCGGGCGCGCCGCACGCGCGACGGCGCCCGAGATTGCTGGCGCCCGGCGGCGGCCTTCTGTGCACGTCGAAGCGCTCTGGCTTACGCTGATGAGCGAGAACCGTGCCAAGGTCCGATATTGCTGCTTTATTGTGGGTTTTTGGCTCAGACAGGAGAACTGGACGCACCAGTGTCGAGCGCGATGCCCTGTTGCGGTGCAGCATCGATTGGCTCGGATGGCCGGAAAGCAAGCGGCTCACCGAAGGCCGCAAGCGCTGCCGCGCAGCGCAGATCAGCGCTGCGCGCGTCGGCTAGCGTTCGGCAGCAATTGAAGCGACGGGCTGTTCGGCGGCCGCGGCGCGCTGTTCGGCCACCGTTCTTTTCAGTTCCGGCAGGCAGGAACCGCAGTAGGTGCCACACTTCAGCGTTTCCTGCAGTTCACCCAGACTGGCGCCGCCGGCGAGTGCCTGGAGAATCTGTGCATCGCTGACATCGGCGCATTTGCAGACGATCCTGCGCGCGGCGATGACGACCGGTGCGCTCGCGCCCGGGGCAAGCGCCAGGTGAATCAGGCGAGCGTCGAGTTCGTCTTCCGCCATTGCCTGCTTCAGCCAGCCGAGTGCCGACGTTTCACCGGCCAGACGCACGCCGAACAAGCGTCCGTCGACGGCGATGGCCTTCTTGGCGATGCCTCGCCGGGCATCCTGATAAACGATCTCTCCCTCGTCGCCCGCCAGAGCGAACAGCCGATCGAGCGCGGCGAGCCGAGTGGCGTCGACGGCATGTCGACACTCCGCGCGGAAGACGACCAGCGGACTGGCACGACCGTAAAGCGCAATGCTGGCATGGGGAAACTCGCTCAACGCCGACCTGCCGGTCTGGATCAGTGCCAGAGCCTCGTCGCGACTCCCACAACGGCGGACGATCGCCAATGGGTAGGGCAGCTCCAGCTTGCTGACCTGCACCGCTGCGTGCTTGAGTTCCGGCTGCATCGAATAGGGGTCGGTGGCGTCGCTGGCCAGCGCGTTGGCGCCGGGCGAGTTCATGAACCGGTTGCCCCAGTGCATCGGCAGCCACGCCCGGCCGCGCTGCAGCCCCGGGCGTTCGGCGACGCGCACGGTGATTTCGCCGCGACCGTTGCTCACTCGTGCGATATCGCCCGCGACAAGCTGGCGCTGACGCATGTCGCAGGCGTGCATGCCGAGCAGGGGTTCGTCCTCCAGATTGAACAGGCGCGCAACGGTTCCGGTACGGCTCATGCCGTGCCAGTGGTCGCGCAGACGTCCGGAGAGCAGGCTGATCGGCGCTTCCGGCGTGCGCTGATCGGCCGTCGGCTGATGCTCGATGGTCAGGAAGTGCGCGCGGCCGTCGGCGGTCGGAAAGCGTCCGTCATCGTAGAGTCGCGCTTTGCCCGCCGCGGCGCCAGCCGGGTACGGCCACTGCTGCGGACCGTCGCGTTCGAGCAGCGCATAGCTCAGGCCGCTGATGTCGAGATCCCGGCCGCGCGTCGTCGCCCGGTGTTCGTTGAAGATCGCCTCCGCGTCGTCGTAGGGAAAAAGCCGGTCGGCTGCCGCGTACTCGAGCTGGCGGCCCAGCCGGCGCGCGAAGTCGACGACGATCTGCCAGTCGTGACGTGCTTCACCCGGCGGGACGAGCGCGGGCAGCACGCGGCTGATGCAGCGTTCGGAGTTGGTCACCGTCCCGTGTTTCTCGCCCCAGGCGCTGGCCGGCAGCAACAGGTCGGCGAATTCGGCGGTGTCGGTATTCGCCCAGGCTTCCTGCAGGACGACGTAATCGGCTGCGCGCAAGGCGTCGCGTACCGCAGCCTGGTTGGGCAGCGACTGCGCGGGATTGGTGCAAGCAATCCAGATGGCCTTGATCTGCCCCGTTTTCAGGCTGCGGAAGAGTTCGATGGCCGGTTTTCCGGGCGCACCCGAGAGATACGGAACGCCCCAGAAGCGCGCGACCTCGGCGCGGTGCGCCGGGTTGGCCAGATCGCGGTGCGCCGGCAGCAGATTGGCCAGGCCGCCGACCTCGCGTCCGCCCATCGCGTTGGGTTGTCCGGTCAGCGAAAACGGGCCGGCGCCAGGCCGGCCGATCTGCCCGGTCGCCAGATGCAGATGGATGATCCCGGCGTTGTTGTGCGTGCCATGCGCCGATTGGTTGAGGCCCTGGCAATAGAGCGACAGCGCTGGACGGTTACTGCCGAACCAACGCGCGGCCTGCACGATGTCGTCCACCGGAACCGCACAGAGCTCGGCCGCGACCGCCGGCGGATAGCGCGCCACGACTTGCGCAAGCGCGGCAAAACCCGTCGTGTGGGCGTCGACATACGCGCGGTCAATCATTTCCTCGGCGAGCAGCACGTTGAGCATGCCGTTGAAGAGCGCGATGTCGCTACCCGGCCTGATCGCCAGGTGGAGGTCGGCGATTTCGGCGGTCTCCGAGCGACGCGGGTCGACCACGACGATTCTCAGGTCCGGATTGGCCGCTTTGGCATCCTCGATGCGGCGAAAGACGATCGGGTGGGCAAGCGCCGGGTTCGCTCCAGCGATCAGGATCACGCCTGCCTCTTCGATGTCGGCATACGCGCACGGCGGCGCATCGGCACCCAGCGTCTGCTTGTAAGCGGCAACCGCCGACGACATGCACAGCCGGGAATTTGTATCGATGTTGTTGGTACCGATCAGTCCCTTGGCCAGCTTGTTGAAGACGTAGTAGTCCTCGGTCATCAACTGCCCGGAGACGTAAAAGGCCACGGCATCCGGGCCATGCGCGCGAATCGTTTCGGCAAAGCGTTCGGCGGCTTCGTCGAGCGCCTCGTCCCACGTCACCCGCGCGCACGGACGAGCGCGCTGCGGCCGCCTTTCCGGATAGAGCAGGCGCCCGCCTGTCCCGGCAGCGAGATGAAGCGTCGCTCCTTTGGTGCACAGGCGACCACGATTCGCCGGGTGTTCGGGATCGCCGCGCACGGAGCTGATCTGCCCCTCTTCGGTTCCGATCAGCACGCCGCAGCCGACGCCGCAGTAGCAACAGGTGGACCTGACTTCGCTCTTCATGATGTTCCTCGCCCTTGCTGCCTAGCAATCGGCGTGCCACATCATCGAATCAACCCCTTGCATCAGGAAAGCGGAAATTCTGCCGCGCGCTTGCCCCGCTTCGGTGCGCGTGCCGCGGCGGGTGTCCACAACCGATGCGCGGACCAGCGGGCAGCGCGAACAACGGCCCGGCGTCGGAGAGCGGTCGCCGGGCGTGGCCCGACAGGCTCAGCGATCGATCGTGCGGTAGAGATTGATCGCCGCGCGCGTTTCCTCGGCTGCCGCGCGCGCGGCAGCGGCGAAGTCTTCGCCGGCACCGGCGTAGAGGATGGCGCGCGAGGAATTGATCATCAGCCCGTCGCCGCTGCGCGTGCGACCGGCGCGCACCGTCGCCTCGATGTCGCCACCCTGGGCGCCGATGCCGGGAACCAGAAGCGGCATCTCGCCAGTGATTGCGCGCACGCGGGCGATCTCGGCCGGGAAGGTCGCGCCAACCACCAGCGCGCATTGACCGCTGCTGTTCCACGCCTCGCTGACCAGGCGAGCAACGCGCTCGTACAGCTTTTCGCCACCAACGTCGAGGAACTGCAGATCGCTGCCGCCCGGATTCGAAGTGCGGCAGAGAAGAATGACGCCCTTCTCGCGGAAGCTCAGGAAAGGTTCGATCGAATCGCGCCCAAGGTAGGGGTTGAGCGTGACCGCGTCGGCCTGAAAGCGCTCGAAAGCCTCGATCGCGTACTGTTCGGCGGTGCTGCCGATGTCGCCGCGCTTCGCGTCGAGGATGACCGGCGTCGTCGGATGCTGCGTATGGATATGCCGAATCAGCGCGGCCAGTTGATCTTCGGCGCGGTGTGCTGCGAAATAGGCGATCTGCGGCTTGAAGCAACAGACCAGGTCGGCCGTCGCGTCGACGATCGCCCGGCAGAACTCGAAGATGGCGTCGGTTTGGCCGCGCAAGTGCGCGGGAAAGCGCGCCGGATCGGGGTCGAGGCCGACGCAAAGGAGGCTGTTACGTTCGCGCCAGGCGGCGCTCAGGGCGTGCATGAAGTTCATTGCGCTGATCCGGGTGATCAAAACCGTCGATTGTAGGGGCTTACCGCGGACTTTGGCAGGATCGCTCGTCGCGTCGGCGCTGCTCCCTGCTGCGGCGCAGCGCCTTCGCCGGCCCGCCGTCGGCCGAGCGGCGATCAAGGCTTGCGACCGACGAGCGAAACGGAAGTAAACTGGCCGCTTTTGGCTGCTCAAGGGGCTCCCGGCTTGAAGATCATGCCGCCAGACGCTTTCCTCGCCCTGCGCGCGGGAGCGACCGTCATCGAAGCCGACAGCTTCGGCGAGAAAGTACTGCTGCTCGTCGATGGCAGCATGCTCAAGCTTTTCCGGCGCAAGCGCCTGCTCTCGTCGGCGGCCTGGTATCCCTACGCCGAGCGCTTTGCCGACAACGCCAGCGCTTTGCGTCAACGCGGGATTCCGGTACCCGAAGTGATCGACGTTTTCCGGATACCGTCGATTGGCCGCGACGCCGTGCACTACCATCCGCTGCCTGGACGGACGCTGCGCCAGCTGCGGCGCGAAGGGCTCGACCCGTCACGTGAGGCGCGTTTGAAAACCGCGTTCACGCACCTGCTGGTCGAACTGCACGAGAAAGGGGTGTACTTCCGATCCCTGCATCTGGGCAATGTCGTCTGCACACCGGACGGGCGACTTGGCCTGATCGACATTGCCGATGCTCGGATGAGCCGGCGGCCTTTGCGCAGGCATCAACGAATACGCAATCTGCAGCGCCTGCTGAAGACGGCCGAAGAAAGCGACTGGGTGGACGAGAGGGCTATCCTGGAACCCGGCCCGAAGCTCTGAAGGTGCTGGCTACGCGACGATCCGGGCAAGCGTCCGCGTATGGGCTTTACAAGCGTCGAGCAGGCCCCTATAATCCGTGCCTTCTTTGCCGGGGGTATAGCTCAGCTGGGAGAGCGCTTGCATGGCATGCAAGAGGTCCGCGGTTCGATCCCGCGTACCTCCACAAGAAGAAGTCGAATTGAAGCCAACTGTTCCGGGTCCCCATCGTCTAGAGGCCTAGGACACTACCCTTTCACGGTAGGTACCGGGGTTCGAATCCCCGTGGGGACGCCAGCTTGATCCCGCTTTTTCAGCAGGCTCGACACGGCAAGTGATTGCGGCGTCGAGTGTCTGAGGGTCAAGAACTACCTGATCCGCTACTTGGTGTGGCGTCTCACGGAGAACTTCCGGGCGCGCTGCGTCCATGTCTTCCGCCACCCCGGCCAGTAGTCGCTGCACGTCTTCCGCGCCGAACCTCAATGTCGCGCTGGCGGTTCGCTCGCCTGTCCGGCGGCGCGAGTGCGCGAACTGCCTCTGGCGATGCTAGAGCAAGCCGATGTAAGCGCGCGTCAGCGGCTTGCCCCAGAACAGGGCGACGACGCCGGCTGCGGCCAGGTAAGGGCCAAATGGAATCGGCACGTTCCGCCCCCGCTTGGTCACAACAATCAGCGTTACGCCGACCACCGCGCCAAGCAGCGACGAAAGCAGGATGGTCAAAGGCAGGATCTGCCAGCCGAGCCAGGCGCCGAGCGCAGCCAGCAGTTTGAAGTCGCCGTAGCCCATCCCTTCTTTGCCGGTCGTCAGCTTGAAGGCCCAATACACCAGCCAGAGCGAGAGGTAACCGCTGACCGCACCGATCACGGCCGACTGCAAGTCGGTGAAACTGGCAAAGATGTTGAAGATCAGCCCGGCCCAGAGCAGCGGCAGGGTGATCAGGTCGGGCAGCACCTGCTTGTCGAGGTCGATACAGGTCAGTGCGAGCAGGCACCAGATGAGCAGCATGGCGCCGGCGGTTGTCCAGGCAAAGCCAAAGTGCAGGGCCGTGTAGGCGCAAGCCAGTCCGCTGCCTGCTTCGACCAGAGGATAGCGCACCGAGATCGGTGCGGCGCAGGCTGCGCAGCGTCCACGCAAGACCAGCCAACTGAGCAGGGGAATGTTTTCCAGGATGCCGATCGTGTGTCCGCAAGCCGGGCAGCGCGAGCGCGGCCTGGCGAGCGAGATCGCTTCACCTGGCGGCGGCGCTTCGCCGCGCAGTTCGGCGCAATGCAATTGCCACTCGCGTTCCATCATGCGCGGCAGGCGACAGATCACGACGTTGAGAAAACTTCCGACGATAATCCCGAAAAAGCCGCAAAAGAGAATGAACAGGCCCGGATGCGCGTCGATGGTCGAAAGTAGCTCCATCAGCCGCCGACGACCGCCCCCAGCTTGAAGATCGGCAGGTACATGGCGATCACCATCCCGCCGATGAGGACACCGAGGACGACCATGATCATCGGTTCCATCAGGCTGGCGAGCGCTGCTACCGCGTCGTCCACTTCGGCCTCGAAGAAATCGGCCACCTTGCCGAGCATCGAATCGAGCGCGCCGGATTCCTCGCCGATGGCGACCATCTGTGTGACCATGTTGGGGAAGAGGGCGGTATTCTGCATCGACGAGGTGAGGCTCGTTCCGGTATTGACCTCACTCTGGATTTGCCTGCTGGCGGCCTTATAGACGTAGTTTCCGGCCGCCCCGCCGACCGACTCGAGCGACTCGACGAGCGGTACGCCGGCGGCGAACATGGTCGCCAACGTCCGTGTCCAGCGGGCGATCACCGCTTTCCGGATGATGTCGCCGAATACCGGCAAGCGCAGGAACAGGCGATCGAAAGCGATCTGCATCGCCTCCGACCTTTTCCAGGAATAGAAAAAGGCATAGATCGATCCGGCGATACCGCCGGCCAGGGCCCACCAATAGGCAATGACGAAATCCGACATGCCAATCACGATCAGCGTCGGTGTCGGCAAGTCGGCGCCGAAGCTCTTGAAAACCTCCTTGAAGGCAGGAATGACGAAAACCATGATCACCGCGGTGATGACGAAGGCGACAACGATGATCGACACCGGGTAGAAAAGCGCTCCCTTGATCTTGGCCTTGATCGCCAGCATCTTTTCCTTGTAGGTGGCAAGGCGGTCGAGCAGCGTCTCGAGGATGCCGGCCTGTTCGCCGGCGGCGACCAGGTTGCAGTACAGGGGGTCGAAATGCAGGGGATACTTGCGGAACGCTTGCGAAAGTGAACTGCCGGTCTCCACATCCGCCTTGATATCGAGCAACAGCTTGCCGACCGCCGGGTTGTCGTGACCGCGGCCGACGATTTCGAAGGTCTGCAGCAACGGGACGCCCGCTTTCATCATCGTCGCCAACTGCCGTGTGAACAGCGTGATGTCCTTCTCGGAGATCTTGTTTCCACTACGGAAGCGCTGTTTCGAGATCTTGTTGACCAGAATACCCTGACGTCTCAGCGTTGCTTGTACGACGGTTTCGCTGGTTGCCCGCTGTTCGCCGCGCACGATCTTGCCCGCCTTGTTCTTCCCTTCCCAGAGAAAGACGAACTGCTTGACTTCAGGTGGGTTCTTGCTGGTGGGTTTTGCTGCAGTCGCCATTGTTCCCTCTTCTTCAAGCGTTGGTGCTGCCGAGGACCTCGTCGAGCGAGGTGAGCCCCTGCATGACCTTGCGCAGTCCGGAGCGACGCAGGTCGTTGACGCCTTCCTTCCTCGCCTGGATGGCGATGTCAAGTTCGGTTCCGTTGGCCATGATGATCCGCTGGATGGCCTCGGTCACCGGCATCACCTCGTAGAGGCCGACGCGCCCCTTGTAGCCGCTTCCCTTGCAGCGCTCGCACTCGCCCGGACCATACAGGACCCAGCTTCCGTCCAGATCAGCCTCGGCAAAGCCGGCATTGAGCAGCGTCTGAACAGGAGCATCGATCGGCTTGCGGCAGGTGCACAAACGACGGACCAGCCGTTGTGCGGTGATCAGGAGGATGCTCGAAGCGAGGTTGAACGTCGGTATACCCATATTCATCAGGCGGGTCAGCGTCGCTGGCGCATCGTTCGTGTGCAGCGTTGACAGCACCAGGTGCCCGGTCTGCGCCGCCTTGATCGCTATTTCGGCCGTTTCGATGTCGCGAATCTCGCCGACCATGATGATGTCCGGATCCTGGCGAAGAAACGCCTTGAGCGCAATCGGAAAGGTGAGGCCCGCCCGGTCGTCCACGTTCACCTGGTTGATTCCTGGCAGCGGGATTTCCGCCGGGTCTTCCGCCGTCGCAATGTTTACTCCCGGCTGGTTGAGAATGTTCAGGCAGGTATAGAGCGAGACGGTCTTTCCCGAACCGGTAGGTCCGGTCACCAGGATCATCCCGTAGGGCCGGTGGATGGCGTCGAGCAGCGTCGCCTTCTGGTCCGGTTCGTAGCCCAGCGCGTCGATGCCCAGCGTTGCGCTGCCGGGGTCGAGAATCCGCAAGACGATCTTCTCGCCGTACATCGTCGGCAGGGTACTGACGCGAAAATCGATCGCCCTGCTCTTCGAAAGCACGAGGCGCATCCGGCCATCCTGTGGAACACGCTTCTCGGCGATGTTCAGGCGCGAGATGACCTTGATGCGCGAGGCGATCTTGTCCTTGATGACGAGTGGTGGCGAGGCGACCTCACGCAGGATGCCGTCGCTGCGGAAGCGAATGCGATAGCTCTTCTCGTACGGTTCGAAGTGGATGTCGGACGCCCCCTCGTTGATCGCATCGAGCAGCATCTTCTGTATGAAGCGGACGACTGGCGCGTCGTCGACCTCCATGCTGGAGGCTTCGTCGGTCTTGTCCTGGCTCTGTTCGTCGGTGAACTCGAGGTTGATGTCGTCGTTGCTCAGGCTCTTGAGCGTTTCCTCGACCGATTCCGAGAATTTGGCGACGAGCGGCGACAGCTTGTTGTCCTCGACGATCACCGGATCGACCGCCAGACCGGTCTGAAAACGGACTTCGTCCAGCGCGCGCAGGTTGGTAGGGTCGGCGATGGCGATCGCCAGCCGGTTGCCGCGCTTGTGCAGTGGTACGACGCGATGCGAAGCGATCAGCTTGCGGTCGATGGCGTTGCGCTGGATGAGGGCGTCGTCGAAGGCAGCCAGATCGAGCAGCGGATAGCCGAACTTGTCGGCAGCAAAGCGGGCGACTTCGAGGAAGGTCGCCTTCTTCGCCAGGACGATCTGCTCGATCAGCGAGGTCCGCGTCGCGGTGGCCTGCGCAAGCATGGCCTCGGCCTCGGCTTCCTTCAGCCGGTCCGCCTGGACGAGCGCGCGAGCGAGGCCGCTGAGCGGCACAGATTGTAGGTTGGCTGCCATTTCTCGAAATAGGGAGCGCGCAAGGCGCTGAAAACCATCAGTTCCCGGCTGCGCTTAACTTGCCGGGTCGATGATGCATGGCTTGCGCGGGTTTGTAAAGCAGCGTCATTGGCAGAATGACGCTGGCAGCCGTCAGGCGTGATCCGTCGGGGGTCGCCAGTCGCCGTCGCCTACTTGAGCGCAGCGTCCACGACGACCAAGGCGGTCATGTCAACCACCCGACGGACGCTTGAGGTGGGTGCCAGGACATGTACCGGGCGCGCTGCTCCGAGCAGGATCGGACCGACCGACATGCCGTCACCGCCGGTCATCTTGAGCAGGTTGTAGCAAATGTTGGCCGCATCAAGATTGGGCATCACCAGCACGTTGGCCTCACCGGTGAGCGGCGACTCCGGGTCGGACTGTTGGCGAATGGCTTCGCTCAGCGCGCTTTCACCGTGCATTTCACCGTCGACTTCAAGGTCCGGAGCTTGCGCACGAAGGATCGCGACGGCTTCGGCGACGCGCCGTGCTGCCGCGCTTTGCGACGAGCCGAAATTGGAATGCGAGAGCATGGCCACCTTGGGTCTGATCTTGAAACGGCGTACCGCGGCCGCCGCCATGATGGCAATTTCGGCCAACTGCGCGGGGTCGGGTTCGTCATTGACATGCGTGTCGCAGAGGAAAAGCGCTCGGCCGGGCAGCAGAACGTGCGTCATTGCGGCCATGATGCTGCGCCCGGGCGCCTTGCCGATGATTTCGTCAACCTGCCGCAAGTGGTGGGCGAAACGTCCATTCAGGCCGCAGATCATCCCATCAGCATAACCCAGGCGGAGCAGCACGGCGCCGATGATCGTGTTGTCGTTGCGCAGGCGCATCTTGGCGATATCGATCGTCACCCCTTGCCGCTTGCGCAACTGATGATACGCGGTCCAGCATTCCTTGTAGCGCGCGTCGCTGTTGGGATCGACCACCTCGAGGTGCGAACCGACGCGCAGCTTCGATCCGATCCGTTGCAGGCGCGCCGCGATGACATCGGGTCGGCCGATCAGGATCGGGCGGGTCAAGCCCTCGTCGAGAATCGTCTGCGCGGCGCGCAGCGTCCGCTCGTCTTCGCCGTCAGGGTAGACGATGCGCGTCTTCCGGCCGCGCTTGGCGGCCGAAAAGACGGCACGCATGCCGACGCCGGTCCGGTAGACGAAATCGCGCAGCTTGTCGCGGTAGGCGTTCAGGTTGGCGATCGGACGCGTGGCCACACCCGAGGCCATCGCCGCCTGTGCTACCGCCGGCGCAATCGTCGTGATCAGGCGCGGATCGAAAGGCTTCGGAATCAGGTATTCGGGCCCGAACGCAAGCTCCTGCCCGGGGTACGCCATCGCCACTTCGTCGCTGATTTCCTCTTTCGCCATCGCTGCCAGCGCCAGCACGCAGGCCATCTTCATCTGCTCGTTGATGCTCGTCGCGCCGACATCGAGCGCGCCGCGAAAGATGAACGGGAAGCAGAGCACATTGTTAACCTGGTTGGCATAGTCCGAGCGGCCGGTGGCCATGATCACGTCAGGGCGAACCTCACGCGCCTGTTCGGGCATGATCTCGGGCGTCGGGTTGGCCAAAGCGAAAACGATCGGCTGACTGGCCATCGTCAGCAGGAGTTGCGGATCGAGGATTCCGGCCGTCGACAGCCCGAGGAAGACGTCTGCCCCGGCGAGTGCATCGGCCAGCGTGCGCGCGTCGGTGTCGCGCGCGTAGGCTGCTTTGGTCGGCTCCATGTCGGCATCGCGTCCGAGGTA
Organism: Accumulibacter sp.; assembly: GCF_031732815.1. GTDB lineage: Bacteria > Pseudomonadota > Gammaproteobacteria > Burkholderiales > Rhodocyclaceae > Accumulibacter. The sequence goes on along the minus strand of NZ_JAVMKF010000147.1, from coordinate 5,096 downwards.
GACGACGCCTTTCGAGTCGCAGACGGTGATGTTTTCGCGTCGAACGCCGAGCGTGCACCACAGATTGAGGCAGGAGATGGCGGCTGCCCCCGCCCCCGAGCAGACGACTCTGACTTCATCCATCCGCTTGCCAACGATCTCGAGCGCATTCAGGATGGCCGCGGCCGAGATGATCGCCGTGCCGTGCTGATCGTCATGGAAGACCGGGATCGACATCCGCTCCTTCAGTCGGGCCTCGATGTAGAAGCATTCCGGCGCTTTGATGTCTTCCAGGTTGATTCCTCCGAGCGTCGGCTCCATCGCGGCAATCATGTCGATCAGACGGTCAGGGTCGCTTTCCGCCAGTTCGATGTCGAACACGTCGATTCCGGCAAACTTCTTGAATAGACAGCCCTTGCCTTCCATCACCGGCTTCGCGGCCAGCGGACCGATGTTGCCGAGGCCGAGGACGGCCGTGCCATTGGTGATCACGCCGACCAGATTGGCCCGTGAACTGTAGAGGCTGGCCGCTGCCGGATCATCGGCAATGGCATGGCAGGCATAGGCCACACCGGGGGAATAGGCGAGCGCAAGGTCTATCTGATTGCTCAAACCTTTCGTCGGCTGAACCGAGATTTTGCCCGGCGTCGGATGACGGTGGTATTCGAGTGCGGCTTCCCGCAGATCGGCCTGGTGCGCAGGTTTTTCCATTTTTCCTCCTGGTGCGATGTTCGAGGCGTTTAAGAGGCCGCCACTTTAGCCGACTGAGTGCGTTTTCGCCAAACGGAATCGCCCGAAATGTGCATGAAGCGCGCGTAGACCGGGGTATTTTCGAGCAAAAAGTGTGTCGCTCCTGCACCAAGCGTGCGTCCGCCAGCGACGGCTATCGGTCGCCGCGAGTCCCCTTCGGAGCGTGCGACGGCGAACAAGCGCTCCCTTCGCCGGCGGGGTAAAATGCTTGCCACACGCCACACGCGCGATCGTCCGGGCGATTGGGCAAATCCTGCGGCTGCGGCGTGCCTTCGACATGAATGGGAGATGATGAATGGGCCAGACCGCCACCAGTAACCTACGCACTGTCGCGCTTGTCGGGCACGGCGCGGCGGGCAAGACGACGCTTGCCGAGAGCCTGCTCGCCGCAGCCGGCGCCATCAACAGCCGCGGGACGATCGAAAAGGGCAACACCGTCTGCGATTTCGACGCCCAGGAAAAGGAGTTCGGCCACTCGCTGAACTCGGCGCTGGTGGGCTTCAACTGGCAGGGCGTACAAGTTCACCTGATCGACACGCCCGGCTTCCCGGATTTTGCCGGGCAGGCGATCGGCGCGCTGGCCGCGGTGGACACGGCACTGGTGGTGATCAATGCGCAAAATGGGATCGAACTGTCGAGCGAGCGCATGATGCGGCTGGCGGCGGCGCGTGGTGTCTGTCGAATGATCGTGATCAACAAGATCGATGCCGAGAACGTCAATCTTCCCGCGCTGGTGGCGACGGTTCGGGAGCGCTTCGGACGCGAATGCATGCTGCTTGACCTGCCGGCCAAGCAGGGCAGCGAAGTTGTCGAACTGCTTGGCCACGACGACGGCGAGAGCGATTTCGAGTCGGTTGCCGCGGCGCACCGCGCGCTGATCGATCAGATTGTCGAGGAGGACGAGGACCTGCTGGCCAAGTATCTCGAGGATGGCGTCGATCCGAGCCCCGAAGACCTGCACCTGCCTTTCGAGCGTGCCTTGCGCGCCGGACACCTGGTGCCGATTCTTTTCGTCTCGGCAAAGACTGGCGCCGGCATTCCGCAGTTGCTCGATGTCATCGCCAAGCTGGCGCCCAACCCGAGCGAAGGAAACCCGCCGCCGTTCTATCGCGGCGAGCCGGGCGGACCGACGGTTGCCTTCCAGTCCGAACCGGACGCCAGCAAACATGTCCTGGCGCACGTTTTCAAGGTTGTCAGCGATCCCTTCATCGGCAAGGTGGGAATCTTCCGGGTGCATCAGGGAACGATTCGCAAGGATTCGCAGCTCTTCGTCGGCGACGGCAAGCGGCCGTTCAAGGTTGGGCACGCCTATCGCGTGCAGGGCAAGGAGTATCTTGAGGTCGAGGCGCTGGTGCCGGGCGACTTGGGCGCGATTGCCAAGGTCGAGGAAATCGAGTTCGACTGTGTGCTGCACGATTCGCACGAGGAGGATCATATCCATCTGCAGCCGCTCGATTTTCCGCAACCAATGCAGGGCCTTGCCGTGCAGGCGCGCAAGAAGTCCGACGAGCAGCGGCTGGTCGAAATTCTGCGCAAGCTCGAAGTAGAAGACCCGTGCTTCAAGATCGAACGGCATGCGGCGACCAACGAAACAGTGATCCGGGGTATTGGTGAAATGCACCTGCGCGCCAAGTTGGGTCGCCTGGCGCAGCAGTACAAGCTCGAGCTCGATACCAAGCCGCCGCAGATTGCCTACCGCGAAGCGATCACCGGTTCGGCCGAGGGCCACTGCCGGCACAAGAAGCAGAGTGGCGGTGCCGGACAGTTCGGCGAGGTCATGCTGCGCGTCGAAGCGCTTGAACGCGGCGCCGGCTTCGAATTCGTCGACATCGTCAAGGGCGGCGTCATTCCGGGCGTCTTCATGGCGGCGGTCGAGAAGGGCGTGCGCCAGGCGCTGGCTGACGGGGTGGTCGCCGGCTTTCCGGTCGAGGACCTGCGCGTCACCGTATACGACGGGAAGTCACACCCGGTCGACGGCAAGGACATTGCCTTTTTTACCGCGGCCAAGAAGGCGACCGCTGAAGCCATCCGGGCGGCCAGGCCGATCATCCTCGAACCCATCGTCGACATCGAGATCCTGGCTCCGGATGCCTTGACCGGTGATGTGACCGGCGACCTGTCGAGCAAGCGCGGACACCTGACCGGCACGCAGCCGCGGGGTGCCGGAGTGATGGCCATCACCGGCCAGGTGCCGCTGGCCGAGCTCGAGGGCTACCAGTCGCGCCTGAAGTCGCTGACCGGCGGACAAGGCTCGTACAGCATCGCTTTCTCGCATTATGCGCAGGTGCCGCCGGCAACGCAGCAGCAACTCGCGGCGCAGCACAAGGTGGTCGAGGAAGAGTAGCAAGGGCAAGGCGGGAGAAGCACGCGCGTGGCGGGCGCTGGCAAGCTATCCGGCTGGCTGCTGCGTTTCGCCCGCCGCGTGCTGTACTTCTGGGTACGTACGGCGGTCTTTCCGGCCAAGCTGGACGAACTCGCGCTGGACCCGGCGAAGCCGGTCTGTTACGTCCTGCAGGACCGCCACCTGTCGAGCCTGCTGGTGCTCAGTGAGGAGACCCGGCGGGCAGCCCTGCCGCGCGCCGAGGCGCCGATCATCGCCGGCCGGGAGCGTCTGCCGCGCTCGTTCTTCTTCCTCAACCGCGACCTTCGCCGGCATGCGGGCAAGCGGGTCAGCGGCCATTCTCCCTTGCTTGTCGGGCTGATCGCTCGCGCGCTCGACGATGCGCAGTTCGATGTGCAGCTTGTCCCGGTGGTCATCCTCTGGGGGCGCAGCCCGGACAAGCAGGAATCGATTCTCAAGGCGCTGTTTTCGGAAACCTGGCGGCGGCCTGGTCCGTGGCGCCAGTTGTTGGCCATCCTGCTGCATGGACGCAACGTTCTCGTGCGCTTCAACGCACCGATCTCGCTGCGCGGTTTCCTGGCCGACGGGCTGCACCAGGAAGCGGCGCTGCGCAAGCTGTCGCGTGTGTTGCGCGTGCATTTCCGCCGGCAGCGCCAGATGGCGATCGGCCCCGACCTCTCGCACCGCCACACGCAGGTCAACGCGGTCCTCGCCGGCGAGCGGGTACGCGCGGCGATCGCCGACGAAGCCACTTTGCGCGGCATTTCGCTGGCAGAGGCACAGAGTCGTGCGCGCGGTTTTGCGCTCGAGATCGCTTCGGATTACTCGTATGGCGTCGTGCGCGCGCTCGAGCTGTTTCTCACCTGGTTGTGGACGCGTCTGTACGACGGAATCGAGTTGCACAACTTCGCCACGGTAACGCGCATTGCTCCCGGCCAGGAGATCGTCTATGTCCCGTGTCATCGCAGCCACATCGACTACCTGCTGCTCTCCTACATCATCCACCGTCAGGGACTGACGCCACCGCACATTGCCGCGGGGGCCAACCTCAACCTGCCGATTGTCGGTTCTCTGCTGCGCCGTGGCGGGGCATTCTTTCTCCGCCGCAGCCTGAAGGGCGAAGCGCTATACGCGGCGGTCTTCCACGAGTATCTGCATCTGATGCTGGCGCGCGGTTTCCCGATCGAGTACTTCATCGAGGGGGGGCGTAGCCGCAGTGGGCGAATGCTGACGCCGAAGGCGGGCATCCTCGGGATGACGGTACTGAGTTTCATTCGTCAGCACACGCGGCCGCTCGTCTTTGTTCCCGTCTACGTCGGCTACGAGAAAATCATCGAGGGGAAGGCCTACCTCGGCGAACTGGCCGGCCAGCCCAAGCAACGCGAATCACTGCTCGGACTGCTGCGGAGCGTGCGCGAACTGAAGCGCGTTTTCGGCAAAGTCCATGTGAACTTTGGGCAGCCCTTGCCGCTGGCCGATTTTCTCGATTCCCGGCGCGCCGATTGGCGCGCACAGGAGGCTGAGGAACAGGCGGCATGGGCACGCAGCATCACGCGCAGCGCAGCCGCCGAGCTCGCTCGGCGGATCAATGATGCAGCCGTGCTCAATCCGGTCAATTTGATCGCGCTTGCCCTGCTGGCGACGCCCAGACATACGGCCGACGAACACGGCCTGCTGCGTCTGCTCGACCACTATCGTGCGCTGGTCAGTGCCGCGCCCTACGCGCCGACGACGATCGACTGTCGGCTGGACGCGGCGCAGATCGTCGATTATGCCGAGCGCCTGACCATGGTTGAACGGCTGAGCGATCCTTTCGGTGCGCTGATTCGCGTCCGTGAAGGGCAGGCGCCATTGCTCGCGTACTTCCGCAACAACGTTCTCCACCTGTTTGCGCTGCCGGCGGTGATCGCCTGTCTGTTGAGCCACAACCGGCGTCTCGATGCGCAGCGGGTCAGCCGCGCCGTCGCCGGGATCTGCACGCTGATGCGGGCAGAACTCTTTCTGCGCTGGACCGACGACGAACTGC
>NZ_JAVMKF010000146.1:0-4676 GCF_031732815.1 Accumulibacter sp. | reverse complement strand
AGCGAGCGTTACCTCGGAATCGCCGCCTTTGTCCGGCCGCGCTTTGCTTTCGACGCGCGCACGCCGGAGGTCGGCAAGGTCGTCGAACGGCACTGGTTCTGGGGCGCCTTGCTCGAGCAGGCAGCGCTCTATCGGGATGTCCTCGGAGCGGCGCTGCTGGTCAACGCCTTTGCCCTGGTCATGCCGATCTTCGTCATGAATGTGTATGACCGGGTCGTTCCCAACAATGCAACCGATACGCTGTGGATGCTGGCGCTCGGCGTCTTGCTGGTGATCGGCATGGACTACATGTTGCGCCTGCTGCGCGGGCGCTTCATCGACCTGGCCAGCGCACGCATCGACGTCAAGCTGTCGGCGCTGATCATGGAGCGCGTGCTCGGCATGCGGCTCGAGGCGCGGCCGGCGTCGGTCGGCTCGTTTGCCGCGAACTTGCGTTCGTTCGAATCGGTACGCGATTTCATTGCTTCGGCCACCGTCTCTGCCTTGATCGACTTTCCGTTCGCCCTGATTTTCCTGCTCGTCATCATCTGGATTTCCTGGCCACTCTTCCTGATTCCAGTGCTCGGTCTGCTCATCGGCGCCGTCTATGCCTATCTCGTTCAGCATCGGATGCACGAACTGGCGGAGACCACGTACCGGGCAACCGCCCTGCGCAACGCAGCCTTGATCGAGAGCCTGACCGCGCTGGAGACGATCAAGACGCAGAACGCCGAAGGCGTTGTGCAGAGCAAGTGGGAACGGACGACCGCCTTCCTCGCACGCAGCGGCGTCCAACTGCGGCTGCTGTCTTCATCGGCCGCCAACGGTGCCAGCGCGATCGCCCAGTTCGTCAACGTCGCCCTGATCATCGCCGGCGTCTACCTGATCCAGGAAAAGCTGCTGACGATGGGCGGCCTGATCGCCGTCACCATGCTCGGTGGGCGGGCAATCGCGCCGTTGGCGCAAGCGGTAGGCCTGTTGCTGCAGTATCAGAATGCGAAAATGGCGCTGAGCACACTCGATACTCTGATGGCGCAGCCGATCGAGCGGCCAGACGCCACCGCCTTCATTCATCGCCCGGAGTTGAAAGGCGAAATCGAGTTCCGCCAGGTTTCTTTCAGCTACTCCGAGCAGGGTGAAGCTGCCTTGCGCAACGTTTCACTGCGCATCCAGCCGGGCGAGCGGGTGATCATCATCGGCCGCACCGGCTCGGGCAAGACGACGCTGCAGAAGCTGATGCTTGGCCTGTACCGACCCAGCGAAGGCGTCGTGCGCATCGACGGAATCGACCTGCGCCAACTCGATCCAGCCGATCTGCGACGCAATGTCGGCTTCGTCGGCCAGGATGCGACGCTCTTCTACGGTTCGCTGCGCGAGAACATTGCGATCGGAGCGCCGTACGCTGACGATACGGCAGTCGTCGCCGCGGCTGAAGTCGCTGGTCTGACGCAGTTCGTCAACCGCCACCCGAAAGGTTTCGACATGCTGATCGGCGAGCGCGGCGAATCACTCTCGGGTGGCCAGCGGCAGGAGGTGGCGATCGCCCGCGCCGTCCTGATGGACCCGCCGATCCTCCTTTTCGACGAGCCAACAAGCTCGATGGATTACTCGACCGAACAAGGCTTCAAGGAACGGCTGGCGCGCTTCGCCGCGCACAAGACGCTGGTCATCGTGACGCACCGGAGCAGCCTGATCGATCTGGCGACACGAATCATCGTCATGGATGCCGGGCAGATCGTCGCCGATGGCCCGCGCGATCAGGTCGTCGAAGCCTTGCAGACGGGCCGTGTCGGACGGGCCGCATCATGAGCCAGGGCCTGATCGGTAGTTTGCGCAACCTGCTGGATCGTTGCGAGCGCTGGCGTCAACGCCTGCAGCCGGGCTTCGACGCGTTGCTGAACCGCGCGATGCAGGCCGAAAAGGGTCAAGACGAACAAGGCTTTGCCGCTGATGCGGACTGGGCCATCCTGCAGCAGGAACCCTTGCGCGCACGCGTCCTGCTCAAGTCGATCGGAGTCGCACTGGCGCTGTTTCTGATGTGGGCAGCGGTCACCCAGGTCAATGAGGTGACGCGCGGTGAAGGGCGGGTGATTCCATCACGCCAGCTGCAGATCCTGCAGAGCCTCGACGGCGGCGTCGTAGCCGAGATTCTGGTGCGCGAAGGTGATGTCGTCGAACCGGATCAGATTCTTCTGCGTATCGACCAGACACGTTTCGTCTCGTCGGTACGTGAGAGTCGCGTGCAATACACGGCGCTGGTCGCCAAGGCAGCGCGCTTGCGCGCCTTGGCCGAGGGAACGGCGTTTGAGCTACCGGCGCAAGTGCTGAAGGAGGACCCGCGCACCGCGGAGGAAGAGAAGCGACTCTACGAATCGCGCCGCAGTGAGCTTGAGGCGAGTCTGTCGATTGCCCGCCAGCAATTGGCGCAGCGCCAGCAGGAACTGGTTGAGGTGCGCGCCAAGCACGAGCAGGCGAGCAAGGGCCATGAACTGGCGGCACGCGAGCTATCGGTGACCAAGCCCCTGATCAGTTCGGGCGCCGTATCGGAGGTCGAGTTGCTGCGCCTGGAACGTGATGTCTCACGCTTTCGCGGCGAACGAGACATGGCAGCGGCGCAGATTTCTCGTCTGCAGTCGGCGATCAGCGAGGCAAGCCGCAAGATCGACGAGGTTGGGCTGACCTTCCGCAACGAATCGGGCAAGGAACTGGCCGAAACGATGGCCAAGCTGAACAGCCTGGCGGAGGGTGGCGTCGGGCTGGCCGACAAGGTCAGCCGCTCGGTGCTGCGCTCCCCGGTCAAGGGAACGGTCAAACGCCTGCTGATCAACACGGTCGGTGGCGTCGTCCAACCGGGCAAGGATGTCGTCGAAATCGTGCCGCTGGAAGACACGCTGTTGCTCGAAGCGCGCGTTCTGCCACGCGACATCGCATTCCTGCATCCCGGGCAAAAAGCGGTGGTCAAATTCACCGCTTACGACTTCGCAATCTACGGTGGCCTCGAAGGCAAGCTCGAGCACATTGGCGCCGACACGGTGATCGACGACAAAGGCAATGCCTTCTACGTCGTTCGCGTGCGTACCCATCAATCGACGCTGGGCAGCAATCTGCCGGTCATTCCCGGCATGGTCGCCGAGGTTGATATCGTCACCGGCGAGAAAAGCGTCCTTTCCTACCTCCTGAAACCGGTCTTGCGTGCCAAGTCACGCGCACTTTCGGAGCGTTGAGCATGCAACAAATCTTTCTCTGCGCCGATGCACGGCCGCGAAGTTCCTGGCGCGAAGCCTTCCCCGGCCTGATCGCGGCACGCCTGGACAGCGTCCCCGCCGGCGGCGATGTCGTCTGGGCCCTGCTCCCGGTTGGCCAACCACTCGACACCTTGCTGACGCGCGTGCGCCAGGGCCTGGCCGGTCGACCGCTGATCGTCCTCGCCGACGAACCAGACACCGACGGCGCGCTTGCCGCGCTGGCTGGCGGAGCGTCCGGCTACTGCAACGGACACGCGGCAGCCAGCGTACTGCAACAGGTTGCAGCGGTGGTTCAGAACGGCGGTCTGTGGATCGGCACGGCTCTGATGAAGCGCCTGCTGAACACGACGGCCGCCCTGTTGGCCCGCCGTCCCGGCGAGAAAAGCGCCTGGCGCGCCAAGCTCACGGCGCGCGAACAGGAAGTCGCTCTAGCGGTCGCTGCGGGTGCCAGCAACAAGGAAATCGCCCGCGACCTGGAGATCAGCGAACGCACCGTCAAGTTCCATGTCAGCGGCGTGCTTGACAAGCTCGGGGCACGCGACCGGCTGCAGCTTTCCTTGATCGTCAATGGCGTACCGGAGCAAGTTTGAGCAGATCCGGCGCTCGCGCTCGCTTGCGGCGCTGCCCGGCAAGCGAGCATCGTTCAGTCCCCGTACTTCAGTACAGTAGGCAAGAAGCCGAGCTCCGGCTATCTTGAGCATGTCCACAGTCCTATCCACAGGTGTCCCCCATGGCTGAAAAAATTCCCGTTGCCCGAGTTTCCGCGATTCAGGGCAAGGCCTTTGTCCGCGAGGCCGATGGTACGCTGCGCCCCTTGCAAGTTGGCGACATGATCTATGAAGGCGATATCGTCGTCACTGCCCAAGGCAGCCGGGTCGATCTCGCCAGCCCGGATAACCGCCCACTCGTGCTGCGCGAGAACGAAACGCTGACGGTCGATGAAAATGTCTTCAGCACGGTCAGACCCGATGCCACCGATGCCGCCCTGGTTGCCGGCGCAAGCGACGTAAACCGCGTGATCAAGGCCATTCGCGAGGGTGGCAGCCTCGACGAACTACTCGAAGACCCAGCCGCCGGTCCGGCCGCTGGCGGCGCTGGCGGCGCCGACGGCGGGCCCACTTTCGTCCGCCTGCTGCGCATCGTCGAGAACGTCGATCCCTTGACTTTCGACTTCGGTACGGCGCGCGGCACCTTGGATGACACTGCTCCGGCGGGCATCGCCGGCACCACTGACGCACCGGCGGAAACCGTTGCCACGACCGGACCCACCGCTGTACCGCCCACCTTGAACCTGGTCGCACCGGACAATACCAACGACAGCACGCCGACGATCACCGGATCGACCAACGCGACCCCCGGTTCGACGGTCACCCTCACCGTTACCGACGCGGCAGGCATCGTCCAGACCCTGACCGCGGTCGTACAGGCCGACGGCAGCTTCAGCGCCACCCC
>NZ_JAVMKF010000145.1:0-4679 GCF_031732815.1 Accumulibacter sp. | reverse complement strand
ACGAGCCCCCTATGCGGCCCTCGCCGGACGCATCCAGGTCCGCGTGCACTTGACGCCGGTAATCGAGCGCGAGCGCTTCGCGCGACTGATCGAGCATGCGCTGAAAAGCGCCGGCAACTCGTCTACGCTGCTCAGCGATTCCGGCCTCGAGATCTTGCGTCAGGCGAGCAAGGGGCTGCCCCGCAATGCAGCACGCATTCTGCGTACCGCCATGCGCCTGGCAGTGCCGCGTGGGCTCAATCACCTGCCCGACGGGCTCCTGCAATTGGCCATCGAGGAACTCCGATGAGCCGCCGCCGTAACAGCGTGTTCCCCGACCGCCTCTCCGACGAAGCCGCCGCAGCGCTCTGCGACTTCCTCTTCCAGCTCGCCACCGCTTGCGAGACTCGCTATCTCGGGCAACTGCGCCGACAGCACGACCGCCAAAGGAATCTCTACGATCCCGAGGACCTCTGGCGCTTCCCGCCGGGCGATCCCCGATCCCGATAGGCCTAACGTCCCACCCTCAGGCAGGAGCCAGTTCCTCCGGCGCTAGCGTGGGACTTCCCCTTTGTCTCACCCCGGAATAGGGCGGCATGAAGAATCCGCAATAGGGCGGGACGTAACACCGGAAATCTGACCTTGATCCCCGCGTACAGGCTATCCAGGTTCTGTCGCTCGACGAAGCCCCACACCAGTCGCGCCCGATGCCCGGCAGGCAGCAGCGATTCCAGATCGCTCGCCCGCCATTCCATCTGCGTCCGATTCGGCATCCGCACACGCACCGCCGTTCTCGGTAGCCCCGTCTTGCCTTCCTCGCCGCTACTTGCCGAGCAAGCCGGGACCGGCACTTCTTCCTCGCGAAAAGGAGATTCAGTCATCGCGAGAAACCGTCCAAGGTTGACATTGTCATTATACCCTGCGCCCCGCGTTGCCGCAGGGTAGGCTCGGGAATTTTTCACAGCCTCTCACGGCCCGTCAGAGCCTGGCAGACTTCCGGATGTGGCGTTGAATCTCCCATCCATCATTGGCGTTGAATCTCCTATCCATCTCCTGGCCGTAGTCCCATCGCGAGTTGGCCACGGCCGAGGGCGGGTTGGCGCCATACACGTCGAAAACGTTTGCCAGTATGCCGCTGCGGTTGTCGCATCCCGACACCGCGCTGATCGCTCCGGAAACAACGCCCGCATCGTGTGCAGCGGTCGCCCGACTGCTGATCAGGACGGCGAGTTGGTAATCGAGCTGGAGCGCGTCGATATCGCCGCGATCGACCTGCTTCGGGCTGGTCGGCCGCTCACCGCCGCTGGACAGACTGGGAAGCCGCCGCACTTCGGCGAGGATGGTCTCCATCCGGCTGAGCGCGGAACGAAGGAGCGCCGAGTCGGGTACGGCGACGTTCCGTCGAACAACCTCAGCGATAGCGAAGGCGATTTCTACAGGCGTTCGATACGCCGTGCTGCGCAGTTCGCGATAGAGGGCAGCGGCGCGCGGGTCGCTGAAGGGTATTTCCAGCTGTCAACACCGATTGAAAACTGACACAGTTTTTCCCTTGTCACCGATTGAAAACTGATACACCCCCAATGCGGCTTGATGGCTGTCAGTGGCGACCAAAAAAGCCGCGGAAATCTGGCGCCGCCAAAAGACCGGGCACGAAAATTACCGGCCTGGAGCCGGGTCAAGGGCGGGCGCCAGCCCGGCGCAGCGAACCCTTGACGCGGTGGAGGGACGGATACGCTGGAGCATGGCTGTAAGCGCGGCATCTTCGCGCTTACAGCCATGCTGACGCGCGCTTTTCGCCGCCAGATTTCCGCGGTTTCTCACCGCTGAGAACAATGGCGGCGGTGGGGCCTCCTGGAGGGCGGGCCGGAGGCCCAACCGGAAGGAGGCCCCACCACCGCGGCGCCTATCCGCCGGTGATCGCCTTTCTGGCCTGCACCATTCCCGCCTGCCGCTGGCGTTTGAGCCGGTAGCTTTCTCCGGCGATCGGTACGATCTGCGCGTGATGCAGCAAGCGATCCAGCAATGCCGCCGTCAGCGTGGCATCCTGGGCGAAGGTGGCATCCCATTGGCCAAACGACAGATTGCTGGTGACGATCAGGCTGCCCTTCTCGTAGCGCGCGGCAATGACCTGGAAGAACAGGTTGGCCTGCTCGCGGCTCATCGGCAGATAGCCGATTTCGTCGATGATCAGCAGGCGGTAAGCGGTGATCGCCCGATGCATGACCGCTTTCAACTGGTTCTGTGCGTGCGCGGTCGAGAGGGTCAGCAAGAGATCGGCGGCGGTCGTGAAACGGGTCTTGATGCCGGCTTGCGTGGCGCGATAGCCCAGGGCGATCGCGAGATGGGTCTTGCCCACCCCGGAGGGGCCGACCAAGACGACATTTTCGTTACGCTCGACAAAGGCCAGACCAGCCAGTTCGTCGATCTGACTCCTTTTGACGCCGGCGGCGAAGGCGTAATCGAATTCCTCCAGCGTCTTGATCGCGGGGAATCCCGCCAGACGCGTCAGCATGCTTTGCTTGCGCACCTGGCGTCCCGCGACTTCCGCTTTCAGCAGTGCTTCCAGAAAGTCGCTGTAGGCGCTTTCCTGCGCGGCGGCTTCCTGGGCGGCGCCGACGTAGTTCTCCGCCACGAACGGCAGGTTCAGGGTGTCGCATAAGGCGAGCATTCGTTCGTACTGAAGGTTCATGGCTGCCTCTGCGCAACGGCCTGCAGTTGGCTCAGCAGTTGCGCGTAGACGGTGAGCGGATGCTGCTCCGGCGTGGGCAACGCGATTCTCTCGGCAACCGCCGGACGGACAGTGCCCGCCTCGACCGGCAGCTGCGGGGCGTCCAGGGGACGAGCGGCGGCGATGTCGCCGCGCCATGGCGGGGGAATGTCTTGCAGATGCGCCTGTTCTTCCTGCAGACGTTGTGCAGGCTGCCTGTGCGTACCGGCGTGGATACGCACGTTGGCCACTTCTTTGAGCCAGCGCCTGACCTCAGCATTGGCGGTCACCGCGTCCAGTGGCAGGCCGGCCTGCTTGAGCCGACTGATCAGCGGAACGTAGAAGGAGCGCCGCAGGTAACCGTTGAAGCGCTCGACTTTGCCTTTGGTCCGGGCGCGATAGGGGCGACACAGTTTGATCACGAACCCACAGTGCTTGGCGTAGTCGAGAAAGCCGGCGTGATACCGGTGTTCGCCTGGGCCGTCGACGTCGCGTTCGAGAACAACGGTCTTCATGTTGTCGTAGAGCAGGCGCCTGGCCACGCCACCGAGCGCCTCAAAGGCATGCTGGTGGCAGTCGATCAGGGTACTGACCTTCATGTCGGCGACGAATTCCACATAACTCGCCCGGCTGTACCCAAGCGTCGCGCAGAAGGCGTACAGCGGATCAGCGCCTTTGCGAAACTCGACCCAGTCGATCTGCAATTGTTCGCCTGGCGCCGTTTCGAAACGCACCACCGGATCAGCAGCCGCCTGCGGCCGCATCGTGCGCATGAAGACCCGCAATTGGCTGACGCCGCCCGTATACCCCAGCGCGCTAATCTCCCGCAACAGAACCGTCGCCGGGATCCACTGCGGCTGTGCTGCAGCCTGTCGGTCGCGCAGGTACGTTTCATGCGTCGAGAGTTTGCTGACCCGCTTCTTCTGACGCTCGCAGCGCGGCTGGCTCCCCTGCGCCAGGTGGCTACGCACGGTATTCACCGCACAGCCCACTTCGGCTGCAATCTTGCGCAGACTCAATCCATGCTTCCTCAACACTTCGATTTCCACATACACCTCCTTCGTGATCATCGGCGCCTCAAGAAATCGCCGATCTTCTCAGTTCGGTGTATCAACTTTCAATCGTTGCGCTGTATCAATTTACTTCCGTTGCTGACACCAGCCCGCTGGCGTTGTCGCGCAGGCGGGCAAAATCGGCGATCACGTTGGTCAGTCGACGGCCGTGCAGGACATCGCCGGCGCCCGCTCCGTTGAAGGTGTAGGTGGCAGCGATTGAATTGACGCTGCCGAGCGCCTCGGCCTCCTCCTTGCGCAGGAAGTTGAACACCGTCGCAAGGTGGCCGCCCAGGCTGTAGCCAGTGACCGTGAAGCGCTCACCGGGTCTCGGGTGCCATTGGCGCGCAGTTGTGCGTACCAGCGCTCCATGTCATCGATCTGCCCGAACGCCCAGCCAAAATGCCGAATCTCCATGGCGTTCGTCGCCTGGTTGTCGCGCGCCGCATCGTCGATGACTTCGGTGGAGCGGAAGGAGATGACGAGTTCGCCCGCCCGGGCACCGGTGATCGGATCATCGTTCAGGCGTTGGAAGAGCGTAGCGGAGAAGCCGCTTCGCGTGTTGGCGCACTGGTCGAGGACTCGCCAGTTGGCCGCCAAGGTTCGGGCGAGGGGCTCGGGCAAGGCGGAGGCGTGGTTGTTTCCACGCCCGAGCGCGGAAATAGGATCCTAACCTGTACGCTGGAGGCTTCCGGTTTCCCGATTCCAGATAAAAGCCTTGAAGGTCGGCTACGACATCGACGACTGGACACTGCGGGGCGGCTACAGCTCGGCAACGCAACCGATCCCGGGCAGCCAGACCTTCATCAACAGTCTCGCGCCCGACGTTGTCGAGAAGCAACCCAGCATCGGGGCCGCTTGACGCAACGGGAAGAGCGGCGAACTGAGCCTCGCCTACACGCACGCCTTCAGGAAGGCGGTTAGCGGGACGGTTTCCATTC
>NZ_JAVMKF010000144.1:0-4687 GCF_031732815.1 Accumulibacter sp. | reverse complement strand
ACACCTCGCTGTCGATCGCCGTCGCCAGCAGGTCCAGGCGATGCAGCGACTCCTGCTGCAACTGCCGCAAACCCTGGCGCTCCGCCAGCAGATAGCCACCGACGCCGGCAACGGCCAGCAGCAGGAGCAGAGCGCCGACGTCGAGCCACTTGCGCCGGGAAGCACGCGGGCGATCAGTTGCAGCGGCAGGAATGGGGATCATTGACAATGGCGGACCGAAGGGATCAACGGAGCGACCCTCATTGTACGCAATCGGACGCCCCAGCCCGACCCCCGGGCCCGCTGCCCGATCGACGCCTCAGCCCATCTGGCGGGGCGCCGTCAGCACCTCCGGGCGCAGCACCTGATCGAGTTCCTCGCGCGACATCAGCCCCATCTCCTCGACCAGCTCGGCGACGCCGCGCCCGGTGCGCAAGGCTTCCTGGGCGACGCGCGTGGCATTCTCGTAACCGACGTACGGATTGAGTGCCGTCGCCAGCCCGGCCGACGTGCGCACGCGTTCGGCCAGCAGTTCCCTGTTGGCCGTGATGCCGACGACGCAATGCTGCGTCAGCGTGCGGCAACCGGCGGCGAGGTGCTCGACGCTCTTGAACAGGCTGTGCGCGATGATCGGCTCGAAGGCATTCAGCTGCAGTTGCCCACCCTCGGCGGCCATGGTGATCGTCACGTCGTTGCCGATCACCTCGAAGGCGATCTGGTTCACCACTTCCGGAATCACCGGATTCACCTTGCCCGGCATGATCGACGAACCGGCGGCACGCGGCGGCAGGCGGATCTCGTTGAGGCCGGCCTGCGGCCCGCTGGAAAGCAGGCGCAGGTCGTTGCAGGTCTTCGAGAGCTTGCTGGCGATGCGCTTCAGCACACCGGAAAGCTGCACGAAGGCACCGCAGTCCTGCGTCGCCTCGATCAGGTTCGGCGCCGCTTCCAGCGGCAGGCCGGAAAGCTGGGAAAGGTGGCGGATCGCCATCTTTGCGTAACGGATGTCGGTGTTGATGCCGGTGCCGATCGCCGTCGCGCCGAGGTTGATCTCGCGGATCAGCGCGATCGCCTCGTGCAGGCGCGCCTCATCCTCGCCCAGCATCACCGCGTAGGTCGAGAACTCCTGGCCGAGCGTCATCGGCACCGCGTCCTGCAATTGCGTACGGCCGATCTTGAGGATGTCCTTGAACTCCTCGGCCTTCGCCTCGAAGGCACCGCGCAGGCCGGCCATCGCCGTGAGCAGGTTGCCGATGGAAAAACAGGTGGCGACGCGCAGCGCCGTCGGATAGACGTCGTTGGTGCTCTGCGACATGTTCACGTGGTTGATCGGGTGCAGGTAGGCGTAGTCGCCCTTCTGCCGCCCGAGCAGTTCGAGCGCGCGGTTGGCAATCACCTCGTTGGCATTCATGTTGGTCGAGGTGCCGGCACCGCCCTGGATGACGTCGACGACGAACTGGTCGTGCAGCTTGCCGCCGGCGACTTCCTGGCAGGCGGCGACGATGGCGTCGGCGCGCGTCGCGTCGAGCTGGCCCAGTTCCTTGTGCGCCAGCGCGGCAGCCTGCTTGATCAGCGCCAGCGCCCGCACCAGTTCCGGATAGCTGCCGATGGGCTTGCCGGTGATCGGATAGTTCTCGATCGCGCGCAGCGTGTGCACGCCCCAGTAGGCCTGTGCAGGTACCGGTGCGTCGCCGAGCAGGTCGTGCTCAATTCGGGTATTCATGGCTGTCTCCTTCGTAATTTTTGAATGAGCGCTCCCCTGCGTCTGGATGCGCATGCTGCAAAAGTGTTCAGGGGAAGACACCGGCCCACCGAAGCGGGCCGGTTGCTGCGATCAGTGATGCAGGATCTTGGCGAGGAACTGCTGCGCCCGGTCGGAGCGCGGCTTGCCGAAGAAGTCGTCCTTCGTTGCATCCTCGACGATCAGGCCGTGGTCCATGAAGATGACGCGATGCGCGACGGTCTTGGCGAAGCCCATCTCGTGCGTCACGCACATCATGGTCATGCCTTCCTGCGCCAGCTCGACCATGACGTCGAGAACCTCGTTGATCATCTCCGGATCGAGGGCCGAGGTCGGCTCGTCGAACAGCATGCAGATCGGGTCCATCGCCAGCGCACGGGCGATCGCCACGCGCTGCTGCTGGCCGCCGGAGAGCTGGCCCGGGTGCTTGTGCGCATGCGCCTTGAGGCCGACGCGATCGAGCAGCTTGAGGCCCTTGTCACGTGCCTCGTCCTTCGAGCGGCCGAGCACCTTCTCCTGCGCGATCGTCAGGTTCTCGGTAATGGTCAGATGCGGGAAAAGCTCGAAGTGCTGGAACACCATGCCGACATGCGAGCGCAGCTTCGGCAGGTTGGTCTTCGGATCGCCGACCGAGGTGCCATTGACGATGATCTCTCCGGACTGGAAAGGCTCCAGTGCATTGACGCACTTGATCAGCGTCGACTTTCCCGAACCGGACGGGCCGCAGACAACCACGACCTCGCCCTTGTTCACATGGGTGGTGCAGTCGGTCAGTACCTGGAACTGACCGTACCACTTGGAAACGTTCTTGATTTCGATCATTTCACGAACCTCGCTTGCAGACGCTTCACCAGCTGCGAGGCGGAGAAGCAGATGACAAAATAGATCAGGCCGGCGAAGAGCAGCAACTCAACCAGACGGCCATCGCGGTCGCCCACCTTGTAGGCGGTGCCGAAAAAGTCGGAGAGACCGATCACATACACCAGCGACGTATCCTGGAAGAGGATGATGGCCTGCGTCAGCAAGAGCGGCGTCATATTGCGGAAGGCCTGCGGCAGCACGATCAGGCGCATCGTCTGCCCCGGCGTGAAGCCGAGTGCAAGGCCGGCACCGACCTGCCCCTTGGGCACGCTCTGGATACCCGCCCGGATGATTTCCGAGTAGTAGGCCGCCTCGAACAGCGCAAAGGCCACCAGGGCAGACGTCAGCCGGATGTCACCGATGTCGTTGCCGAAGATCGCCTTCAAGCCCTGCGGCACGATCAGGTAGAACCACAGGATCACCATCACCAGCGGCACCGAGCGGAACAGGTTGACGTAGCCCGCGGCAAGCTTGGCGACTACGGGATTGCTGCTCAGGCGGGCAACCGCGAGGATAGTGCCCCAGACGATGCCGACGACGATGGCGGTGATCGTCACCTCCAGCGTGACCAGCAGGCCCTTGGCCAGCAGCGGAATGGCCCCGGGAATGGAAGTCCAGTCAAATTCGTACATGGCTCATTTCCCCCCGATGAAGCCCGGCACGCGGACCTTCTCTTCCAGACGACGCATGAGGAACATCACCGTCACGTTGATCAGCAGATACATCACGGTCACCGCGATGAACGCCTCGTAGGGCTGCGCCGTGTAGTCGACCAGCTGCTGCGCCTGCCGCGACAGCTCGATCAGACCGATCGTCGTGGCCACCGCCGAGTTCTTGAAGATGTTGAGGAACTCCGAAGTGAGCGGCGGCAAAATCACACGGTAGGCCATCGGCATCAGCACGTGGCGATACACCTGCGGCAAGGTGAAGCCCATGGCCAGACCGGCGTTCTTCTGCCCCTTGGGCAGCGATTCGATGCCGGAGCGGACCTGCTCGGCGACGCGAGCGGACGTGAACAGCCCCAGGCAGATCATCGCCGCGAAGAACTGCTGCCAGAGCGGATTGCTCTGCTTGATGGCGTTGCCGAGGCCTTGCGGCAGCAACTCGGGCAGCACGAAATACCAGATGAAGAGCTGCACGAGCAGCGGGATATTGCGGAAGAGTTCGACCCAGGCGGTGGCGAATCCCGATAGCCATCGGTTCGGCACCGTGCGCAGCACACCGATGATCGACCCGACGACGAGTGCGATCACCCAGGCCGACAGCGACAGCGACACCGTCCACTTGAAGCCGGTGATCAACCAGCCCAGATAGGTATCGTCGCCGGTGGCGGACGGCTGCAGGAAGACTTCCCAGTTCCAGTTATAGGCCATGGTTTAGTCAGCAGAAAAGTTGCGGGAGTGCTGCACGGGTGCAGCACGGTAAAACGGGGCTACGGCATTCCGTTCACGGCGCGTGGCTGACGCGAAGACCAGCCGCAGGCAGTGCGAACAGCACGGCAAGGCGCAGTCGACAAAGTCAGCCGCGCGCCGGGGACGGAATGAAATTACTCGTAGGCCTTGTCGTTGGGTGCCTTATGCAGCGCCTTCATGTCATCCGACATCGGCATGTTGAGGTTAAGGCCCTTAGGCGGCACCGGGTTCATGAACCACTTGGCGTAGATCTTGTCGATATCGCCCGAGGTCTGCAGCTTCGCGATGGCGCCATCGACCACCTTCTTGAAACCCGGGTCATCCTTGCGCAGCATGCAGCCGTACGCTTCCTTCGACTGCGCGGTACCGACGACAGCCCAGTCGGCCGGACGCTTGGCCTTGGCCATTTCACCGTAGAGCAGCGCATCGTCCATCATGAAGGCGACGGCACGGCCGGTTTCCAGCGTCAGGAAGGATTCGCCGTGGTCCTTGGCCGAGATGATGTTCATCTTCATGCCCTTCTCTTCGTTCATCTTCTTCAGGATGCGCTCGGAGGTCGTGCCGGCGGTGGTCACGACATTCTTGCCGGCGAGATCGGCGAAATCGTTGATGCCGGAATCCTTCTTGGTCTGCAGGCGGGTACCGATGATGAAGAAGGTGTTGGAGAAGCTGACCTGTTTCTGGCGCTCGGTGTTGT
>NZ_JAVMKF010000143.1:0-4689 GCF_031732815.1 Accumulibacter sp. | reverse complement strand
GAATGTTCGACTTGGCAAAGAACTCGCCGAGCAGCTTGGCGCCGTTGCCGTGCCGGATCCACGCATCCATCTGGCGGTTGGTCATTCCGAAGGGAACGGCTGTCTCCAGCGCGTAGGTCGGATCCTTGCCAAAGAAGTAGTACGACACCGTGTGACCCATCTCGACTGTACCATCCTTGACCGCGTCAAACACGGCCGGACCGGGAACGATTTCGCCGCCTGCGAAGACCTGGATCTGGAACTTCCCGCCGGTTGCCTCGGCGACCCGGCGGGCCATGTGTTCGGCGCCACCGTAGATCGTATCGAGGCTTTTCGGAAAGCTCGACGCCAGGCGCCACTTGATCGTTGGAGCATTCTGGGCAATCGCCGGCATGGCCAGGCTTCCGGCCGCCAGACCAACGCCGGCGTTTTTCAGGAACGAACGTCTTTCCACGATTTGTCTCCTTTAAGGTTGTTGTAGACGAGTTGCGCGCCGATTATAGCGAAATCAGTCGTGTATGGATAATGGTCTTGGCCTGTCCGGGGTTGAGCACGAGCCTCACCCAGCGTCAACCCGGTGCGTCTGCTCACCCGTCGGTGGTCGGATGGCGCGGAAAAAAGCAGGAAAGCGGTCGGAAAGCCTGACTGATCGAGCGTGTATCAGCCTACTTGCCGGCCACCTTCATCTGTTCGATGAGGAGCGAGCCGACCTGCTTCGAGCCTCTGATCAGCACGTCGTTGCCAACGGCCGCGACGTTCCGGAACATCTCGGTCAGGTTACCGGCAATGGTGATCTCCTCCACCGGGTAGGCAATCTCGCCATTTTCGACCCAGAAACCAGCCGCCCCGCGCGAATAGTCGCCGGTCACATAGTTCACGCCATGACCCAGCAGATCGGTCACCAGCAGACCGCGGTTCATCTTCTTGAGCAAGCCATGGAAGTCGCGCTTTCCTGATCGTACGATGAGGTTATGGCAACCGCCGGCGTTGCCGGTAGTCGGCAGACCCAGCTTGCGCCCACTGTAGGCGCTCAGGAAATAGCCCTGCAGCCGTCCACCCTCGACCACTTCGCGCTCGCGCGTTGCCACACCATCGCTGTCGAAATACGTGCTGGCCAGCGCTTTCGCCAGATGCGGCCGCTCGCTGATCTGTACCTTGCGGGAAAAGACGCGTTTGCCCAGCCGGTCGACCAGAAACGATGTTTTGCGATACAGGCTTCCGCCGCTCGCCGCATGCACGAAGTGGCCGATCAGCGAAGATGCCAGCGGCGCCTCGAAAAGGACTGGTACGCGGCAGGTTCTGATCTTGCGTGCGCCGAGGCGAGCCACCGCACGCCGCGCGGCCTGTTCCCCGATTGCTTCGGGAGATCCGATTGCCTGCGCCTCGCGTGCGATGGCGAACCACTCGTCACGCTGCATCTGTTCGCTCTTGCCAGCGATGACCGAACACGCCAGATAATGCCGGGACGTCGGAAAACCGCCAATGAAGCCCAGACTGTTGGCTGAGACGAACTGGCCTTCCTGGATCGACACCGTAGCACCTTCCGAATTGCTGATCTGCGGGCTGCAGGCGAAGGCTGCCTGCTCGCAGCGCTGCGCGAGTTCGACTGCGCCTTCGACCGAAAGCGACCACGGATGATGGAGGTCGAGCGATGGCAGGCGAGCGCAATCCATGGCCAGCAGCTCGCGTTCAGGCAGACCGGCGCAAGGATCGGGGGCAGTGAAGCGGGCAATGCTGAGCGCGGCGTCTACCGTTTCGCGCAGCGCCGTCGTAGAAAATACCGAGGTGCTCGCCTGACCCTTGCGCTGCCCGAGATACACGCTCAGCGAAATCGCCTTGTCGCGGTTGAACTCGATCGTTTCGACGGAACCGCAGCGGACAGTGACCGACTGTCCGAAACCGTCCGAAACGTCAACCTCGCAAGCGCTTGCTCCCTGCCGCTCGGCGTAGGCGAGAACGTCACGGGCAAGTTCCTGCAGCGTTGCGAAGGGGTAGCTGAAACGCGACTGGCGGCCAGCGGCCGTATTGGCATCGGACATGAGATCGTTGGCCGGCGGAGAAAGCCGTTATCATAGCAGTTCCCCCGGAGCGCTAGCGCCTCGCATCCTGCCGTCAGGCTTGCCTCCGGCCAGCTAAGAGAGGCAAGCACGCCGATGAATGCGCGCGAACAAGACCCAGTCCCGCTGTCGAAGACACGCCGCAAGCGGATGATGGAGGATCTGCAGGCGCTCGGTGAACAGCTCGTTGACCTGTCGGCCGAGCGCTTGCAGCGCATGCCACTGCCGGAAGACCTGCGTGCTGCTGTTGACGCGGCACGCGGAATGCAACGACACAATGACGCCCGGCGACGCCAGATGCAGTTCATTGGTCGCCTGATGCGGCAGGTCGATGCCGAACCGCTGCGCCAGGCGCTTGCCGTCGTGCGCGGTGAAGCGGCCTCGGAAGTCGCACGCCAGCAGCGAATTGAACAACTGCGCGCCGACATTCTGGCCGACGAGCGGACGCTGCAACGCATGGCCAACGAGTTCCCGGCGCTCGACCTGCAGCGCTTGCGTTCGCTGCGCCGTTCTGCCCTGCTCGAACAGGCGCAGGACAAGCCACCGCGCAGCTTCCGGGCCCTTTACCGCGAGTTGCGGGAACTGGCGCCCGCTGACCTGGAGACCGCGAATGACGAACACGACGAGCAACGGTGAATTGCTGATCGGACTTGTATCGATCAGTGACCGGGCATCACAGGGGGTATACCCGGATGAGGGACTTCCGGCCCTCGAAACGTGGCTGGCCAGCGCCCTGGCCAGCCCGTGGCGCTGCACGCGACACCTGATTCCCGACGATCGTCCGGCGATCGAACAAGTGTTGGTCGACCTCGTCGATCGCCAAGGCTGCCACCTCGTGCTGACCACGGGCGGCACCGGGCCGGCGAAGCGCGACCTCACACCGGAGGCGACCGTGGCCGTTGCCGACAAGGTCCTGCCAGGGTTTGGCGAGGAAATGCGGCGAATCAGCCGCTATTTCGTGCCGACCGCGCTCCTCTCACGGCAAGTCGCGGTAGTTCGCGGTCAGGCGCTGATCATCAACCTGCCCGGGCAGCCCAAGGCAATCCGGGAAACGCTCGAAGGCGTGCGGGCAGACGATGGGCGCATCATGGTCGAGGGCATTTTTGCTGCCGTTCCCTACTGCCTCGATCTGATCGGCGGCCCGTTCGTCGAAACCGTCGACCAGGTGGTCAAGGCCTTCCGGCCAAAATCCGCCGTGCGTGGCACCAAGCATTGACCCGGCGCCAGGCCACTGCTACCTAGCTCGACTCGTCGTTGAAGCGGGCGATTTCGTAGTCTGCGCCGCTTTCTTCCAGTTCAACCGGCAGCAGTCGGTGGACCGAGCCGCCATGCACGAACTCCAGGTTCTCGCGCACGTTGAAGCTGCCCAGCGGCAAGACGATGCGCGTCACGGCGAGCTCCCCGTCGACCGGCAACCAGATGCCCGGAATCGCGGTAGCGGCCGAAAAGCCGCTGCGCCGCGGCTGCAGCCGGATACTCAACGCCTGATTGGAAAGCAACTGGACGCCCAGACTGGCGCGCGCTCCGGGCAATCGATTGAAACGCCGCGCGACACCAAGCAACCAGGTCGCGCTGCCGTCCGCCCGGCCAACCAAGAGCCTGCCCAGACGCGCCGAGCCGCCCGAGTTGTCGGCAAAGCACGCCTGAAAACCGCCGACACTGACGTTCTCGACGACCCAGCTCTCGATCGTAGCCGCTTTCTCGGTCAATGCAGCAGCCGGCGCCAGACCCACAGCATAACAGTCCTCGAAACCGGTGAACACCGACATCCGCGTCTTCACCGCATGCCGCTTGTGTCGCCTGCGTGGCGGCTGTGCTGCCCAGTAGATGTGCAGATGACGCAGTACGGAGAGGACGGCACGCGCCGGGTATTCGCCCCCGAGATCGAGATCGGCCGGCAGTTCGCCCCGCTCCACCTTGTGCATCAGGTCATCAAGCGACTTCAGCGCGGCTCCCGCTGTGAAGAAGCGCAAGCCGGGTCGCGCATTTCCCGGGTGGCGAGCCAGACGGGTCGGCAAAGAGTCGGCCGCCGCGTCAAGCCAATACACACTGTCCTTGCGGCAATCGGTAGAGAGAACGAAGTTCGGCAGGAAGTGGGTAATCAGACGGTCGGCCAATTCGATCTGGGCAGGTGCCAGACTGTCCATCGAAGAGGCAAAGAAGACGATCGCGTGCAGGTACAGCTGACCGGTGCTGATCAGCCCGCGTTGCGACGGATAAAGCTGCAGCGGCTTTTGCGCGTGGCCGTTCGCTTCGGCTTCCAGGTAGATCTGCCCTAGCCGCCGCCAGACGTCCAGGTCTACCGGGCCATAGCGATAGGACAGCCACTTGATCTGCATGTAGTACGCCGCTTGCGCACGCGCCATGGCAAGCGGCAAGGAAGCCTTGAACGCTTCTGCGCCTTTCCCCTTGGAATCGATTCGGCTCTGTTCGACGCATCCGACATAGAGACCGGCAACCAACTGCCAATAGCCGGAATTTGTCGCCCACAGACGATCCTCCTCCAGCTTGGACAGCGGCTGCTTCGCCAAATAGTCGCGCGCCAGCCGGCGCAGATGCGGCTGCGCCGCGTCGTCGAGCTGACGAACGATGTCAAAATACTGGTCGAGACGGAACCCGGAACTCTTGCGCAGCGAATCGAACCAGTCCACGA
>NZ_JAVMKF010000142.1:21399-26868 GCF_031732815.1 Accumulibacter sp. | reverse complement strand
ACGAAGACGGCGTCGAAATAAGGCGGGCCGACCGACAGCTTGCCAGCGCCGAGCGCGTCGATCAGCAGCGGGTAGAGCGTACCCAGCAGAACCGAAGCGCAGGCGACGACGAGCAGAACGTTGTTGGTGAGCAGCAGCGACTCGCGCGAGAGCAGAGCAAAGCGCCCGCCGAGGCCGACCTTGGGCGCGCGCCAGGCGAAGAGCGCCAGCGAACTGCCGATCACCGTGCAGAGAAAGAGGAGGATGAAGATGCCGCGCCGCGGATCGGTGGCAAAGGCGTGCACCGAGGTCAGCACACCCGAGCGGACCAGGAAGGTGCCGAGCAGCGACAGCGAGAAAGCCGAGATCGCCAGCAGCACCGTCCAGTTCTTGAAGCTGCCGCGCTTTTCGGTCACCGCCAGCGAATGGACGAGCGCCGTACCGACCAGCCAGGGCATGAAAGACGCGTTCTCGACCGGGTCCCAGAACCACCAGCCGCCCCAGCCGAGTTCGTAATACGCCCACCACGAACCGAGCGCAATGCCCAAGGTCAGGCAGGCCCAGGCAGCGGTCGTCCACGGGCGCGACCAGCGCGCCCAGGCCGCGTCGAGCTGACCCGAGAGCAGCGCGGCGATGGCGAAGGCGAACGCCACCGAGAAACCGACGTAGCCCATGTACAGCATCGGCGGATGGAAAATCAGCCCGGGGTCCTGCAGCAGAGGATTGAGGTCGCGCCCCTCCTCGACCGCCGGCAGGACGCGCTCGAAGGGGTTCGAGGTCAACAGGATGAAAAGCAGGAAACCGGCGCTGACCAGGCCGAGCACGCTGAGCACGCGCGCCGCCATGTGCTCGGGCAGTTGTTGCGAGAGCAGGGCGACGGCAAGCATCCAGAGCGCCAGCATGAGCACCCAGAGGAGCAGCGAGCCCTCGTGTCCGCCCCACACCGCGGCCACCCGGTATTGCAGTGGCAGCAGCGTATTCGAGTGTTGCGCCACGTAAATGACTGAAAAGTCATTTTGAACGAAAGCCGTGGTCAGGCAGGCGAAGGCGCCGACGAGCAGCAAGGCGTGCGCCAGCGTCGCCGGGCGAGCGAGCGCAATCCACGCCGGCCGCTGCAGATGCGCGCCGAACAGAGGCAGCGTGCCCTGCACGAGCGCCACGCAAAGGGCAAGGATGAGCGCGAAATTGCCGAGTTCGGGAATCATGAGGGTCGTCCGCCTTAGGGCTTGAGGGTGCGCGCGGCAGCATCGGCAGCCGCCCGATTGGCCGCGGCGCGTTCGTGCGCGTCGCCGACCGCCTTGGCCGCTTCCGGCGGCATATAGTTCTCGTCGTGCTTGGCAAGCACTTCGCCAGCAACGAAAACCCCGTCGTCGTCCAACTTGCCCTGCGCGACGACGCCCTTGCCCTCGCGGAAGAGGTCGGGCAGGATGCCCTTGTAGGCAACGGTCATTTCCTTGTCGGTATCGGTGACGACGAAACGCAGCGTGACACCGTCGGCCGAGCGCTGCAGCGAGCCCTCCTTGACCATGCCGCCAATCCGGAAGCTCTTGCCTTTCGGCGCTTCACCGGCAGCCACCTGCGTCGGCGAAAAGAAAAAGACCAGATTGCTCTGGAAGGCATTGAGCACCAGCGTGGCGACCAGGGCGAGAATGGCCAGTCCGCCGACGATCAGCGCGAAGCGTTTGTGACGAGGTTTCAAGCGGAACTCCCGGATGAAGACGAAGGACTGACGGCCCTGGCCTCACTGCGCTCGGCGCGATACTGGCGGCGCAGACGTTCGACGAGTCTCCTCCGACTGCGCCGGATGAGCATCGGTTCCGCCAGCATGACGCCCGCCATGACCAGCACCGACCCCCAGACGTACAGACCGTGCTTGCCCATGGCGAGGAATTCGGCCAGGCTGTTCCAGTGCATTGTTCCCCTCCTCCCCTACTCCGTATCGCCGAGCAGCGCGCGCACCCATTCGGTATGCCGCTCGCGCTCGAGCATGATCGTGCGCACGCGCATCAAGGCGACCGCGATGCTGTACATCCAGCAGGCCAGCGCGCAGAGCAGCATTCCCCAAAGCATCATCGCCGCCATGCTCGGCGCCCGCGTCAGGCTGACCGAAGCACCCTGGTGCAGCGTATTCCACCACTTGACCGAGAAATAGATGATCGGAATGTTGACCACGCCGACCAGGGCAAGAATGGCGCCCGCCTTGTCGGCCCGGCGCGGATCGTCGATCGCCGCCTGCAGCGCGATGAAGCCGATGTACAGAAAGAGCAGGATCAGTTCCGAAGTCAGGCGCGCGTCCCACACCCACCAGGTGCCCCACATCGGCTTGCCCCAGAGCGCACCCGTCCACAGCGACAGAAAGGCGAAGAGCGCGCCGGTCGGCGCCAACGCCGAGGCCATCATGCCCGACAGACGGGTGTTGAAGGCCAGGCCCAGCGCCGCCCAGAAGGCCATCACGAGATAGATGAACATCGACATCCACGACGCCGGCACGTGCAGGAAGATGATCCGGTAGCCCTCACCCTGCTGCTCGTCCATCGGCGCGAGCAGAAAACCTGCCGTCAGTCCGGCAACGCCAAAGATCGCCGCCAGCAGCCAGAACCACGGGATCATCTTCCCGGCCAGCGGGTAGAAGGTTTGCGGACTGGCATACTTGTACCAGTTGATCGATTGCTTGCTCATCGCGTACAGGGTCTTGCGTCGGTGTTCATTCGAGGGCCACGCGCAGCGCAGCGGCAGTCGGCCAGGGAGCAAAAAAGACACCGCCCAGCGTCAAGGCGCCGAGCAGCGACAGATGGGCTTGCGGGCCAAGCCCGCTGACCGTCGCGTCTACCGCGCCAGCGCCGAAGATCAGCACCGGAATGTACAGCGGCAGGACGAGCAGTGACAAGAGCACGCCGCCACCGCGCAGGCCGAGCGTCAGCGCGGCGCCGATCGCACCGATGCCGGACAGCGCCGGCGTCCCGATGAGCAGCGACAAGGTCAGGACGACCAGCGCGTCGTGCGCCAGATCGAACTGGATGCCGAGCACCGGTGCGAGCAGAACGAGCGGCAGGCCGGCGACCAGCCAATGCGCGACGACCTTGCCGATGACGATCAGGCCGAGCGGGTGCGGCGCCAGCGCGAGTTGTTCGAGCGTGCCATCACGATGATCGTCGGCGAACAGACGCGGCAGCGAGAGCATCGTCGCGAGCAGCGCGGCAACCCACAGCACACCCGGCGCCAGCCGGCGCAGTTGATCGGGTTCCGGGCCAACGCCGAGCGGAAACAGGCTGACGACGATGATGAAGAAGAAGACGGCGGCGGCGATGTCGGCCTGCCGCCGCAGCGCCAGACGCAGATCGCGCCCGACGACGGCGCCGATCACGCTCAGCATGACGCCCTCGCAGCACCCGCCGAGCTCACCGCCAAGCCGCCCAGCCAGACTTCGCGCACCGCGCCGGCAGCCACCGTCACCGCCTGATGCGTGGTCAGCACGGCCAGCCCGCCGCGTTGCAGATGCGCGCCGATCAGCCCGGCGACCAGGTCGACGGCCGCCTTGTCGAGGGCCACGTAGGGCTCGTCGAGCACCCACAGCGCGCGCCTCTCGTACACCAGGCGGGCCAGCGCGGCGCGCCGCTTCTGCCCCTGCGACAGATAGCGGCAGGCGAGATCGACGCGCCCCTGCAGGCCGACGCGTTCGAGCGCGGCGAGCGCGGCGTCCTCGCTGAGCGGCTCCTGCGCCAGCCGCGCTGCCGTCAGCAGGTTCTCCAGCGGCGTCAGTTCGTCCTTGATCGCGTTCTGGTGTCCGAGATAGCACAGGACGCTGCGGAACTCGTCGCCCAGCCGGCTGATCGGCTGCCCGCACCAGCGAATTTCGCCGCTCGCCACCGGCGTCAGCGCGCACAGCATGCGCAGCAGGCTCGTCTTGCCGGAGCCGTTCGCGCCCTGCAGATAAAGCATTTCGCCCCCGGCCAGACGGAAGCTGAGGTCCGCAAACAGGCGGCGGTCGCCACGGACACATTCCAGATTGAGGGCTTCAAGCATTGCGAGGAGGGGGCGGCCAGAACAAAGGCCGGCGGCGCCGTATTGTGAGGCCGCGAGTGTACCGCCGGATTGACCAGAATCAAAATCGATTCAACGGCTTTTGCGGCCGCTTGCAAGCTTCGCGCCGAGCCCGCACCGACGCGCCGGCGCGCCCGGGGCTGGCCGAGGCGGTGCCGGGCCGCCGGGCAGCGCGCGCGAACCGCGCTGGCCGCCGCATTTCCTCCCCCCCACCTTGCCCAGCCGCCGGTCTCGGCCTATCCTGCGCGTGCTAGCGCGCAGGCCAGGCGGCGACCCTTGGCCAGCCCGTTGCGGCGATGCGCCACCGCGCAGTCGCCTTTTCCATATCAGGCATCCTGGGTATCTTGATCATCCTTTCCCTCGTTCCCGTCTTTCCCACCGTTTCCCCATCGTTCCCGACCAGAACACCGCCCTGCTGGAGGTACCCATGCTGGAACTCAGACCAAACTGCGAATGCTGCGACAAGGACCTGCCGCCCGACTCTACGGAAGCGCGCATCTGTTCGTTCGAGTGCACTTTCTGCGCCACCTGCGCCGACGGCGTTCTCGGCGGGAAATGCCCGAACTGCTCGGGCGAGCTACTCGCCCGCCCACGCCGCCCAGCGGACAAGCTGGCAAACAATCCGCCGTCGAGCGAACGCGTCCATCACCCGACCCCTTGCCGCCGGGCCGCCTGAGCGGCCGGCGCCCAGGCCAAGGCTTGACCCGAAACGCCAGACGCCTACAATCGCAATGCACCCACCGTCCAAGTGCTGATTCCCAGCAGCCCTGGCCGACCAAGCAAATGCCGGCGATTGGAACAGGCGCTTTCAGCGCAGAGGGAGGGCAAACGCCATCCGATCCCCATCCGATCCCCATCCGATCAATGACGCTGCCCAGCAGCCACATCCGAGGCCCCATGCAATCTTTTGCTCATGTCTTTGCCTATGTTCTTGGCGTGGCCATCATCATTGCCGGTATCCGGACCATCTTCACGCAGCAAGCTACGCTGACCATTCGACTGTGGGGCGACTCCTCCAACAGCCCCACTCGCGATAGCAGCGAGGGCTATTCCACATCCGAACACACGGGTTTCGTGGCCATTCTGATTGGCATTGGCGAAATCGGAACTGGCATCCTGATGCTGATCAAGGGGCCGGGCTTCTTTGCCTGGCAGCGTGTCGGGCTGATCCCTGGACACCAGCCAAGCAAGTCTCACAGAGCGCTATGAAGCGGCTGGCTTTCCTCGTTTCACCGGTTTTTCCGGCCGTTTCCCCCCGTTCTTCCCGACTGCGTGCGCGATTAGCCTTGCGTTCGTTGTCATGGGCGGCTTGTGGCACGCCGACCGCGACAACCAGCATCCTCGCTACATCAACCCCAGATTGTTGCGTCATACGCCGACTCGCAGGCGCGCGATCCGCGCCTGACTACTCCAGCCGCATTCCCT
Organism: Accumulibacter sp.; assembly: GCF_031732815.1. Classification (GTDB taxonomy): domain Bacteria; phylum Pseudomonadota; class Gammaproteobacteria; order Burkholderiales; family Rhodocyclaceae; genus Accumulibacter. Next base: position 21,423 of record NZ_JAVMKF010000142.1, on the reverse strand, counting down.
GCTTGATCCCGCCAAGTATCCTGT
>NZ_JAVMKF010000142.1:13723-21299 GCF_031732815.1 Accumulibacter sp. | reverse complement strand
TCCGCGCCTGACTACTCCAGCCGCATTCCCTGCTTGATCCCGCCAAGTATCCTGTTCATCTCGGTCGATACTTCATCGGGCAGCGCCTTGTCGGTTCCGACCAGAATGTGCAGCGAGAAGCGCAGTTGGTGCCCTGCGGCGGCTTTCGTCAGCTCGCCTAGCTGGTCGGCGAGATCCTGGATCTCGCTCGGACGAAGCTCGGTGGTGAGCTGCCTTGCCCGGTAAGCCTGCTTCGCGGGCGGTTCGCTGGACTGCCAGCGAACGACCATTTTCACCCCGGCTGCGCCGCCGAAGTCGGTTGGCCAGTCATGTGAATCGGCCGTGCGCTCGAAAACGCCCAGGCGGAAAGCCTCGTCGAGCGCCTGCCGCACGAGCGGCCACGGCAGCACTCTGCCGCGCTTGTGCGAGAGCGAGGCATGGATCAGATGCGCACTGGCCACTGGCTCCGTCCACGCCGCCGGCAGACTGGTCGGCAAGAGATCGGCGGTCGACAGCGCGGCTATCGGCGGCGGCAACAGCAGCGCCTCGGCGGTCAGAAAGCCCGCCGGAACGTCGTCTCCCCAGACGCTGATCGGCCCGTTCAGCAGCCACACGCGAGCTGCCCTGACGGCCGCCGCCACCGCGTCCTTGATCACCTTCAGCGCTGCGCCAGGAATCGCCAACGGCTCCGTGTAGCCGCCCTTGTCGACCGGCACGGAATGCTTGCCGGAGAAGTACGTGGCAACATCGCCCAGCGTGATGTTGTCACTGTCCGCCTTCCACAGGCCAGGGAGGGTTCCCGGCGCCAGCAGGGCGGGTTCGATTTCGGTCAGCGTGGCGGTACCCGAAAGTACGACCTCGAGTGACGGCTCGCGCAAGGCCACCTCATCGGGACGCGCCTTCCAGAACGTACGCACCGACCGGTCGGCGCGCGTTACCTGCAGGACGAAGTTGCCAGCCTCGCAACCAAGCAGCAAGGTGTCGAGGATTGCCCCGCGATTCAGCATCTTGGGCAGTCGCGCAGTGGCCGCGAAAGCACCGACCAGATCCTTCACGTAGCGCGATCTCTCGCCCGCCCGCCAGAGGTCATACGGCCCACCGGGCAACAGCGCATCGGCATTGACCGCGGTACTCTCGATGCGCGCGTGCCGGTCGTTGACGATTCTGGTGAACAGCGGCTGATTGTCGGTGGACAGGCGAAACGCCGCAACCTCGTTCGCCTCGTTCACCGTCAGGATGACCGAGTAGGCCATGATCACTTGCGAGGTCATTTCACCGCGCGCCACACGCAGGTTGGCTTCGAGCTGCGTGAAGCGGACGGTATCGACGTCATCGCGGCTTCTCAGCAGTTCGCGGACCTTTTCCCAGCCGAGCATGTCGCGGACTTTTTCGCGCGCAAGCTCGATTCCCTCCCGGGACGGAACGGCAAGGACAATTGCGTTGCGGTTGGTGGCGCGCGGTCGGTCGGCCGCCGTCGTCTCGTCGATGAAGCGCTTCGCCTCGGCGCTCGGCTTACCCGACTCGCAAGCCGCGCGTGGACCGAGCACCGCGTAATGGAATTCACCGTCGTCGTCGATCTCCGCCGGCCGCGACGGCAGCAGGTGAACGATCGCGCCCATGGCGCGCGCACCCTCGGTCAAACACCGGGTCTGAGCGATCTCGCGCGCCAACACATCGTCCAGCACGGTGGGCAGGATGTGCTGCCGGGCGTCGTCGTGCATCTGCTTGAGGTTCGGCCGCGAGCCCAGACGCCAGACCTTCGGCAGATTCCCGTCCTTCTCCGCCGTGCAGGTATCGTCGAGGTACCACGAGACCTCGGCCCAGCGCGCCAGCCCCTTGGCAAGATCGATGCTGTCGGCGCCGTTGGCGCCGAGCATGATCAACAACTCGCGCGTTTGCGCCCTCTGGCCGATCGGCTGCGAGTGCAGGAAGGTGGCGACAACCGCCTGCTCGATCTCGCGCAAGCCGAGCCCGAAACCCTCCTCCTGGATCTGTCGCGCTTTCGTCAGTTCGCCTTCCAGGATCGCCTGCCAGTCCTGCCGCCTGCCGTCGTATTGCTCGATGCGAGCAATCGTCGCCAGCTCGCGTGTCGCGTCGGTCAGCGCCCGCTCCGCCGGTGCGCAGAGCAAGACCGCTGGACCGATCATGGGCGACGGATCGGCCCATTTCTCGGCCTCACGCAGCGCGAGCGCAAAAGTCCGCAGAACACCACGCGTGCGCTGGAAGCCCTCCAGCATCGTCCACTTTTCAAAGAACACATCGGTAAGGTCCGGGTGAAAGGGAAAGCTGTTCAGATAGCGCTCCTCCGCCTGCGAACGGCTCTTTCTCGTCTGCTCGTCGAGCGCACAGATGCCGTTGAGCGCACTCACCACCTGCTGCTTCCACTGGCCGCGGCTGGTGTAGCTGGCCGGGGTAAGCAGCCGCCGACGCAGCACCTCGGCGACATCCTGCCTTTCCACCGGCTGCACGCCGGCGTCCGCGACGCGCTGGAACACCTCGTAGAGCGCCTTCTCGATCTTCTTGCCAAGCTCGTCGCTGCGCGCCGGGTCGGATGCGAGCAGCGAGGCGACCAGCGCGCAGCCAGGGACGCGCCCAGCCGCCTGCGTCAGACACTGGAAGAAGTACGTCGCCTTGCCCAGCCAGTCGGCGTGCATGCCAACCGCCTGCCGCGCCCACATCAGCGCCTCGTCGAGCAGCAGCAAGCTCGCCAGGCCATCCCTCGCCGGCAGCGCAAGCAGTTCCTCGAGAACGTTCGTCGCGGGCGCCGTGTCCCGCTCGCCATCGTCCTTACCGAGAACCTTCAATCCGCTGCGGCCGCCCAACTGCCACGCCAGGGCCGTCCACGGCATCCGGCAGCGGCGCAGCGCACCGTCCGGCGCCCTGACCTCGATACCGGTCTCGAGATCGAGCCGGTCGAAGGCGAGCGCGGCAATGCGCGCCCTGGGCGGCCGCATGCCGATGTGCGTGACGAACTCCTCGACCGCTGGCAGCCCGGGCAGATCGTCCGGCGCGGCGACAAGGTGTACGAGCGTGATCAGCGCATGCGTCTTGCCGCCACCGTAGGTCAGTTGAAGCTGGCGGACGGCCTTCTCCGACTTCCCGGCGAGCCGCAGAACCACGTCACGCGCCAGATCGCGCAGCCTGGCGGTCGGATAGGTCAGCGCAAAGAATTCCTGCGGATCGTGGTAGACCGACCGCTTCTGCCCCATCATCACGTCGTAGAGGTCAGCCGCGAACTCCTTCTGCGAGAGTTCGCCGTTACGGATATCCGGCCGCAAGTCGACCACCTTGTGCCAGGGCTTGGCGCTGATCTTGGCCATCTGCAGTTCCTTCTTTCCTATGTCCGGGGTGCGTCGTGCCGCGCAAGCGGCAACTCATCGTGTGCCGCTGCGCTGCGGCCGCGCACGTGATTCGAGAGACTTTCCAGAAGCGAGCGTTCCTCGTCGCCTTGTGTCGCCAGTTCGATCAAGGCTTGCAGCAACTGCGCAAAGACCGCGCTCCGGCGCAGCCCGCGCGCGTCGAGGTAAGCGTCGACCTTGGTGACGTCGCCGCCTTTCCACAGGTGCATCAACTTGTGTACCTGGTCGATCAGCGGCGCCGTGCGACCGCCGTCGCCGTCCGCACCCAGCATGCGGTGCTTGCGCTGCGCCCATGCGCGCAGGCGGAACGTGCCGCCACCGCCGCTCGTCTCCTCTTCCTCGCCACTCTCGCCCGTCTCGCCCGCCGCCATCCTCTCGTCTGCGGCCTGTGCGTCTGCTGCCTTGCCACGGCAGAGAATCTCGTACTGATCGGCCAACTGCCGTTCGGAAAGATTGCACGAGACCGCGTACAGGATGCAGGCCCCGGCAGCGGCGTCCTTCAGGCCGAAGTCATTGCGGTGCAGGAGGTAGTAGGTGGTCACGTCGTCGAGGCCGACGCTGTCGCTGGCAAGCGCGCCGCCCAACGTGAGCACACGGCCAACGACGAAGTCGACGACGATACGGCGCACGTGGCGCAGAAACTCGGTCACGGTCATGACCGCGCCGGTCTCGGACGCCTTCTTGACCGCGGGATACTGGCTGTACGCTTCGAGAGCCGGCCCGGTCGCCGCCCATACGAAATCGGGACCGCGAATGCCGGCATCCCAGAAGTCGCGCAGTCTGCTGACGATGCACGCCTGCATTTCCTTGAGCACCGGGGCGTCCCAGCCGGCGGGGACGGCCGGGTCGCGTTTCCGGCAGACCAGCCACACCGAGGACGACAACGCGGCCGACGATAGCGAGCGCGTACGCGCTTCGCGTTCGGTCTGGATCGGCCAACTGCCGTCAACCACGAAGCCGGCTTTGACGATCGCACTGACCAGCGTTTCCCACGCGTCGGGGTGCTTGTGGGCGAAGACGATGACCAGGCGACCTTGCGGCCGGAGCGCGGCGAAACATCCGGCGAATGCCCGGGCCATTCCGGCTTCATAGTTGCGTTTCGATGCCTCGCGGTCGCCGCCAAAACGGGACGCATCGTCGATCAGTTCGCCGTCGTTCGCCTGGTGATCCCATTTCGGCGCGAGCGGCGCAGCGAATCCCCGGTCCAGTGCGGGAGATAGCCCAGCCAGCGTTCGCCGCAGCCAGACGTAGAAGAAGTCCATCAGATCCGAATACGGAATCGCGTCGTAGTACGGTGGGTCGGTTACCACAAGGTCGAAATCGCCGTGCAAGGGGCACGTTGCCGAACCCAGCTCGACTCTGGCTGGCGGCGCGTCGCCGGCGAAGCTGGCGGTATGCTCGACGAAGCGCGCCAGCCACTCGACACCGCCCGGGTACCCGCCTGAGGCGTCTGCCAGGACCGAGGTCTCGGCGAAATCCCAGTTCATCGGCAGCGCGAAACGCACGAAAGTATTCCTGATCTGGTCGTATCCCACCGTCCAGGAGCACAGCGCACTTCCGCGGTCGGCGATGCGGTCGACAACGGTAGCGGCCAGAGCCGCGATCGACTCCGCCTGAACCTCAGGGTAGCCCTGCGCCAGCAGTTCTCCCGGCAAACGGCGGGTCGCTTTCAGCAGACCTGCCAGGCCGAGCAACTGTCGCTGGGTAAACAGCTTGTGCCATTGGTTGAGGCCATAAAGGGGCACGCGAAAGCCAAGCGCATCTGTCGCTGCAAGTGGCTCAGTAGGCAATCCGTGCGGCACTTCCGCAAACACTCGCTCCAGTTGCCCGTCCGCGTCTCGCGCTGCCTCAATCTCGCGCGCAGTGGGCAAGCGGTACTCCTTGCCGCCAGGGGCATCTATGACCACCGCGGTCATCACCGCACCCAGCCTGCCAGCGCGCGCCTCGATGCGAATGTCCTCCATCGTCATGATCGTCCCGCAGCACGGGCACGCCGCGCCTGAGCGGCTCATCGTCCCGGCACCCAGCCGCTGGTCGTACTCGCGCCGCTGGGCAGACGTTCCACCCTGCGCTTCCGCCTTGCCGTCGATGGAAAACACTACACCCGTGCGGTCGGGGTTCGGTTCCATCGCCAACACGACACGCTTGTTGTCCTTCTTCGCGAGCCAGCGGGTTTTCAGCAACGGCACCGTGGCACGGCAGGCTTTGCAACTGACGGTGCGCGCCCAGAGGTAGGCGACCGTTGGCTTGGCGATCCAGCGTGGGTTGCTGTCGTTATCGAGGTAGGTCTTCTGGTCGAAACCGGCATTCAACAGCTCGATCTGCGGCTCGCCCGCGTCGTTGGTCGGCACCAGCTTGAGCTGCTCTTCCTCGGCGCGCGCCAGGGCGACGCGCCGGTAGGGAACGAGCGAGCAGAACTCGGCGTACGTTGGGTAGAAGCGCGCGAGTTCGCGCCTCGCCTCGCGCAGGACCCATCGCCCCCAGGCGCGAACGTGCCACGCGAGGTCGACTTCGAGCAGCGATGCAGCAAGCGGCTGGTGCTCGAACAAGTCTCCCTGAGCATCGGCTGGCGCACGCTTCGCCAGCAGCTCTACGTGCGTCCGCAGGGCGGCCGGCTTCATCCCGAGCGTTTTGAGGTAGGCCGCCATGAACTCGCCATCGGCGAGCGCGAAATCGGGCAAGCGGCGCCGCTTGCCGGCCAGCTTTTGCGGATATTCCAGCGTGCACTTGAGGATGAACCAGGCCACCGGGTTGATGTCGACCGCGGTCACCTCACAGCCGAGGCGCATCGCTTCCAGCGGGATGGCGCCGCCGCCGGCGAAGGGGTCGAGAACCTTCGGCGCCCGGCCGCCATACGCCTGGCGGATCTCGGCGCGAAACCAAGCCAGATCGGGACCCGACTCGCGCCCCCAGTGCAGGATGCCGCCGTGTGTCTCCTCGGACTCCACCTCCTCGACCTTGCCGGACGGCAGTCTCTTGCGCTTGACCGACTTGACGACCGTTCCTGCCAGCCGCTGCAGAATCTCGTCGCGCTTGTCCTTGTCGCCCGGGTCCGGGAGCAAGGTGGCGATGAGCGCCGCGCGCGCCGCCGCCAAGGGCCGCCGCGCCGGCCAGATGTGCAGCGTGGACAGGTGCCCGTGGCGGACGTTCTTTTCGTGGACGGCATCGATCGACGTCTGTTTCAGCGGAAACGCGACTTCAATCAGCCGCTTGCCCTGCGGGTCGTTCATCCTGCCCTCGCTTCTTTCCAGAGACGGACGATGAAACGCTCGTCGTCCTCGACCAGATCGGGTTCCGTCCCGTTGTGCGCACGCATGCCGGCGACGATCTTGCGCGGAACGCCAAGGCCGCTCGCCTCGACGTAGCGGTAATCGCGCAGAACCTCCTTGATCAGTTCGTTGCGCGAGGCGCGATAGCCGGCGCGCATCTTGTCGACGGTTACGGTGTTCGGCAGCCGGCCCGGAGAAATGATTTCGATGCGGTCCACGTAGATCGACACTTCGATATCGAGAACCGTGATCGTGTAGTCGCGATGCACAATCGCATTGACGATCGCTTCGCGCACCGCCTCGAGCGGATAGTCCCAGCGCTCGCGCCGTTGGCCGCCGGCATCGATCCAGGCCTCGACCTCGACGTTGCGGCGAACGAAGTCGAGCGCCTGCTCGATGACGCCGGACTCGACGGCGCTGGAGCTCTCCGAGAACGACCTTGGCACGGCGGGATACTCGACACCGCCGTCGGCTTCGCCATACAGCGAAACGATCGGCCCACGCAGGCTCTCCCTGGCCTTCGCGTTGTAGTCCTTGGTGTAGCCCGGATAAGTCGCCGCGCTGATCCCGGCATGCGGCAGGTAGCGGTTCGGCCGCGTGCCGAAGAGCAGCAATCCTCCGGCACTCGGCATCAGGCGGTCGCGGTCCTCGTACATCAGTTCGGTATTGGCGAGCAGCCGCGTCCAGCCCTCGCCGTCGCCCGCTGCGGGATAAGCCTGCCGGCGAACGTCGCGGAAATAGTTGGTCAGACGCCGCGCGTCGAGATCCTTCAACGACGCTCCGGGAATCGGCTTGCGGTCGTACTGCAAGCGCTCTGATTGCATGTACAGCCACGCTTCCTCGTCGTCCGTCGCCTCGCGCGAGGTCGTCCCAACGCGCACCTGCGTCGCCCAGGCACTCCCCCGTTTGGCCTTGTAGGGTTTGTCGGGAGCGTCTGCCGGCAGGGAGATGACGCCAACGCGCTTGCCA
>NZ_JAVMKF010000142.1:0-13623 GCF_031732815.1 Accumulibacter sp. | reverse complement strand
GCCAACGCGCTTGCCATCGCCCCAGTCGAGCGTCTCCCAGAACGGAATCGCGGCCGGACGCAGGTGAACGCGAGCAACCTCCATCACCCATTCCTCGGCCCTCTCCGCTGGGCGTGTCAATCCTGAAACCGTGCTGCCGTCCGGCTCGACGCCGAGCACGATGTAGCCGCCTTTCAGGTTGAGGAGCGCCGCCATCTCCTTGGCCAGCGCTTCTGGCCGGATGTCGTCGCGTTTGAACTCGACACCCGAGTTCTCGCCGTTGCGGATGAGCTCGGTCAGCTCGGTTCGATTCATGTCGCTCTCCTCAGAAGCCGTACTTGCGCCGGCGGCGCTCGAAGGCCGCTCTGCCGCCTTCGAGGATTTCTTCGACCAGGGCGCACACCGGCGGTGCGTCGATCGACCCCATGTGTTGGCGGTCGATCGAAGTGCGCCCGCGCTCGGCCTCACCGGAAGCGGCTAGCCCGACGATCAGTTCGGCGTCGCCCAGCACCGGGATGTTTGCGTTGTGCGTCGAGAAAATGAACTGGCGACGCTGCTTCTCGGCCCGCATGCGGGGAACGACTCCCTCGCTGATGAAGCGGTTGTCAAGATCGTCTTCAGGTTGATCGACGATCAGCGGCGCATCGGATTCGAGCAGCAGCAAGAAGAGGACCGCCGTTGCCTTCTGGCCGGTCGACAGGTCGTCCAGCGCCTGCCACACGGGCGGTTCGCCGGGAGCAGCCGTATTCAATCGAATCGTCGTCGACGACGCGAGCTCGAGCTCCTCGATGTGCATCAGCACTTCCGGCTCGGCCCTGGCCAGACGCTCCGCCTGGGCAGCAGGGATTCCAAAGTCGACAACGAAATCCGCGCCGCCGCTGCGGCACGCGTCGACGAAGCGGGTCAATGACAGATCGGGCTGGCTACGCAGGCTGTCGATCGCTTCCGAAAGGCGGCCGCCGACCTTCTCCCGGAGAATCAGGAAGAGGGGTTCGCGATCGGCGGCTGCCGTGACCTGAACCTGCACCCGGTCGCGCAGCTTGCGGCTGACACTCGCGGCGGCGCGGTCCAGCCGCCGGAACTCGTCCGCCTTGAGTTCTTCCCATTCGACGAGAAGCTTGCGTCGCCGCTCGGCATGTTCCCGTTCCAGGCGCTGCAGCAAGGCCTGGCGTTGGCGCAAAGGGCGCAGTTCCTCGATCTGCCGGCGCAGCCGGATGAACTCTTCGCCATCGACGCGCGATTTCTGCAACTCGCGGAGAATCTTCGCGTAGGCCGCCTGTACGGCTTGCCTGCGTTGTTCCCACGCCGTCTGCACCGCAGCAACGCCTTGCTCGGCCCGGGTGATGGCCGCTGCAAGTTGCTTGACGGTCTGTTGCAGATCCGCCTCCAGCGTGACAAACACCTCGTCCAGGCCGGCGAGAACGTCCTTTCCGGGGAGGTCTTCGAGCGCTCTTGCCGATACGAAGGTGCGATCGAAGGGAAGCTCGCGGCGCAGGGCGTGTAGACACTCGGTGAACGGAGCCAGACGTTCGGGGATCGACTCGAGCAGCTTCTCTTCGCGAACGAGCAGGCTCTGCTCGCTCAGGCGCTCCTCGAGACCGGCTTCGCGAAAGCGTCGCAGCGTTTCTTCGAGCGCGGGAAGCGCGCCGAGCCGCTCTTCGATCCCCTTTGCCTCGGCGCGTACATCGAGCAGGCTGCGGCGGCTCTTCTCGAGCTCGCGCCGCAGATTCGCCTTGCGCTGCGGCAGCGCGTCATCGCGCTCGACGAAGCGGTCGAGCAGGCGCGTCAGCTTGTCGCGGCTTCGCGTCAACTCGGAGATTTCGTGCTGGCCGAAGACCTCGATGCGCGGCAGGATGTCCTCCGGCAACAGATTCGACACTTCGCCGGAGCTCTCCCTGACCAACGGCGGGTTGGGAATCGTGCGCTCGATGCGGTACTCGCGCGGCGTCGGCCGGTGCGTGCGCACCAGCAGCGAGATGCGGGTGCCGCTCTTGAGCACCTGACGAACGATTCCCTCGTGCGCCTTGCGCGCCTCGTCGCCCATGGGCTCGAGGCCGAGAACGGCGCGAATGCTTTCGATCACGGTCGATTTTCCGCTCCCCCGCCCCCCGACGAGCACATTCAGGTTTGGATTGAAGTGGACCGCTGCGCCATCCAGGAAGCCACCACCTTCCCAGGCGAGCGCAAGCAGCGCCGTGTGTTCCTGGCGCGCGAGCGGAGCGCTGCGGGGGTTGAGGCGCAAGCGCGAGGCGGGGTCGAGAAACGCCTGCCGCAAGCCCTCGATGCCGACCTCCGACATCTTGATCCAGCAGGTGGCCGCAGGGTCGGCAAGATCTGCCGGCTCAACAACATCCTTGGCGTTGATCACCGCAATCGCCAGGTCCTTTTCCGGCGCGTGCGTGCGTGCGTAGTTGGGGTCACGATTGCGGACGATTTGCTGCAGGTGGTGCGGCAGATCGTCGATTTCGCCCGGGATCTGAATGGCCAGCAGCGTTTCGCTTTGCCACGCCCGAATGCGCGCGTCGCCGTGCAGCGCCTGAAACAGCCCATTGTTGTGGCTGACATGCGCGGCGATGGCGATTCCGCCCTGTTCGTGCACCTTATCGACGATTGCGCTGAAGGCCCAATTGGTCAGATCGGACGACGGACCCGGGTTGGAAATGCCGAACTCGCCGAGGAACCGATCCAGACGCGTTGGGTCGCTCGCCGGCGGGTAGATGCACAGGAGGTGAATTCCCTCGCTCGAGCCGAGTTCGAAACCCGGGAAGACGACGAGTCGATCCCCGGCGGCGCGGCGAAAGTCCTCGACGCCGCTCACGCTGTTGTGATCGGTGATCGCCAGAACCGAGATTCCAAGTTCCAGCGCCTGGTCCACAACCGCCCGGGCGTGCGTCGCCGGGTCGCCGCTGGCGGCGGTACCGCGAAAGTTGCTCGCATAGCCGTGCGGGTTCACCTGCAGCGCGCAGCGATGGAAGACAGCGCCTTGTGGGAGCCCGCGGGCAACTGCGATTGGGTCGTTGTTCTGCATTGCTTGCCTTGTCCTATCCTGTTCCGGCGGAACGCCGAGGGCTTGCGCGCCACGTTGAGCGATCGACCTTGTCTGAGGCAAGGCAGAATCTGCGCAAGGTCAGGCGCGCTGCTGCCGCGCGGCAAGTTGCCGGCGCCGGTGCATTCCCGGTGTGTCGCCCACGCAGACTTGCCGTTTCGCTCCGGCAAGCGTTCACCGCAAAGTCTCCGCCGCTTCGAGGATGGCCCTGGCCGAAACAACAAAGCTCGCCTTGCCGCGGGCGATCAGTTTGCCAAACGGATCCTGCACGCGCAGCAAGCGCGGCGACGCACTGCCGCAGTCGAAGACCGTGTAGAGCCAGTAGCGATGGCGCAGATTGATCGCTTTCGCCCATTCATTCTCGCTCAGCTCGACCTCGCCGGTGTCGACGCGCCCCTTCACCTCAATTGCCCTCTCGCCGTCGGCACGTCGGGAGAAGACGTCGAATCCGGGGTGATCGGTCAATCCCGCCTGCCGCGCCCGCTCAGGCGTGGACACGTCGCGCACTTCGGCGCCGGCTGCCACCTCGAACGCCATGGTGATCTGCATGGCGATGCGCTCGACCTCGAGATCGCGCGCCATGACATCCCGCGGGTCGGCCGACGGCTGCACGAGGGCGGTCGCGATGTGCTCGACCGGCCCGGGCTCGATCAGCTCGACTGCGCGCCGTGCCTGCGCCAGCGCATGGTCGCGCCGCTCGTTCAGCCGGCGCTGTTGCGCCTTGATGCGCTCGAGCTCGGGTAACGCGCGCGGGTCGCCCTCCCGGGCACGTTGCGTACATCGCTGGCGCTGCGAGGCCAGCTCGGACTCCTGATAATCGTGCGCGCGCCGCAAGTAGTCCTCGCTGTGGCATAGGTGATCCATTGCTTGCCGGCGACGATTGGCGCTCATGCGGTCGAGCAGCGTGCCGGCGACGAATGCCTCCGCCACCCGCCGGCAGGTGTCGGCCTGGGCAAGCAGGTCGATGCTCGCCGCATCCACTTGCGGCGCCGCGCGCAGGAGCAGCATCTGCTCGAGCGAAGTCTCCTCGATGCGCGTGTCGGCGTACTGCTTGACGGCAAGCAGGCGCTGCTCGAGCACCTCTTCCCGCTGCAGCGCGGCAAACGCCTCGTCGGCCTTGCGCACGACGTTGCCGCGCACGACGTGCAGCAGATAAGGTGCCGCGGCGCTGACATCGACGAAGACGGCGCCGCGCTGCCCAGACGCGCGACAGCGAGCCGCGGCCAGGGCCGACAAACGATCGAAGACTGCTTCACCGGGATGCAGAAACACCGCATCGCGGCGATTCACCGGCCGATGGACGGTGAGTCGCGCGCGGACGGACTCGGGATAGTTTTCCAGCAAGGGAACGATGCTGTCCAGCGCCCCCTTCTTGCGTGCACGCAGCGAGAAGCTGCCGTCGAGGTCGCCGACCAGATCGAGGTCGATGATCGGCGCCGCATGCTCCAGGTAGCGGCGAACATAGCCGGGCAGCAGGTGGCGCATCTCCTCGATATGCAGCGCTTCCTGCAGTCTGGGCAGTTCTTGCGCCACCTCGCCGCCGCGACCGAAGATCGCCTGCTCGCGCGCTGCAATAGCGCGCATCTGCTCGACCTCAGTTGACCGGCCAGGTCGAGTGCGGCGCGATCGGCGTCGGCTTCGGAAACGATCGCGCAGCGGATGTACTCGCTCAGCGAGAATCCCTCGAAGACGCGCCCGATGACGTCGAACACTTTGTCCGATCCCAGCTCCCGGCGAATTTCCTCCATCTTCTTCAGCAGCGTGTGCACGACCCGCCCTTCGCGCGTCTTGCCGGCAACGAGGTTGATGATCGCGACCCGATCGCGTTTCTGCCCATAGCGGTGGATGCGACCCATGCGCTGTTCGAGGCGCGCCGGGTTCCATGGCAGGTCGTAATTGACCAGCACCCAGCAGAACTGCAGGTTGATTCCCTCGGCCGCGGCGTCGGTCGCGACGAAGAAACGCGCGCCGGGTCCCTCGGCCCCAGCCCGGCCAGCGTGTGGCCGGCGAAACAGCTCCACCTGCGCGTCGCGCGCGGCGAAGTCCAGCCCTCCGTGGACCTGCGCAACCTGCCCGACATGGCCCATCGCTGCGAAACGGCGAACCAGGAAGTCGAGCGTGTCGCGGTGCTCGCTGTAGATGATCACCTTCTCGTGCGCGAACTGCGCGCTGCGCAGGAGTTCGCTCAGCTTGTCGAACTTGCGCTCGAGGCCACGCGCGTGCACCGCTTCCGCCAGACTGACCAGTTCCTGCACCGCCTCGCGTTCGACCAGGAGTTCGGCCAGACTGCTGGCGACGAAAGCAGAAAGAGCCAGCGCCTCGTCCTTTTCGTGCGCTTCGGCGCCACCTTCGCTGCCCTCCTCGTCGGCGGTCGCTTCGAGCAGCGTGTCGCGCACCTGGCGATCCAGCCGCTGCTGCTGCGCGCGCAGGTGTTCTTCGCCAATGCGTCCGCAGCGGATGTCGTCGATCAAGGTGTCGAGCTTTTCCAGGCGCTTGCGCAGCGAGCAGAGCAGCGCCCAGGTGCTGCTGGCCAGGCGACGCTGGAAAATGGTCATCGCGAAGCGCGCCGCCGACCGGCTGAAAAGCCTTGCCTGGTCGTAGAAGTGGCGGATGTAAGCGGTCGTCCTGACGTACAGCTCGTGCTCGCTGAGCGGCCCCTGGCTCAGTTCGTAGCTGTGCGTGTCGCACACGCGCAGCGGGTAGAGCGGCGCGCCGTGCAGGTCGACCATCTCTTCCTTGACCCGCCGCACGAAGTACGTCTTGCGCTCGTCTGGCGGGAAGGCGGCAAAAGCCGCTTCCGTCGAGAAGAGCTCCGGTTCAAGCAGCCGCCACAGGCAGTAGTACGGGAACGGCTTACCCATATGGGGCGTTGCGGTCAGCAGCAGCAGGTGGTGCGCGCTCCAGCCGAGCCGCCACTCGTCTGGAATATCGCGCACCCCGGCCAGCGCCTCGGCCAGCCGGTAGCGGTCGGTAGGCCGAAAGCTGCCGTCGGCATCGCGGTTGGCGCTCAGCTTGTGCGCCTCATCGAAGACGACAAGGTCATAGGGCAAGGCGGCAGCCTCGCGCAGACAGCCGAACAAGGACCGCCCGCGCAGACTGTCGAGGCTGACGATCAGCAGATCGCTGTCGGCGCCAGAAAAGGGATTGCCCTGGCGCGCATCACTGCCGGTGACGATGCGAAACGGCAGTTGGAACAGCGTGCGCAGCTCGCGCCACCAATTGCCGACCAGCCCGGCGGGGACGACAACCAGGACGCGGCGCAGTGTCCGTCGCGACAGACTCTCGCGGATGTACAGCCCGGTCATGATCGTCTTGCCCGCGCCCGCATCGTCGAACAGGCCGAAACGCAGGCGCGGCTGCGGCAGCATCCGCTCGTAAACCGCGAGCCGCTGGTGGGGCAGTGGATCGACCTGGCTGATCTCGCTGGCGAAAGCCGGATTGAACAGGTGGCCGCAGGCGAGCCGTTCGCCTTCGACCAGCGTAACGACCTGCTTCGCATCGCCGAGGAAGTCCAGCTTGCGAGCGGTACGATCTGCCGCGTCGACGCCAGCCGCGATCGCCGCGCACTGCGCGTGCTCCAGTTCGCGCAGCCGATCCAGCGCCAGCGCCGACGGCCGGCTGCGCGCCAGCTCCCAGCGAGAAAGGGTCACGAAGTTGACCCCGAGCTGTGCGGCCATCGCTGCCTGGGTCAGGCCAAGTCTCTCCCGCAGCTTCCGGATCTCGCCTGCTTCCATCGCGTGCCGTCCCCAAAGACCGAATAGCCGTCCCTCTTGCCAATGCCACGCATCTTACTTCGAGATCGTTTGCGGTCCAAACGGCGATTAGTCTTCTGCATAGTCGCCAATGGCGCGCCCCGGCGCTTTCCGCGTACCCGCTTCGCCACACCGCGCCCGCCCCGACGCGCAAATGCCGCGGCGAAGCTTTGATCAGCGTCAAGACCGATGCAAAGCCTTGGCGTATTCTTCAATGACATCTTGCAAGAGCGAGGCTGTGGAGCAGGGATCTCTGGATCTGGTGCTGGTCTGGGACGGACAGCAGGTAGCGCGGGCACGCGTGTTGTCGACGCAACCGACCGCCGACCGCCTGTTGCGCGGACTGCCGGCGGTGCGCACTGCCGAGGTCGTCAAACGCCTGTTTGGTCTTTGCCGGGCAGCGCAGGGCGCGGCCGCGCGACTGGCAGTGCAGGCGGCACGCTGCCGACCGATGACGAGTCGCGAACAGATCGATTTGGCGCTCACCGTCGCCCGCGAGATGATCGTCGAGCATCTGACGCATGTCCTCATCGCCTGGCCGGCCACCGGCGCTGCCGCGAACGGCGGACGGGTGACCGAATTCGCGCTCTGGCGGCAACGACTGCAGGCCGCCGACGACCCGGCGGCAGCCGCCGAAATCGCGCCCGACCTCGAGCGCTGGCTGGCCGATCTTGTCTGGCCAACGCCGCCCGAGCTGCACAGCGCTGACGCGGTCGCGCTGCTGCCGCGCCTGTCGCCGGCCGAATGGGCAGCGCACGCGCTGAGCAACGACTTTGCCCGCTGGCCGACGCTCGCCGGCGTTCCCGCCGAAACCGGCGCACTAGCCCGCCAGGCGGGCGAACCTGAAGTGGCGGCGCGGCTCGCTGCCGGGCAACGGATCGCCGCGCGCCTCATCGCGCGCCGCCTCGAATTGCAGCGGCTGGTGCGCGCACTTGCCGACCCGGAGAGCCTGCTCGATCTGTGTGCCGCGACGAAGATAGGCGAAGGCTGTGCGCTGGCCTGCGTCGAAACTGCGCGCGGCACCTTGCTGCATCGCGTTCAACTCGACGGCGAGCGCGTTGCGCGCTATCTGATCGTCGCGCCAACCGCTTGGAACTTCCATCCACACGGCGCTTTCGTGCGCGAGATCAGCGGCTTGCCGGCGGCCAGCGAAGCGCTCGCACGGCAGGCCGGCGAGCGACTGGCGCTCGCCCTGGACCCCTGCGTGGCCTGCACGGTGCGCCTCGAAGATGCATGAAATGTCGCTCGCGATGAGCGTCATCGACATCGTCGAAAACGCGGCGCGCGCGGGGAATTTCCGCCGCGTGAGCACCGTCTGGCTGGAAATCGGGCAACTTTCGGCCGTCGAGCCCGAGGCAATGCGCTTCTGTTTCGCTGCCGCGGCGCGAGGCACGCTGGCCGACGGCGCAGCGTTGCAGATAATCGAGATCAATGGCCGTGGTTTATGCTTTAATTGTGGGGAAACGGTGCCGCTGGCGGCGCTGTACGACCCCTGCCCGACCTGCGGCGGTTACCCGGTCCAAGCAACCGGCGGTACCGAAATGCGCGTCAAGGAGCTGGAGGTTGAATAACAACAGGAGACAGCAGAGCAATGTGCACGACTTGCGGTTGTGGTGTCGGGGATACGCGTGTCGACGGCAAGGCCTTGCCGAATGCCGGCAGTCCGTCAGCGGAAAGTTCATCGGCGGAAGGTTCATCTGACGGCGACCCGCCGGGGTCGAGTCAAGCTTCGCCGAAGGGCGTCGGCAACAACCCCGCAGCGAGCTACCGCGCGCTGGCGGCTGACAGCAGGGCACGACCAGCAGCGCAGGGCTTTGCGCACAGCCACCGGCACGGCGAGACGCACACGCACGCCGGCGGCGCGCCGGCTGAGAAAGCTGGCACGAGTACTGGGCACGCGCGCCTGGTGCAGATCGAAGAAGACATCCTTGCCGCCAACAACGCGTTTGCCGCCGCCAACCGGCGGCACTTCGCCGAGCACGGCATCTTTGCACTCAATCTTGTTTCCAGCCCCGGTTCGGGCAAGACGACGCTGCTTTGTCGGACGATCGAGGCCTTGCGCGCGACGCTGCCGATTGCCGTCATCGAAGGCGACCAGCAGACCAGCCGCGACGCAGAGCGGATTCGCGCGAGCGGCGTGCGCGCGGTGCAGATCAATACCGGCAAGGGTTGCCATCTCGATGCCCACATGGTCGGCCACGCCTGCGACGATCTCCAACCGGACGAGGACTCGCTGCTGCTGATCGAGAACGTCGGCAACCTCGTTTGTCCGGCCGCCTTCGATCTCGGCGAGGCGCACAAGGTGGTCATCCTCTCGGTCACCGAAGGCGACGACAAGCCGCTCAAGTATCCGGCGATGTTCAACGCGGCGTCGCTGATGCTGCTCAACAAGGTCGATCTCCTGCCCTACGTCGATTTCAACGTCGAACTGGCAGTCGACTACGCGCGGCGAGTCAATCCGGCGCTGCAGGTTGTCACGCTGTCGGCCACCAGCGGCGAAGGTTTCGCCGCCTGGCTCGACTGGCTGCAGACCGCCTGCCGCCAGCAGCAGGCAGGCAAGCGGGCAACGATCGCGGCGCTGCAGCAGCGGATCAGCGAGCTCGAAGCACAGCTTGCCCAGCACGCGCGGGGTTGACATGGCCGATTCGATCATTTCTCAAAGCATCCGCGTCAGCGGGGTGGTCCAGGGGGTCGGCTTTCGTCCTTTCGTCTGGCGCCTGGCGCGCGAACTCGGTCTTGACGGCTGGGTGCGCAATGACTCGCGCGGCGTCGAGATCGAAGTCAGCGGCGCAGCCGAGCAGGTGAGAAGCCTGATCGAGCGTATCGAGCGCGAAGCGCCGCCGCTGGCCCGGGTCAATTCGATCGTCGCGCGCGACACGACGCGCGAAGCAAAGGGCGGCGGATTCGTCATCATCGACAGCCGCAGCGGTCGCGCGGCGACGATGCTCGGGCACGACACGGCGATCTGCCGTGACTGCCTGAGCGAAATGTTCGATCCGGGCAACCGGCGCTGGCGTTATGCCTTCACCAACTGCACCAATTGCGGCCCGCGCTACACGATCAGCCGCGGCCTCCCCTACGACCGTGTGCGCACCAGCCTGAAGCCGTTTCCGATGTGCGCGCGCTGCCAGACCGAATACCGGCAGCCGGATGACCGACGCTTTCACGCGGAAGCCAGCTGCTGCCCGAAATGCGGGCCGCAGCTCTTTCTGCTCGACGGCGAAGGCCACCGCCTGCCGGGCGATCCGATCGCCGGCACGCTGGACTTGCTGAAGGCGGGCAAGATCGTCGCGATCAAGGGCCTGGGCGGTTTTCATCTGGCTTGCGACGCGCGCAACGCGGTCGCCGTCGCCGTTCTGCGCGAGCGCAAGCAGCGCGACGAAAAGCCCTTCGTCGTCATGCTGGCGAATGCCCCGTCGGCCGCGCCTTTCGTCCAGATGGGCATCGGCGAACCGGGCCTGCTCACTCTGGCGACACGACCGGCGATCCTCTTGCGCAAGCGCTCGACCTGCGACAGCAATCTGCCCGGCGTGGCGCCCGGCCTTGCCTGGTTGGGTGTCATGTTGCCCTACACGCCGATCCAGTTCCTGCTCTTTCACGAAGCCGCCAAGCGCCCGCCGGGAATCGGCTGGCTCGAGCGCGCACAGGATCTGGCGCTGGTGATGACCAGCGCCAATCCGGGCGGCGAACCGCTGGTCATCGGCAACAGCGAAGCGCTGCTCCGCCTGTACGGGATCGCCGACGCATTCCTGATGCACGACCGCGACATCGTCACGCGCTGCGACGACAGCGTCGCACGAATTACCGGCGGTGGCCTGCAGTTCATCCGGCGGGCGCGCGGCTACACGCCGCGGGCGATCAAGCTGCCGCTCGCCGGACCATCGGTGCTGGCGACCGGCGGCTGGTTCAAGAATACCGTTTGCGTCACGCGCGGCGACGAAGCCTTCGTCTCGCAGCACATCGGCGACCTGGACAACGCCTCGGTCTGCGACTATCTGGAAGAAAGCACGGCGCAACTCCTCAAGCTGCTTGGCGTCGAGCCGGCGATCGTCGCGCACGACCTGCATCCCGATTTCCACTCGACGCGCTTCGCCGCCGATTTTGCCCAGCAGCGCCGGCTGCCGCTGCTCGGCGTGCAACACCATCACGCGCACGCCGCTGCGGTTCTCGCCGAACACGCACTGGCGGGTAGCCAGCTTGCCCTCTCGCTCGACGGCGTCGGTCTGGGAAGCGACGGTAGCGCCTGGGGCGGCGAACTGCTGCGTGTCGATGGCGTGCGCTTCGAACGCCTCGGGCATGTCGCACCGCTCGGCCTGCCGGGTGGCGATCGCGCCGCCAGCGAACCCTGGCGAATGGCCGCCGCGGCCTTGCACCAGATGGGCCGGGGCAAGGAGATCAGCGAGCGCTTTTCCGCGCACGCAGCGGCCCCGGCGATCGCTCAGATGCTCGCTGGCGGAATCAACTGCCCACCGACGACGAGCATGGGGCGGATATTCGATGCCGCCGCCGGCCTGCTCGGCGTCAAGGCGGTGATGGCCTACGAGGGGCAGGCCGCCATGCTGCTCGAGGGAATGGCGCAGTCCTACGGCGACATCCTGCCGCTCGATCAGGGCTGGAAGATTACCGACGGCGTGCTCGATCTCTTGCCGCTGCTCGCCGCCCTGGCCGACGAGCGGAACGCCGAGCGCGGTGCAGCGCTCTTTCATGCGACGCTCGCCGCCGCTCTGGCCGACTGGCTGCGCGTCGTCGCGCCGGGCGATAAAACGATCGTTGCCAGCGGCGGCTGCTTCCTGAATCAGGTCCTCGTACGCAGTCTGCGCGCGCGCCTCGGGGCACAGCGCATGCAGATCATCGAAGCGCGTCAGGTGCCGCCGAACGACGGCGGACTCTCGGTCGGCCAGGCTTGGGTCGCGCTGCAACATCTCGTCAGCCACTGAGCAAGACACGAGCGCGCCGAACATGTGCCTTGCCCTGCCCTGCCGAGTCGTCGAACTGCGCCCCGATCAGCGCGCGCTGATCGACGTTGGCGGGATGAACAAGGAGGTTTCGCTCGCCCTGGTCGACGGTGTCGCACTTGGCGACTACGTCATCGTCCATGTCGGCTACGCACTGACCCGCCTCGACCCGGTCGAGGCCGAGAAGACGCTGGCGCTGTTCGCCGAACTGGCCGATGCTCGGTCGGCGCCAGCCGACGAAGCGCTTGACCACTAGGCACGCTGCTGCTTCGGCACACGCCGGCGCCCGCCCCCCTCGCCCCTCTCGCCAGCCTCGCCTGCGCGAGCCGGGCGAAAAGGGCGAGGATGAGAGGGCTAGCGATGAAGGCTGAAGAGGACCCGGCGGACCGAGCGGGTAACGTCTTCGCCGACCTGCCGAAGGTCAGCGTCGGCACGCAGGTCGGCGAACAGTTCGTTCAACTGCTGCAGCGCCCTGGGCTGCGCATCGAGCGCATCGTGTCGACCGGCCAGGCGAGCCCGGCCGGTTTCTGGTACGACCAGGACGAGAATGAATGGATCCTGCTGCTGGCAGGCGAAGCCGGCCTGCGCTTCGCCGACGAAAGCACGACGCGCCACCTGCGAGCGGGTGACTTTGTAAACATCGCCGCGCACCGGCGGCATCGCGTCGAGTGGACGGCCAGCGGACAAGTGACCATCTGGCTGGCCGTACACCATCGCCGGGAAGCGCCAGCCAATCCCCGCTGAAAGCTGGCGCGCGCGGCGGCCAGGCCAGCGAGTGCCTGCAATGGCCGCGCCAGGCGCTGGCTGGCAAAACGCTGCTGCCTACCGTCGTTCCGATCGGCGCACCGCCGCTTCACTGCACCCGCACGATCGCCAGCGGCGCCACGCCGAGCTGGTCGATCGTCTTGCGGAAGCGCTTGAACGGGCGACTGCCGAGGTGGACGATGTAGAGCGGCAGTGGCCATTGCAACGCCGCGAGGCGCTTGACTACCACCGGCCCCTTGTCGCCGAGGGTGAAACGCGGCGTCTCGATGCACAGCACGTAGTCGTGACGCGTTGGATCGGCCTTCAGAACCCGGCGCAGCAGGAAGGCCTGGCGGACGTGTTGCGGGCTGCTTCTGAGGACTTCGCATATCGCCTGCACGAGCTCGGCATCGAGCTCGTGCGACGCCAGCGTCGCGTCGGCCGGCAGGTGGGCGAATTCGGCGGCGATCGTCTGTTCGTACTGCGAACGTTCCAGCCAGCGCTGCTGCCAGAACTCGGCGCACGCGGCGTCGCCCTCGCCGCTGCGCTGGCGGAAGAACCGCCAGATGAGTTCGCTCGCCGGCAGCGTCGCCGAAGCATCGGCAGCGATCACCTGCTCCAGGTCGGCAATGCCGCCCTCGTCGCCACGTTCCAGGCGCACGCGGCCGCGCCGGAAGAGCGCCAGCAGGTGGTCGGGCTCGTCGCGCAGCACTTCCTCGAGCAGCGGCATCAGGTCGCTTTCCGGGTCGGTCTCCTCGACGGCGCACAGGTATTCCCAGCGCTCCTCACGCGTCAGGCCGGCGGCGGCACGCGCTGCGTCGAGTTCTGCTAGGCGCGCGACCAGCCGACCCAGGTATTCGTGCCGCTCCTTCCATTCGCCGCTCACGTCGTCGCACCAGCGCCGGTCGAACTCGGCCGAGAGGACGGGCAGAAGCGACCCGAACCACGCCTCGGCGGCGCTCGTCACCGGTGGCGCCAGACGCTGCGCGGCGGCCGGATCGGCGCACGCGCCGAGCGCGGCAAGGCGATCGACCAGCGCCGGGTGGGTGTCGAAGGGGTCCGTAGCCTCGCGCTGCGCGGCGTCGAGGTAGCGCTGGCGTGCATCGGCATCCAGCCCCTCGCGCTGCCGCTGGCGCCACAGCAGGCT
>NZ_JAVMKF010000141.1:0-4701 GCF_031732815.1 Accumulibacter sp. | reverse complement strand
CGAACTTTTCCTGATGCGAGAGGGCAATCTCCTTGGCCATGCGGAGAAACTCGACCTCGGTTCCGAGCGACATTTCGGCATGCGTGATCGCATCGGCACCGAGCGTCGTGTGCGTCTTCATGATCTCGAACTCCTGCGGTTCGAAACGGCCCGGCTTGAGTAGGATGCGATCGGGGATGCCGACCTTGCCGATGTCGTGCAGCGGCGCCGACTTGAACAGCATGTTGATGTTCTGGTCAGTGAGGAAGCCGGCAAAGCGCGGATTCGGCTTGAGTTTCTCGGCCAACGCCTTGACGTAATACTGGGTCCGCCGAATGTGGTTGCCGGTGTCGGAGTCGCGGGTTTCGGCCAGAGACGCCATCGCAAGGATGGTTACATCCTGGATCGCCATTACCTCACGCGTGCGCTTGGCGACCTCCATTTCGAGGAAGTCCGCCTTGGAGCGCAGAAAGTCGGCCGAGGCCTTGAGGCTCAGCTGTGTTGCAACGCGCGCCATGACGATCGGCGGGCTGATCGGTTTCGTGATGTAGTCCACCGCCCCCATCGCCAGCCCTCGCTGCTCGTCCTCGACCTCGGACTTGGCGGTGAGGAAGATGACCGGAATGTCGCGCGTTCCGGGGTCGCGCTTCAGGTGCTGCAGCACCTCGTAACCGTCCATCTCAGGCATCATGATATCGAGCAGGACCAGATCGGGAGGATTCTCGGATTGCGCGATCCGCAGCGCCTTTTCGCCACCATTGGCCACCTTGACCTTGTACTGATCCTTGAGCAGGCCGCTCATCAGGGACAGGTTGTCGGGGGTGTCGTCCACCACCAGGATGGTGGCTTTTTCAGTGAAATCGAGAGAATCCATGGCAGTTCCTCAGGAAAGCGTCTGGGTAGCTTCGGTCAGCGCGTCAAGCGCTGCCTCGTAGTCAAAGGACTTGATGGCGTCATCAATCCTGCGATAGTGCCCGGCAAAGGCGGCCTTGAAAAGATCGGCGTGTTCGTCAAGGAGATCGCCGGCCTCGGAATCATCATCCTCAAGCAGTGCGCGCAACTTTTCGGCGAGGTCCCTGACGCGTCCACGATCGACTTCCGCGTGCGGGGCAACAGGATCGCCGCCACCGAGGTTCCGGAGCGCCGCAACGACCGGTGACAGGGCCATGGCAACATCCGCAAGCAACTGCTCGATGCGCTCCGCATCTCCCTGCGCCTTGCAGGCAGCCTCAAGCTCCGCTGCAACGGCCTGCACGCCACGGGCACCGATGTTCCCGGCAGTACCTTTCAGCGTATGCGCCAGTCGCTCGGGAGCCGAGGGGTCTTCTCCCTGCCGCGCGGCCGCGAACTGCGCAAGAAAATCGGACTGACCGTCGCAGAATTTCTGCAGCATGCGAAGGTAGAGTTTCTCGTTGTTCATCGTCGTCGCCATACCGGCCCTGACATCAATACCGGGGAGATCGGGCAGCCCCCGTTCAGGCGACGGCGCGGCAACTGTCTGCGGCACCACCATTTCCGCGGCCGTCCCACCCGACGGTTTCACCCACCTGGCAATCGTCGCAAACATTTCGGCAACGTCGAGCGGCTTCGCGATGTGATCGCACATCCCAGCCTCCAGCACCTTCTCGCGGTCGCCGGCCATCGCGTTCGCGGTCATCGCGATGACCGGCAGATCACTGAATTCCGGCTTTTTCCTGATCTCACGGGTCGCCGTATAGCCATCCATCACCGGCATCTGGCAATCCATCAGAACACCGTCGAATCGGGCATCACGCGCCAGTACGTCGAGCGCCACCTGACCATTGCCTGCCACGACAACCTCGATCCCCGCCTGTGTCAGAAGCTCCGTTGCCAGCTCCTGATTCATTTCGTTGTCTTCGACGAGCAGCAGGCGGGCCCCGCGCAGCCGCGCCATCGCATCGGCACTGTTATCCGCACGCTCGGCAGCACGTGTCTCGGTCACGATCCCCTTGCCCAGTGCTTCACCGATCGCTTCGAGCAGGGTCGACGGCGTCACCGGCTTGCTCAGCACCGAGCGCAGGGTTATGCCCCGTTGCTCGGCCGAACCCGCTGCCTCTTCACGACCGTATGCAGTGACCATGATCACGGCGGGAATCCTGGCGAGAGCGCCATCCTGCAGGCGATGCATGGTCTCGATGCCGTCCATGACCGGCATCTTCCAGTCGAGCAGCACGAGGTCGTACGGCAATTCCCGCTTCTCGGCATCGGCCAGCAGGCCCAGCGCCTCCTGGCCGTTGCTGGCGACATCCACCTCCAGCCCGAAGGTTCGTGCCATCGTCGACAGGATTTCACGTGCCGAGGCATTGTCGTCGACGACCAGAACACGAAGGCCCTGCAACTCGTCGGCGCGGAACATGCGCCGTGGCATCGGTTCCGCCTGCAAGCCGAAGCGGGCTGTGAAATGGAAGGCAGAGCCCTTGCCGGCCTCGCTCTCGACCCAGATGCGGCCGCTCATCAGTTCGACGAGATTTTTCGAGATCGCAAGCCCGAGACCGGTGCCGCCGTACTTGCGCGTCGTCGAGGCATCGGCCTGGCTGAAGCTCTGGAACATCTTGCCGCACTGCTCCGGCGTCATCCCGATGCCGGTATCCCGCACCCAGAAGTGCAACTGGACCTCCTCGCCGCTTTCCTTCTCTGGTGCCATTCGCTCGACGCCCACCACTATTTCTCCGGCATCGGTGAATTTAACGGCGTTGTTGCCGAGGTTGATGAGTACCTGTCCGAGCCGCAGGGGGTCACCGATCAGTGCCGTGGGCACATCGGGGGCACAGTTGAAGAGCAGCTCCAGCCCCTTGTCATCGGTTTTCAGGCCGACGAGGTTGGCCAGGTTATCCATGACGTCCTCGAGCCGGAAGTCGATGTGCTCCATCGTCATCTTGCCGGCCTCGATCTTCGAGAAATCGAGGATGTCGTTGATGATGCCGAGCAGATTTGTACCGGAACGATGCACTTTCTCGATGTAGTTGCGCTGCTTCTTGTCGAGCGGGGTTTGCAGCGCGAGATGCGACATGCCGATGATGGCATTCATCGGCGTACGGATCTCGTGACTCATGTTCGCGAGAAAATCACTCTTCGCCTTGGTTGCTTCCTCGGCAATCTCCTTCGCCGCCCGCAGGGTCTCCTCGGCCCGCTTGCGCTCGGTGATGTCGTAGAACCATGAAAGCAGTTGCGGCCTTCCTTCGACCTGAAGATAGCTTGAATTGAGGGATACCCAGACCGGACTGCCATCGATGCGGCGGAATTCGACCTCGACGTCGCGCAGGACACCGGTCGTTCTCAGCGACTGGACAAAATCGGCCCGCTTTTCCGGGTTGGCCCAGAACTCTGAGCTGCGTCGCTGCAGCAACTCCTGGCGGGAGAGGCCGAACAACTGCGCCAGCCGTTCATTCACGAAAACCTGTGCGCCGCTTTCGTCGACGATCGACACGCCAACCGGGCTTTCCTCAAGAATGCGGCGCAAACGCTGTTCGCTCGCCTTCATTTCTTCGGCGAGGCGCATCGATTCTTCCGCTGCGGCATTTGCACGCCGCTCCGCATCCTTGGCAACCGAGATATCGACGATGACGCCGACCAGGCCGTCAGCGGACACGCCATCTGTCGAGAAGGCTTTGACGGCATAGAGCACATCATGCTCGCGCCCATCGGCAAACGACATGCGCGTTTCGCGATCAATGCCGCCGAGGCTGGCAATCACCTGCTCGTCCTCCTGCTGGAAGGCATGGCGCACTGCTTCGGGCAGGTATTCCAGATCAAGTACTCGCTTGCCGATGAAGGCATCCCGTCTGACGCCAAACGTTTCTTCGTAAGCCTTGTTGCAGCCAAGAAAACGCGTATCGACGCCCTTGTAGAAAATCGGATACGTAACCGTATCGATGATCGCCTGTACGCGCGCGAGTTGCCGGGACACCTCTGCCTGGCTTTCCGCCAGTTGGGCAGTGCGCCGCTCGACCTTGCGCTCCAGTTCATCGTTCGCTTCCTCGAGCTTGCGCGTTGACTCCAGCAGCAACTGACGCATCGTTTCCTGAGCACACTCGAGGGCATATACCTCCGATACGCGGCCACGCGGCTCAACCGCCTGTGTCAGATCGAGCCGGCCGATTCGCGCACTTTCATCCACCAGCGCGGCGAGTGGCCTGGAGATGCTCTGGGTCAGTCGCCGAGCCACTGCATAGCCGCTGACCACCGCGAGGAGGAAGATTGCGAACAGCACCGCCATGAAGTGCGGGGAGAGCGGCACAAAATCGGTGTAGGGAACGACGACGACGACCCACAAGTGCTGGTTGCGCAGCGGGAAGCGCTCGACAGTTCCCATCCATGTGGCACCGGCACTGTCGGTGAGGCGGATTGTGCCTCCGGATGAACCTTCCTCGCGGGTTGCAGTCTCCAGTGCCTTGCCGATCACGTCGAGACCAAGTTCCGCCGGAGTCTTCAGTGCCGCCGCCCGCAGATCCTCTTCACTGATCGGCGCATCCCCGCTTGGCAGGCCGAGGATCTTTCGATCCTCGGTAAGCACCGCAACACGCCCCGAATTACCGATCTTCAGCGAGCTCGTGAAGCGTGAAAGGTCGAGCAGCATGACGTCGAAGGCAAGTACCCATACCGTCCCGAGCTGTGGATCCCGCCAGCGCAACGAAGCCGTGATCCCGGGGTCTTTCGTCGTCAGGAACTGATAGGGTTTCGTCCAGACGATTTCGCCATCCG
>NZ_JAVMKF010000140.1:0-4750 GCF_031732815.1 Accumulibacter sp. | reverse complement strand
GTGACGTGCTTGATGTTGATGCCGACTTCGTAGCTGCCGTCCTTGCCGAAGTCGATGGCAAAGTCGCCAGCACCGTAGCTGTTGGCTGACGGCTGGTTCAGCGTGCGCGGGTTGTGCCCGGTCGCCAGCGCGATGTAGAGCTTCTGGTCGGTCAGCGAGAGATTCGCGTAGAGCGCTTCGGCGTCATAGGCCTGGCCGCCCCAGCCGGGGTTGAGGTAGAAGGCGCCGCCGCCGGTGTCGTCCTCGATCGTCGCCTGGATGCCGGAGCCCGGCGCCGGTGCCCAGGTGGCCGGATTGATTCCCCAGTCCGCCAGATTCCCGTCGACCGTCAGAGCGGCAGCCGGCAGGGCGAGACTGGTGCCGAAAGCGACAGCGACCAGGGTCAATAGCTTGTTCATACTCTGTGGTGCTCCAGAAGCAATGATGCGTGTTGACAGGGAAAGCGTTGCGCGGGCAGCCGTTTGGCGGCTGCTGGAACGCTACCGGGTTGCCTGATTGGCCTCGCGACCAGGGCGACCCGACTTGCTGCGCAGTGTCGCTCGGGTCGCCGGCGTGGCGTTATGAACTAGTGCACAAGCGCTTGTATTTCGTCGCTCAGGTCTTGGCGGCGGGATTGGCAGGTGCACTGCGCCGTCAGGCGGCCGGCCCCCGTGGCTGGTTGGCGGCAGCCGCGGCGAATCGCGCAAGCCCTTACAAGCAACTCATTTTATTGGTCTGCCGAACTTTCCTCGCGGCCAACCGTCCATTTGACGAAGGTCGGGCATTCTGCGATAGTCGGCCCAGGTGTCGGCTTCGCTGGTCTGTCTTTCATCTGTCTTTCGTCTGTCTATCCTCTCGCTGCTGGGCTTTGATCGTGTTGGGAAGTCGTGGAGCGCGGTGCTGCTTGACGCGTGGAGCGACCTCGAATCGAAGGAGATCGCCATGTCAGAAATGATCGTACCGGGCACCTACATCGACGTACGCGCGGAGGGGCTGATCTCCGCCGGTGGCGTGGCGACCGGAATCGTCGGCATCGTCGGCACCGCCCGGTCGGGCCCGCTGGCGACGCCGATTACGCTGTCTGGTTTCGCG
This sequence comes from Accumulibacter sp., assembly GCF_031732815.1. Lineage (GTDB taxonomy): Bacteria > Pseudomonadota > Gammaproteobacteria > Burkholderiales > Rhodocyclaceae > Accumulibacter. The sequence continues at coordinate 3,679 of NZ_JAVMKF010000140.1, read as the reverse complement.
CAGGCGCGCGAGCTCTTTGGCCTGGCGGACAATCACGCCAGCCCGGAAGACGGAGCGCATCCGCTGACGCTGACGCGCGCTGTGCAACTGGCCTACGCCAACGGCGCGTCGACCGTCGTCGCCGTGCGTGTGGCGAGCCCGCGCGCCGCGTCGGCGAGCTTCGCTCTGAAGAACGGCGCCGGCAACACGGTTGCCGTTCTCGCCGCGACGACTCCCGGCTCCTGGGGCAACGACATCCAGGTTTCGGTCAGCCCGGCCAAGGCGCCGGCGCGCATCGTCGGCGAGCGGCAGACCTCGTCGTTCGCCGCGCTGACCTATTCCAGCGTCCAGCCGAATCCGCAGAACCGGATTCAGGTCGTGCGCGGCGACACCCGGCGCGTGGATACCTTCGATCTGGTCTATCGCTTCGTCGTGCGCGACGAGACGGTGGGCAAGAACAGCGGCGGCAGCTATCAGTTGGCCCATCCGCGGCTCGCCCAGGTCGCCTCGATCAATTCGCTGCTCGTCCTCGACAGCAGCGGCAGCCCGCTACGCGCGTATGGGGCGAAGCCGCCGAGCGGGGTGACGGCAGGGACGATTCTTTACGATCTGGCGGCGACCCCGGCGCTGAACGAGGTGCGGATCAATCCGAACACCAGCGAACTTACCTTTGCCGCGACGCAGGCACCGGCCGCCGGGCAGACGGTCGTCGCCACCTATGCCGTCGACCATGCCGACCCGCAACCCGGCGAAGTGCTCATCACGGTGTGGAACGGCGACCTCGACTTCGCCACGGGCGAGGCGCCACGCGCCGTCGCCGGCGATGTGCTGACTGCCAGCTATCTGGTCGAAGCGGCGGACTGCGTGCAGGTCAGCCTGACGCACGGCCAGTTGAAGGAAAGCTACGTCGTTCCCGACGGGCGCACGCTGGCGGTGCAGGCGAGCAGCTCGCGGTTGGTGCGCGTCGTTGCCGACGCGACGAATGGCGGAACGAAACCGGCCGCTGACGTCGCCGCGTTCTTCGGCACGGGCAGCAACGTCGGCGGCGCGAACGGCGCCGACGCCGGCGAGGACGAGTACGCGGCGGGGCTGGAAGCGATTTCGAACATGCTCGTCAACCTGGTCGTCCTCGCCGGTCAGGACGCGCGTCAGATGGGCGCGGTGCTGCTCAGTCACCTCAAAGCGACCGAGGAAACCGACCTCGAACGGCTGGGCGTGATCGGTGCCGCGGGCAGTGAGGTGGCCGACTTCCTCGGCCATACGCTGGCCGACGGCCGCCTCGTTCTGGTCGCTCCGGGAATCCGCAACCCGGACGGCACGGACTTGCCGGCGGCCTACACGGCGGCCGCTGTTGCCGGCCTGATCGCCGCGCTGCCGGTGCACACCAGCCTGACCAACAAGTCGATCAATCTGCCCGGCATCAGCCTGTCGGCCAACCGCGGCCAGCAGGCGCAACTGATCGAGCGCAACGTGCTGACCATCGTCGCGCGCCAGGGACTGCGTGTCCTCAAGGGCGTGACGACGGAAGGCGTCGGCCAGCCTTTTTCAGCGATTCCGACGCGCCGCATCGTCGATTATGCCAAGTACGGCGTGCGCTCGGCGGCCAACCCCTATCTCGGGCGACTGAACAACTCGCGCGTGCGCGCCGCGTTGAAGGCGACGCTCGATGCCTTTCTCACCGGAATGGTCGAAGACGAAGCGCTCACCGGTTACCAACTGGACGTCACCGCGACGCGCGCGCAGGAAATCGCCGGCCAGGTCAATGTCGTCATGACGATCCAGCCGACCTTCAGCATCGACTTCATCCGCGTCGTCATGACGCTGCAGTAAGACAGGAGATCCGACCATGCCCAACGATGTCTTGCGCGCTACCGATGCGGTCCTCGTCCTCGGCGTCGAGGATACCTCCACTCCTGAAGGCGAGGCAGCCAACGCGCTGGTGTCGCAGTACGACCTGTCGAACGTTGTCGGCCGCCTGACCAACGTCCAGATCAGCATCAGCAGCGACGTTCGTCCGTTCTACGAGATCGGCCGGCGCTACCCGACGCACTTGCGCCCCGGCATTCTCAAGGTGTCGGGTTCGGCCGAACGGGCGCACGTCAATGGCGCGCTGCTGCGCCTGCTGCTCGGCGACGGCGCGGTCAGCCCGCCGTCCGGAGCGACCTTTGCCCAACCCTCGTTCAATCTGATTTCGACGCTGAAGGACCCGGCGCATCCCGAGCAGCAGACCAAGGTGACGGTCTTCGGCGTCAAGTTCGACAGTTGGACGTACAACATTCCGAGCGACGCCTTCGTCATGGAAGCGATCACCTTCCAGGCGATGCGGGTTGCTTACGAGGAAAGCTGATCGGCGCGCCCGAGCGCGATCCAACGGAGGTTCCTGACGCATGCAGGCCGTCCGCAATCAGGCTATGAACGACGTTGCCCAGGGCGATGGCGAAGCGGGCAGCGCTCAGCTTCTCAGCGCGCAGGAACTGCTCGCCGGCAGCCTGCTGACCTACGATGTCGAGGTTCCCGCCAGCATTCTGCAACCGGGCGCGGAGAGCGGCGCGGCGCGGCGCGGGCAGGTTCGCCTGCGCCCGCTGAAAGTGGCGACGCTGGCGCTGATTTCGCGTGCCGCGCGTGAAGATTCGTCGCTCGCCCCGCTGCTGATGGTCAAGGAGTCGCTCGTCGAGCCGCAGTTGCCGCTCGAACAGATTCGCCAGATGAACGCCGGGCTGGTCAATTTTCTGGTCGCCGCAGTCAACCGCATTTCCGGTCTGGAGCGCGAGCCTTCGGCGGCGCAGAACGCTGCCGCCAGCGCGATCGGCGAATCGCACGTGTTGCTCGCCTGGCATTTCGGGTGGACGCCGGCGCAGGTGGCCGAGCTGACGCCCGGGCAGCTTGCCGTCTATCTGGCCGGAATCGAGCGGCTGCAGGCTGCTGGCACGCCACGGAAACCGGCATGAAGCGGCCTTTTGACGAGGCCGCCGGGTGTGCGCTGCGCCTGGCTGAAACGCTGTTTGCGCTGCCGGCCGATCATCTGCCGGTGATCGGCGCCGAGCCGATCGGCGATCCGGCGGAGGCGATGGAAGAACTCTTCGCGCGCTGCCTGGGTCGGCTGACCGATCCCGGAGCTGCGCCGACTCAGGCGCCCGCCGTACCCACGGCATTCCTGGAAAGCGTCAGCGCCAGCGGCGAGGCGATTTCCCGCACTGCGCCGGGCGGCCAAGCCGCCGCTGGTCGGCCGGCGCGCGTGCCCGGCGACTCGCGCGAGGAGGCGCGCGCCGATGCCGACGTGCCGCCGACGCTGCAACGCCTCGCGCAGCATTCGTCAGAGTCGCCGACGCGTTCGACGCCTGCGGCGCCCGCCGGGCCACGGCCGTCGGCGCTCGCTGGGTCGGCCACCTCGCCGGCCGGCCAGGCGCCGACGCTGCCCGCGGCTTCGCTTCCGATGCCGGCGACTTCCTTGCTTGCCCAGCGCGCTGACCAAATGCCACGCCCGCTACAGGCGGCACACCCGACCCGTGCCGCCGGCTGGCGCGCAGCGAACGGCGCCAGCGAACCCCCGCGGAGTCGAGGGCTGACCGAACACCAGCCGTCGCCCACGCGTGTCGGTGCAGAGCAGCGCGTCGAGCCGCCAGCGCCCGCGTCGCTCGCACGACGCGCGCCGCCGCTCGCCGAGCCGCCGCCGGTCAGCGCCGCGGCGCCCGGCCCTACT
>NZ_JAVMKF010000139.1:0-4751 GCF_031732815.1 Accumulibacter sp. | reverse complement strand
CCGCTCACCATCTTTTCGAGATAGGTCTTCTTCAGTTCTTCGCTACCGGACAGAACGAGCGCCTCGATCGCGCCGGTGGTCAGCAACGGACAGAGCGAGAACGCATGATTGGCCGCTTTCCACATCTCGCCGACCGCCGCGGCAACCACCTTGGGCAGACCCTGCCCGCCCCACTCCGGCTCGCTGGCCAGAGCCGCCCAACCGCTTTCGACGAACAGCTTGTACGCCTCCTTGAACCCGGCCGGCATGGTCACCGCCTTGTCGTGCCAGGTCGCGCCTGCCTGATCGCCCGGATAGTTCAGCGGCGAGAGAACCTCGAGGGCAAAGCGGGCGGCTTCCTCAAGAACGGCATCGACCAGGTCCGGCGTTGCTTCCTCGCACCCCGGCAACTGGGCAACCGCATCGAGGCCGGCCAGTTCCTTCAACACGAACTGCATGTCGCGCAAGGGGGCATAGTATTCACTCATTCGATTCTCCTTCTCGATTGGGGCAATTCATTCAGTCCATCCGGCCACTCGTCCACCAAGGTGTCAACCTTGGCCAAGGTAGCGCTTGTCCTCAAAGTCAGTCAGCAGATCCGGCCGGTAGACCACCAGCAGCGTGGTCAGCATGCCGGAGAGCCACGCCTCGGAAAAGCCGAGCAGCAGAAAGTACGGCAGGTATTCCTCACCCAGGTACTCGCCGCGATACGCTCCGGCAAGGGCGAGAACCAGGCAGGATACTGCGCCGACGGCGAGCACCGTAAGCGCCGCAGCAAAAAAACCATTACAAAAGATATAGACGAAAACGTGCTGCGGCAGCAGCCGCTCGACCAGTCGATGCAGCAGTGCGCTGACCGCAACGCCCACGCCGGCCATCAGCAAGGCATTGACGGCAAAAACCTGCCAACCGGCAAAACCATTCAGCGTCACACCGAAGAGGACGAGCGACAGGCCGATGAAGGCCAGACGCCAGCCAAAGCACAGGGTCAGCACCGTCGCGCCGAGCAGGTGCAGCGTCAGGCCGGGCTTGATCCCGGCCTGCAGGTGCCAGAGCAGAAGCAGCGCGACGAGCATGCCGAGAAAGGCGTTCAGGCGCGCACTGTCGACCAGCACGCGCCACTCTGCCCGACGCAAGGCGCGCGCGGCGATCAAGACAAAGACAAACCATGCCGGAATCGTCCAACTCGCGTCGAGCAGACCATCCGGCAGATTCATCGCGCCCGCGCCGCCCGCTGATCAGCCGAGTTCCGCCAGCAAGGCCGGCAGAACCTCGAAGAGATCGCCGACCAGGCCGTAGTCGGCGACCTGAAAGATCGGTGCTTCGGCGTCCTTGTTGATCGCGACGATCACCTTGCTGTCCTTCATTCCGGCCAGGTGCTGGATCGCCCCGGAAATGCCCACCGCAATGTAGAGCTGCGGCGCCACGATCTTGCCGGTCTGCCCGACCTGATAATCGTTCGGGACGAAGCCGGCATCGACGGCCGCGCGCGAGGCGCCGATCGCCGCACCAAGCTTGTCGGCCAGCGGCTCGATCAGCTTGTGGAAATTCTCACCGTTACCGAGACCGCGGCCGCCCGAAATGACGACGCGCGCGGCCGTCAGCTCCGGGCGCTCGGACTTGGTCAATTCGCGCCCGACCAGTCGAGCGAGCCCCAGATCCGGTCCAGCCGGCAGGCTTTCGACGGCGGCGCTGCCGCCCTCGCCGGCCGCTTCAAAAGCCGTCGCACGCACGGTCACGACCTTGATCGGATCGCTCGACTGTACGGTGGCCACGACGTTCCCGGCGTAGATCGGGCGAACGAAGGTATCCGGCGAAACCACGCCAATGATTTCGGAGACTTGCGCCACGTCGAGCAGCGCGGCGACGCGTGGCATGAAGTTCTTCCCGCTGGTCGTCGCGGCGGCCAGGATGTGGCTGTAGGCCGCGGCTTGCGCGACGACCAGCGCGCTCAGGTTCTCTGGCAACTGGTCGGCATAATGCGCCGCGTCGGCGACGAGCACCTTGCTCACCCCGGCAATCTGTGCGGCTGCCTGCGCCGCTGCCGCACAAGCGCTGCCGGCGACGAGCAGGTGAAGTTCGCCACCGATCTTCGCCGCGGCGCTCACCGCGTTCAGCGTCGCGGCCTTGATCGAGGTATTGTCGTGTTCAGCAATAACGAGAATGGCCATGGTCAGATCACCTTCGCTTCAGTCTTCAGTTTCAACACCAGATCGGCGGCGTCGGCCACCTTGATCCCCGCCGTCCGCTTCGCCGGCTCGGCCACCTTGAGCGTCTTCAGGCGCGGCGTCACGTCCACGCCAAGCGCCGCCGGAGTCAGCGTCTCGAGCGGCTTCTTCTTCGCCTTCATGATGTTGGGCAGCGTCGCGTAGCGCGGCTCGTTGAGCCGCAGGTCGGCCGTCAGGACGGCCGGCAACGGCACTTCGACGGTCTCCAGACCGCTGTCGATCTCGCGCGTCACGGTCGCCTGGCTGCCGGTAACGGCGACCTGCGAGACGAAGGTCGCTTGCGGCCAGTTGAGCAGGCCGGCCAGCATCTGGCCGGTCTGGTTGGCGTCGTCGTCGATCGCCTGCTTGCCGCAGAAGACGATCTGCGGCTGCTCCTTCTCGCAAACCGCCTTGAGCAGCCTGGCCACTGCCAGCGGCTGCAGTTCGCCGTCGGCCTGAATCAGAATGCCGCGATCAGCGCCGATCGCCATCGCCGTGCGCAGCGTTTCCTGACAATTGGCGACACCGGCCGAGACCACCACAACCTCGCTCGCTACCCCGGCTTCTTTCAGACGGACGGCCTGTTCGACGGCGATCTCATCGAAAGGGTTCATCGACATCTTGACGTTCGCCAGATCGACATCGCTGCCATCCGGCCTGACCCGCACCTTGACGTTGTAGTCCACCACCCGCTTGACTGGAACGAGGATTTTCAAGTTTCTCTCCTTTTATCACTCACTGATCAAATCGCCGGGCGCGCCGCGCGCCACGCACTGAAAACGACGCCAAGCGCGCCACCTGAAGCGCACGTTTGACATCGCCGAAATCTCACCGGACAATAGGCCATACTTTCTGGTATGGATGGCGTACGGTACCGTATGGAAAGTCTCCTGTCAACACCGTCGGCACGATGGTGTCACGCGAAACTGTGATATTGCCTCAGGCGAAGAAATCAGGAAAGGACCAGATCAGAATGAAGTCTTCGGGTGGCAGACCACGCACTCCTCTCGACCGTCACGAGTGGATCGAAGCGGCGATCAACATCCTTGCCGAACAAGGTGTCCAGGGCATGCGGGTGGAGGTGCTGGCGAAGAATTTCGGCGTCACCAAGGGCAGCTTCTACTGGCACTTCAAGGACCGGCAGGATCTCTTCTGTGCCGTTCTGCAGACCTGGCGCGACGGACGCATACGCGACATCAACAAACAGACCATCGCCACCCCGGGCAACGAACGCGAGCAACTGCTGCACCTGATCGAGGTCTATGGCGCCACGCGCAACCGCAAAGGCATCTCGATCGAACTCGCCGTGCGCGAATGGGCGCGCCGCGACGAGCAGGCGGCCGCCATCGTCGCCGAAGTCGACGCGTGGCGCCTCGAGTGCACGCGCAAGCTCTACCTGGCGCGCGGGCTGAGCGACGACGAAGCCAGGAGTCGCAGCGTCCTGCTCTACGCCTACGTCTTTGGCCAGAGTCTGATGGTCTGCGAGGGCTTCGATTCCCGACTGGCCGATTTCAAACGCTGGATCGCCGACCTCATCGTACACGCCTGAGCGCCGCCGGTCGGCTCAGCGCTCGTTCATCCCATGCCGCGGGAGCGCTCACATGTCACAGGCCCCTCATCAACAGTTCATCCTCGCGCTCGACCAGGGGACGACCAGCTCGCGCGCCATCCTCTTTGCACGCGATGGCAGCCTGCGCGCGGTCGCTCAGCAGGAATACGCGCAGCACTATCCCCAGCCCGGATGGGTCGAACACGACGCCGACGAAATCTGGCAGACGCAACTGGCGGTCGCCCGCAGCGTCCTGCGCGAGAACAACATCAGCGCCGGCCAGATCGCCGCCGTCGGCATCGCCAATCAGCGCGAAACGACCGTCCTTTGGGAGCGCGCCAGCGGCCGCCCGCTACACCGCGCCATCGTCTGGCAAGACCGGCGGACGGCCGACCGCTGTGCCGCCCTGCTCGCCGCCGGGCACGGCGAACTCATTCGCCAGCGCACCGGCCTGCAGCTCGACGCGTACTTTTCGGGCAGCAAGATCCAGTGGCTGCTCGACCACATCCCGGGCGCGCGCGCGCGCGCCGAACGCGGCGAACTGGCCTGCGGCACGATCGATACCTGGCTCGCCTGGCAGCTATCGGGCGGCCGGGCCCATGTGACCGATGCATCGAATGCCTCGCGCACGCTGCTTTTCGACCTCGAACGCGGCACCTGGGACGACGAACTGCTGCACCTCTTCGACATCCCGCGCGCGATTCTGCCCGAGGTCGTCGATAGCAGTGGCGAAATCACGCGGCTTGGCGCGGAATGGCTCGGCGCATCGCTGCCACTCAGCGCGATCGCCGGCGACCAGCAGGCGGCGACCTTCGGCCAGGTGTGCCTGACGCACGGCATGGCCAAGAACACCTACGGCACCGGCTGCTTCCTGCTGATGAACACCGGCCGCCAGGCAATGCCCTCCGCGCACCGCATGCTGACCACGATCGGCTGGCGGCGCCAGGGGACGACGACGTATCTGCTCGAAGGCAGCGTCTTCATGGGTGGCGCCACCGTGCAATGGCTGCGCGACG
>NZ_JAVMKF010000138.1:0-4769 GCF_031732815.1 Accumulibacter sp. | reverse complement strand
CGCTATCAACTGCCGCAACTGGCGAGCAACATCGAGGACGAGCCGAACAACACGACGCGCTTCGTCGTGATCGGCCGGCAGGATGCCGGCCCGTGTGGGCGCGACAAGACCTCGCTGATCATGTCGGCGCAGAACCAGACCGGCGCGCTCAGCCGCCTGCTGGCGCCTTTTTCGGACGCCGGCGTTTCGCTGACGCGCCTGGAATCGCGACCGGCGCGCCACACGCTGTGGGAGTATGTTTTCTTCGTCGATCTCGAAGGTCACCGCGCCGATGCCGCCGTGCATTCGGCGCTGACCGAACTTGCTCGCCGCGCACCTTACCTCAAGCTGCTCGGCTCGTATCCGATGGCTGCCTACTGAGCACAACCTGCGAAGGACCTGCGATGACCCTGTTCGCCCAGTCGCTTCCCTACGTTCGCGCCATTTCGCCTTACCAGCCGGGGAAGCCGATCACCGAGCTGGCGCGCGAAATGGGTCTGGCGGTCGATCAGATCGTCAAGCTGGCGTCCAACGAAAATCCACTGGGCATGAGCCCGAAGGCGCGTGCGGCATTGGTCGCGGCGCTCGATACGATCGAGCGCTATCCGGACGATTTCGTTCTCAAACGCGCTATCGCCGAGCGCTACGGGCTGGGCATGGAGCGCGTCGTTCTCGGTAATGGATCGAACGATGTGCTCGACCTGGCAGCGCGCGTCTTCCTCGCGCCGGGTCGTTCGGCGGTTTTCGCGCAATACGCCTTTGCCGTCTATCCGCTCGCCACGCTGTCCGCCGGAGGCGAGCCGATCGCCGTTCCGGCGCGCGACTACGGGCATGACCTGACGGCGATGCGGGCGGCGATCCGGCCCGATACGCGACTCGTCTGGATCGCCAATCCGAACAATCCGACCGGCACCTTCGTCCCCTACGCGCAGCTCGAGGCATTCATTGCGTCGCTGCCGGATGACGTTCTGGTCGTTCTCGACGAAGCCTACAACGAGTACCTGCCGCTCGCCGAGCGCGTAGACACGACGGCCTGGCTGGCGCACTGGCCGAACCTGGTGATCACTCGGACCTTCTCCAAGATCTACGGCCTGGCCGGTCTGCGTGTCGGCTACGCGCTGGCATCGGCGGAAGTTGCCGACCTGATGAACCGCGTCCGCCAGCCGTTCAACTGCAACAATCTGGCGCTGGCGGCGGCGACCGCGGCGCTCACCGACGATGAGTTCGTTGCGCGCAGTCAGGCGCTGAACAGCGCCGGAATGCAGCAGATCGTCGCCGGACTGCAGTCGCTCGGTTTTGCCTACATTCCCTCGCACGGCAATTTCGTCAGCTTCCGTGCCGGTGACGCGGCCGCGATCAACCAGCGCCTGCTGCGCCAGGGTGTCATCGTCCGCCCATTGGCCGGCTACGCGATGCCCGAGTGGCTGCGTGTGACGATCGGTCGGCGCGAGGAGAATGATCGCTTCCTGGCGGCGCTGGAGGCGGCGCGATGACCCGCGCGGGCTTGGTGAGATCGATCACGGTCGACCGCGGCGGGGCAGGGGGCGGGCGGTGAGCAGCGCTCCGCAGTTTGCCAAGGTCGTCATCTTCGGCGTCGGTCTGATCGGCGGCTCGTTCGCCCTGGCGCTCAAGGCGGCCGGACAGGTCGGCGAGGTGGTCGGCTTCGGGCGCACGCTCGGCTCGCTGACGCAGGCGCTCGAACTCGGTCTGCTCGACCGCATCGGCTTCAATGTCGGCCAGGAAGTTTGCAATGCCGACCTGGTGTTGATCGCCGCGCCGGTCGGTCGCAGCGGCGAGATCATGGCGCGCCTTGCCCCGTTCGTCGGGGCGCAGACGGTGGTGACCGACGCCGGCAGCACGAAGCAGGATGTGGTCGCCGCGGCGCGCGAGCATTTCGCCGAACGACTCGGGCAGTTCGTTCCGGCGCACCCGATCGCCGGCGCCGAAAACAGCGGTGCGGCCGCCGCGCGCGCCGATCTTTACCGGCAGAAGCAGGTGGTCATCACGCCGTTGGCGGAAAACCCGCCAGCCTTCGTCGAGCGTGTGCGCGCTGCCTGGGCATGCTGCGGGGCGCTGGTGCGCGAGTTGAGCCCGGCCGAGCACGATCATGTCTTTGCCGCGGTCAGCCACCTGCCGCACCTCCTGTCGTTTGCGCTCGTCCATGAGTTGGCGCTCCGCAGTAACCACGAACTGCTCTTTGCCTACGCCGCCAGCGGTTTTCGCGACTTTACGCGGATTGCCGCCAGCCATCCGGAGATGTGGCGCGACATCTGCCTGGCCAATCGTAGCGCGTTGCTCGCCGAGCTCGACGGCTATCGGGCACAGCTCGACGGCTTGCGCGAGGCCTTGGCGGCGGGCGACGGGGCGCGCCTGGAGGCGGTCTTCGAGCTTGCCCGGGAGGCCCGTCGCGCCTGGGCGGACAGGAAGGTCGGCGAGTGAACGGCACGTTTCTCGATTTGCCACAGATGCTGGGCGCTGCCGGCACGGTCCGACTGCCCGGTTCGAAGAGCATTTCCAACCGTGCGCTGCTGCTCGCGGCGCTTGCCAGCGGTGAGACCGAACTGCGCGACGTCCTGCTTTCCGACGACACCGAACGTATGCTCGACGCGCTGCGCGCGCTCGGCGTCGACGTCGTCCAGCACTCCGCGACGGTTTTCCGCGTCGTCGGAAGCGGTGGGCGCTTTCCGGTCACCCAGGCCGACCTCTTTCTCGGCAACGCGGGGACGGCGGTTCGTCCGTTGACCGCAGTGCTCGCGGTGGTTGGCGGAGACTACCGCTTGTCGGGTGTTGCGCGCATGCACGAGCGGCCGATCGGCGATCTGGTCGAGGCCCTGCGCCAACTCGGCGCCGACCTGCGCTACGCCGGAAGCGAGGGCTTTCCGCCTTTGCTGATCGGATCGCCGGTGGCCGACGGCAGCGACCTGGTGACCTTGCGCGGCGAGGTTTCCAGCCAGTTTCTGACCGGCCTGCTGATTGCCTTGCCGCTGCGCCGTGGGCGCACGACTTGCGTTGAAGTGCTCGGCGAACTGATCTCCAAGCCCTATGTCGAGATGACGCTGCAGATGATGGCGCGTTTCGGCGTCGAGGTCGTACGCGAGGGCTGGCAGCGCTTCACCGTCGTGGCGGGCAGCGCCTACCGTTCGCCAGGGGTGGTCGAGGTCGAGGGTGACGCCTCGTCGGCGTCGTATTTTCTTGCCCTCGGCGCGCTTGGCGGCGGTCCCCTGCGCGTCGAAGGTCTGGGCGCCGATTCGATACAGGGCGATGTGCGTTTTGCCGACGCGCTGGCGATGATGGGCGCCCAGGTGAGCAGCGGCAGCAACTGGTTGGCCGCCGCGGCACCGGCGACGAGCAGCGGACAGGCCGGCTTGCGCGGCATCGACCTGGACTGCAATGCGATTCCGGACGCGGCGATGACGCTGGCGACGCTGGCGCTGTTTGCCGACGGACCGACGACGCTGCGCAACATCGCCAGTTGGCGGGTCAAGGAAACCGATCGGATCAGCGCCATGGCGTGCGAGTTGCGCCGCTTCGGCGCACGCGTCGAAGAAGGCGCCGACTTCATCCGCGTCTTCCCGCCGACGCCTGCGCAGGCGCTGCTGCCGGCAGTCGTGGACACCTACGACGACCACCGGATGGCGATGGCCTTTTCGCTCGCGGCGCTCGGCGTGCCCTTGCGCATCAAGCAGCCGGAAGTCGTTGCCAAGACCTTTCCGGAGTACTTTGCGCGCTTTGCCGAGGTGACGCAGCCGGTGCCGGTGCTGGCGATCGACGGCACTTCGGCTTCCGGCAAGGGAACGATTGCGCAGCGCGTGGCACAGGGACTCGGCTGGCATTATCTCGATTCGGGCGCGCTTTATCGGCTGACCGCACTGGCGGCGGAGCGCGCCGGGGTCGCCTGCGACGATGCCGGCCGGATGGCGACAATTGCCGCCGAGCTCGACGTCAGCTTCAGCAGCGGGGCGATCCTGCTCGCCGGTGACGCAGTCGGCGAAGCGATCCGCAGCGAGGAAATATCGCGCGCAGCGTCTCGCGTCGCCGCCCTGCCCGAGGTGCGCGCTGCGCTGCTTTTCCGCCAGCGCGCTTTTCGGCGCCCGCCTGGGCTGGTCGCCGACGGGCGCGACATGGCCTCGGTCGTCTTCCCGGATGCGGTGTGCAAGGTGTTTCTCAGCGCCAGTCTGGAAATACGCGCGAAGAGGCGGCATAAGCAGTTGATCGAAAAAGGAATCGCTGCTAATATGTCAGACCTCTTGCAGGATCTGCGCGAACGTGACGAAAGGGACAGTCAACGCAGCGTCGCGCCGATGCAGCAATGTGCGGATGCCGAACTGCTCGACACGACGGATCTGACCATCGAAACAGCGGTGGCGCAGGTTCTCGCCTGGGTCAACAAGCGTCCGAATCAGGGGTAGAGCGGCTCGCCGCCTGCCCGAAGTATCATCCGTCCGGCCCGCCGTCCGGTCGGCGCGGTCGTCTCCCGGCGTGGTTGTGCCGGGGAGGGCCGCTGCCTGCCGCCGGCGACGCGCGCTTCCTGGCACGGGCAGATGGTTTTTTCTCAACTCAACCCGCAGCGCTGCGGACAGGTCATTCAACTCAACTCATATGTCAACCAACCCAACCATGCAGGAAAGCTTTGCCGAGCTTTTCGAAGAGAGCCTGGGTCGCCAGGAAATGCGTCCAGGAGAAGTCATCACCGCCGAAGTCGTTCGCATCGATCAGAACTTCGTCGTCGTCAATGCCGGCCTCAAGTCGGAAAGCTACATCGAACTCGAGGAATTCCTCAACGATCAGGG
>NZ_JAVMKF010000137.1:0-4779 GCF_031732815.1 Accumulibacter sp. | reverse complement strand
GACCTCGGCTGCGCCGGCAAGCGCTCCAGCCGCGGCGGCCAGCGCCCCGGCCGCACAGCCGGCTTCGGCGGCAAAGAGCGCCGCGCCGCCCGCCGGCAAGCCGGAGGTTGCTCACCCGGAAAGCGCACACGGCAAGGGCTCGGACAAGAAGGACGAGAAGAGCAAGGCGGATAAGGCGGCAGACAAGAAGGCGAAGAAGGAGGCCGAGGAGGCCGCCAAGAAGGGCGATACCGCCGCCGTCAAGAAGTAGTTTCGCGGGCGACCCGGCAAGTCGCCACCCTGACCAGACCCCGCTTCGGCGGGGTTTGTCTTTGCTGCCGGTGCACGCCACGAGGTGTCCGTCGGCTTGCGCGGGCGTGTCCCTGTTCCCTTGTCGCCGCGCCGCTTCGCCGCTTGCGATAAACTTCGCGCTTCCCGCTGGAAACCGACCCCATGTCACGCTCGTCGCGCCTGCTGCCGTTCCTCTTCGTCTTCCTTTGGAGCACGGGCTTCGTCGGCGCCAAGTTCGGTCTGCCCTATGCCGAACCGCTGACCTTTCTGCTCGTCCGCTATCTGTTGATCCTTACGCTGATGACGCCTTTTGCTCTCGCTACGCGCGCCCCCTGGCCGTCAGATGTACGCCAGAGCGTGCATATCGGCGTCTCCGGTCTGCTCGTCCACGCGCTGTACCTGGGCGGAGTCTTCATGGCGATCAAGCGTGGCCTGCCGGCTGGCGTCACGGCTCTGGTTGTCGGCATGCAACCGCTGCTCACCGCCTGCGGTGCGGGACTCGTGCTCGGCGAGCGCGTCACGCTGCGGCAGTGGGCTGGCCTGCTGCTCGGCTTCGTCGGCGTCGCGCTGGTGGTTTCCGACAAACTCGGTGACGTTCCGCTGCTGGGCATGCTGTTGCCGGCTTTCGCCGCGCTCTGTGGAATCACCCTCGGTACGCTCTACCAGAAGCGCTTCTGCCCACACTTCGATCTGCGCACAGGTTCGGTGATTCAGTTCCTGCCCACCGCCGTGGTCACCGCGTTGTTCGCTTGGCAGACCGAGAGCATGCGCATCGAGTGGACGGCACCGTTTGTCTTTGCCCTGTTGTGGCTGGTTCTCGTCCTCTCGTTTGGCGCGATCAGCCTGCTCAATCTGCTCATTCGCAGTGGCAGCGCGGTCAATGTCGCCAGCCTGTTTTACCTGACACCGCCGAGCACCGCGCTGATCGCCTGGTTCGTCTTTGGAGAAACGCTCGGCGGCCCGGCACTCGCCGGAATGGCGCTGGCCGTCGGCGGTGTCTATCTGGCCCGGGCGAGGGCAACATGAGTCGGGATGGCGGCACTTCGCTGCGTATCCTCGGCATCGATCCCGGTCTGCGAGTGACCGGCTTCGGGCTGATCGAAAAGGCCGGGCAGCGCCTGTCCTACCTTGCCAGCGGCTGCATCCGGACGCTGCGCGAGGATTCGCTCCCGGCGCGTCTGGGGACGATCCACCGTGGTCTGCACGAGCTGGTCGCTCGGCATCAGCCGGATCAGTCGGCGGTGGAGATCATTTTCGTCAATGTCAACCCGCAGTCGACGCTGCTGCTTGGTCAGGCGCGTGGTGCCGCGATTGCCGCGCTGGTCGCCAGCGGACTCGAAGTTGCCGAGTACACCGCCTTGCAAGTCAAGCAGGCTGTCGTCGGTAACGGTCACGCCGACAAGCTGCAGGTGCAACACATGGTGCGACGCCTGCTGTCGCTGCCCAGCGATCCCAGCCCGGACGCCGCTGACGCGCTGGCCTGCGCAATTGCCCATGCACACGGCGGGCAGGGGCTCGGCCGCTGGTCCAGCGGCCCGCTGCACGTGCGCAAAGGCCGGCTGGTGGTGGGCAAATGAGGCGGGAGGAGCGATGATTGGCCGCCTCAGCGGTATCCTGGCCGAGAAGAATCCGCCGCAGGTGGTGGTCGACGTGCAGGGTGTGGGCTACGAACTCGAGGTGCCCATGAGCACCTATTACAACCTGCCGGCGAACGGCGACCGAGTCGTTCTTCTGACGCACTTCGTCGTACGCGAGGACGGTCATTTTCTCTACGGCTTTGCCACCGAGGGCGAGCGTCTGGCGTTTCGCCACCTGCTCAAGGTCTCTGGCGTCGGGCCGCGGCTTGCCCTGGCGGTGCTCTCCGGTCTGTCGGTCAATGATCTGTCGCTGGTGATTGCACGACAGGAAGTTGGTCGCCTGACCAAGGTCCCCGGGATTGGCACCAAGACGGCCGAGCGCCTGTTGCTCGAACTGAAAGGCAAGCTGCCCGATGCGTTGCTTGCGGCGGGCGCGGCAGCGCCCGAGGCGGCGCGCGGCGACATTCTGAATGCACTTCTGGCGCTGGGTTACAATGACCGCGAGGCGGCTGCTGCATTGAAGCAACTGCCTGCCGATGTCAGCACAGCAGAAGGCATTCGGCAGGCGCTCAGGCTGCTCTCCCGAGTGTAGACCAAGCCAACATGAACGCCAGTTCCAAGCAACTCATCCAGATCGCGCTCGTCGCTCTGCTGCTGATCGGCTGCGTTGCCGTCCTGTTGCCGTTCACCGGTACGCTGCTCTTTGCCGTGGTGATCTGCATCATCACCTTGCCGATTCGTAATCGCCTGCTGACGCTCTGTCGCGGGCGGAGCAATCTGGCCGCCCTGCTCATCTCGATGCTCCTCCTCCTCCTCCTGGTGGCTCCGATGGCATTGCTTTCCGGATCACTCGCCGATGGCATCGAGATGGCCATCCGCTACTTCAAGCCCCTGTTCGAGAAGGGACTGCCGGTTGAACCGCCGGCCTGGCTCGGGCGCATCCCGGTCATCGGGCCGAATCTGGCCGACTACTGGCACGAACTCGCGGCCAGTCGGGAAGAGATGAACAACCTGCTGCAGCAGTTCATCGAGCCGACGCGGCGGCTGGCGCTGGCGGCTGTGGCGCTCTTCGCACAAGGCTTGCTGCAGCTCGTGCTGGTCATCTTTTTCGTCTTCTTCATTTTTCGTGACGCGCACATCTATGTCGATGCCTTGCATACCGGAAGCCGCATGCTGGCCGGCGACCTGGGCGAACGGATGCTGGCGCTGGCTGAAGGAACCGTTACCGGCGTCATGGTCGGCATCGTCGGTACGGCGGCCGCCCAAGCGGTCGTCGCGATGATCGGTTTCATCATCGCCGGTGTTCCCGGGGTCGTCGTCCTGACTTTCGCAACCTTTTTCTTCTCAATGATTCCAGTCGTCGGTGCGACGCTGATCTGGCTTGGTGCCGCCGTCTGGCTGTACAACGAAGGGCAGGCGGGTTGGGCCGTGTTCATCGTCCTTTGGGGAATGTTCGGGATCAGCAGCGTAGACAATTTTCTCAAACCGATCCTGATTTCTCGCACGGCCAGCCTGCCGCTGCTGCTGATCGTCGTCGGCGTTCTCGGAGGCGTGCTGGTGTTCGGCTTCATTGGCCTCTTTCTCGGGCCGACGCTGCTGGCCCTCGGTCAGGTGCTGATCCGCGAATGGCTGGCACACGCCCATGCCAGTTCGTCGACGGCCAGCGGCGGCGGTGGTGTCAGCCGATGATCGAAACGGACGATCTGCGCAGCGCCGGGCTTGACCGGCTGGTCTCCGGCGAAACGAAGTCGGCGCAGGAAGAAGCCTTTGAGCGTGCTCTCCGCCCCCGGCGTCTGGCTGATTACGTCGGGCAGGCCAAGATCCGCGAACAGTTGTCGATTTTCATCGAGGCTGCCCGGCGCCGCGCTGATACGCTCGACCATGTGCTGCTCTTCGGCCCGCCGGGACTGGGCAAGACGACGCTGGCACACATCGTGGCGGCCGAGATGGGCGTCAATCTACGTTCGACTTCCGGACCCGTGCTCGAACGCGCCGGTGACCTGGCCGCCATTCTGACCAATCTCGAACCGCGCGACGTTCTCTTCATCGACGAGATCCACCGCTTGTCGCCGGTGGTCGAGGAGATTCTCTATCCGGCGCTGGAGGATTTTCAGATCGACATCATGATCGGCGAAGGGCCGGCGGCACGCTCGGTAAAGCTCGACCTGCCACCCTTCACGTTGGTTGGTGCGACCACTCGCGCCGGCATGCTGACCAACCCGTTGCGCGACCGTTTCGGCATCGTCGCGCGCCTGGAGTTCTACACGCCGGACGAGCTGACGCTGATCGTCAAACGCTCGGCGCAGTTGCTCAAGGTGCCGGTCGATGCGGGAGGTGCGCTGGAGATCGCTCGCCGAGCCCGCGGTACGCCGCGTATTGCCAACCGCCTGCTGCGCCGCGTGCGCGACTTTGCCGAGGTGCGTGCGGGTGGGCAGATCAGCCAGGAGGTCGCCGACTCGGCACTGCTGATGCTCGAGGTCGACCACGGCGGGCTCGATGTGATGGACCGCAAGCTGCTGTCGGCGATGATCGACAAGTTTTCTGGTGGGCCGGTCGGTCTCGACAATCTGGCGGCGGCAATCGGCGAAGCGCGCGACACGATCGAAGACGTCCTCGAACCGTATCTGATCCAGCAGGGTTTTCTTCAGCGGACTCCGCGCGGACGCGTGGCGACCGCCGCCGTCTACCGTCACCTCGGCCTGGAGGGCCTGCTCGGCGACCGGCAGGGCGAGCTCTGGCGTGGGTCATGAGCCTGGCGAAACGGCAAGGCGGATCGCGGTCACAAACACTTACATGGACTCCTCGCGCACTGGCCTAGAATTCGCTGCGCCGATGAACCGCGCAGCGCAGGCTTTTGTCATCCCGGTTCGCGTCTACTACGAGGATACCGACTCCGGGGGCGTCGTGTACTATGCCAACTACCTGAAGTTCT
>NZ_JAVMKF010000136.1:2640-4803 GCF_031732815.1 Accumulibacter sp. | reverse complement strand
GGGAGCGGGTCGAGTTTTCGGTCGGCCGCGCCGCTTTCGCGCTCAGTCGCGGCGAGGAGCGCGTCGTCGAAAAGAAGGTCCGCCTGCCGCTGCGCTGGCTCAAGGGTTTCAGCGAGGTGCAGGCCTATCTGCCGCGGCTGCTGCTGCGGGCGGAGGTGGACGGCGGCGAGGCGCGCCGTTTCGCGCGCAGTCTGCCGCTGGGCAGCGTTCCTCGGCAACCGTCGTTCGTCGTCCCCTCCGGCGCCGCCGGCGCCGCGCTGCGCCTGAGCCAGCGGCCGGGTGAGGACGCGGTGGCGATCAGCGGCGTGCACCGGCTGCGCACGCTACCCGGACTGGTGCAGCGCGCCGAACGCCTGCGCATCTGGAGCGACGCGCTTTCCGGCGTTTCGGCGTGGGAAGTCGTCTTCGCCGTCGGCCGGGTGACGCTGCTGGTCAGCCCGGAAACTCAGCGTGGCTTTTCCGGCGAAGGCCAGGTCCTCTCGTCGCTCGCCTCCGCCGCCTGGCAGAAAGCCCTGCCGCGGGTACGCGCGCAACTGCGCTGGCAGAACGAGATCGACGTCGGCGAGGTGGCGCGGGCGACCGAGCTGACTGCCGGCGAGGTGGAAGCGGCGCTGGCGGCGCTCGGCGCGCGCGGGCTGGCCGGTTACGATTGCAGCACCGGCCGCTACTTTCACCGCGAACTCCCCTTCGACCTCGAGCGTGTCGAGGCGATGCAGCCGCGCTTGCTCGACGCCCGCCAACTGCTGGCTGAGAACCGGGTGCGGCGGCTGCCGGGCGGCGGCGACGGCGAGGATTTCGCCGTCGACGGCAGCGATGTCGTGCACCACGTTCGTTTGCGCGCCGACAGCGATCGCTGCTCGTGTCCCTGGTTCAGCAAGCAGCAGGGCGAGCGCGGGCCGTGCAAGCACATCCTCGCCGCCCGCCTGTTGCACGACGGCGACGCGGATACGAGCGTGGCCGCGCCGGCATGAACGAGTGAGCGAATGAACGAGCGGGACTTTGCCGCGCTCGTCGCCCGCCAGTCGCCGGCGGAGATCGTCGATACCCTGCTCGCCTTGCCGCCCGACGAGCGGCGCGCGCTGGCGCCGATCGCCGCCGGGCTGTGGAAGGAAATCGACGGTGGTCGGCTGCTCAACGAGTGGCAGGTGCTGCTCCCCGGCGCAGCGACGACGCGCACCGGAAACCTCGGACGCGCCTGGCGCGCGCAGCACGCCAAGCTCTCGCTCGCCGTCCTCGCGCTGTGCCCCATCGACAAGGCGAAGCGCGTGCAGATGCTGGCGCGCGGCGATACCGAGTTGCTGCTGCGGCGGGTGGTCGCGGCGCGCGACGCCGGCTGGCGCGACGCCTGGCTGGGCCATCGCTTGCGCGACGAGTTCCCGGGACTGACTTGGGACCTGGTGCGCGGCCTGGTGCGCGACGGATTGTGTCGCCGCCCGGACGACCGCGACGCCCTGCGCGGCTACCTGCAACTGATGGTCAGCGACCTCAATCCCGGCAGGTCGCCGCCCGGCGTCGAATACCTGCCGCTGAGCGCGCGCCTGCTCGCCGACCCGGACCTGCTCGACGACGAAATCTGGCGGCTCTTCACGGTCGACACCAACGTTTTCGACAACGCCTGGGCGCGTCGGGATGGGCAAAGCCCGGCCGCTTACGAGAGCTGGAGCGACGCGCTGATCAGGCTCGCCGCTGAGGGACGCCTCGACCGCCGGCGCCTGCTCGAAGCGAGTCTCGCCGGCTTATGGACGAGCAGCAGCTCGAACGTCCTCGCCGGCTACCACAAGCTGCATTCGCGGCTGGCGCCGAGCGCCGACGAGCTCGATGCGTACGAGGCGCTTTACCGCGAGTTGCTCGGCCATCGCAGCGGCCATGTCGTCGGCTTCGCGCTGCGCCAGCTTGCGCTGATTGCCCGCCGGCGGCCACTGACCGGCGAAGCGACGCTGGCCGCGCTGCCGCCGCTCTTCGCGCTGCCGAGCAAGGCCCAGCCGCTGGCGGCGCTGAAACTGGTCGCCCGCCTGCTCAAGCAGCAGGCGCCGGACGGCGAGTTGGCGGCGGCCGCGCACGCTGTCCTGCGCGAAGCGCTGCGCCATCCGGCGAGCGAAGTGCAGCAAACGGCGGCGCAACTTTGCTGTGCCCACGCCGCGGCCTGGAGCGCCGAGCAGCGGG
>NZ_JAVMKF010000136.1:0-2540 GCF_031732815.1 Accumulibacter sp. | reverse complement strand
ACGGCGGCGCAACTTTGCTGTGCCCACGCCGCGGCCTGGAGCGCCGAGCAGCGGGCAGCGCTGCGTGCGGTCGCCGGCGAGCTGGCGCCGCTGGCACGCGCGCAGCTCGCTGCGCTCGGCGACGACGCGGCAAGCGAAGGGCCGGCGCTGCCGGGGTCGGCCGACGGCGAGAGCGCTGCCGCCTCGCCATGGCGCGTGCGCCTGCAGGCGCTGCCGTCCCATCTGCGCGCCCTGGGCGGTTTGGCCGGCGAAGTCGATTTCTCGCACCCGCCGCCGCCGCTGGCCTTCGCGCTGACCGACCTGCCTATGCTGACGAATCTGCCGCCACTGCTGCCGATCGCCAGCGTCGACGCGCTGATCGACAGCGTCGCGCACGCCATCGAGACGGTCGATTCAGCCGACGAAGTCGAGCGCATCGTCGACGGCATTGCTCGTCTGTTCGACGAGCGGCCGGCCGACTTCGCGGCGCGCACGCAAGCGCTGGTCAGGCGGATGTACACCGGCGCGCTCGCCGACGCGCGTGGCCTCGTCCTGCCCGGCGCGTCGAACGGCCTGCGCGATCTGGTGCTGACCTGGCTCGAGGGCGGCCAGCGGCGCACGCGCTATCCCTTCTGGCAGCAGGTACGCGGACCGCTGCGCTTCTTCGACCGGCGTTTGTGGGAGCTTGCCGATCATCTCGAACGCCATGGCGCACTGCCGCCGCTGGCGACGCCGACGCATGCCCAGGGCTGGCTCGACCCGCGAGTACTGGTCGAGCGCCTGCGCGGCTACGTCCAGACCGGCCGCCGGCCGCTCGCCGCCGATCTCGTGCAGGCGGTGCTGCGTCTGGCGCCCGACGGCCGCGATCAAGCGCTGGCCCGGCTCGCCGAGCTGGATGGCGAATGGCTGCCGGCGCTGCGCTGGGCGCTCGGCGGCGACAGCGGTCCCGACGCGCAGAGCAGAAAGCAAGCTGCTCTGTGGATCGCCGCCGGCCGCGCGCGCGCGCCGCTGGCCGATCTGAGCGGCCCGCTGGCGCCGCTCGGCGTGTCGCTCGACTGGCCGGATGTCCTGCGCCCGGCCCGCTACCAGTGGGCCGCCGGGACGCGCACGCTGCGCCAGCATCGCCGTGTCACGACCTACCCGAGCCTCGAACTGCAGGTTTCGCCGGCGTACTCGGCCGCGCCGCCGGCGCCGACGCCGGCCTGGGGAGCGGCGGCGAAGATTCGCGCCGGCGGCGCCTGGCTGCGGCGTTTCGCCGGCTGGCTGCGTCTGGCGGCGCCGTCGCTGGCCTTGCGCACGGTCGACCCGAGCCTCGCCGTGCCGACCTGCCTGGCGCACGAATCGGCCGCGCATCGCTCGCTGGCGGTCGGCTACTCGGCACCCTGGCTGATCGAATGGACGCTGACGCTCTGGCCGCTCAACGTCGATGCGTCGCTGGCCACCGGCGCGCGCCTGATGGTCGAGCGCATCGATCTCACGGCGAGCGCCGGCGAACCGCTGCACTCCTTCCTCATGCCGCTGTTCGCGAGCAACCGTCCGTGGTCCGAGCTCAGCCGGCTGGCGCTGACCATCGCCCTCGCCAGCCGCGACGGCGATCTGCGCCGGCTGGCGACGGACCTGCTGAGCGAAGGCATCGCCGACGGCCGCGCCGACCCCGGCGAGCTGGCCGACGTGCTGCGGCGCCTGGCGGCCGGCGGCTGGCTAAAGGCCAATCGCCTGAGCGAAACGCTGCGCGAAGTCGCGCGCCTGTCGCCGCTGCACCAGTGGGTGGTCGCCGCCATCGTCGAAGGCGCGCTCGACGTCTTCCTGGCGCAGACCGGCAAGGCCAGTGTCGCCCTCGAACTGCTGCATGAACTGCTCGTCGAATTGCGCTGTGGGCCGTCGCCGGCGACGCTGCAACAGCTCGCCGCGATCAGCGGCGGCAAGGCGGGAAACGTCGCCCGGGCGATCACCGCCCTGGCCGAGCAGCCCCCGCTGCACGCCTCGCCGGAAGCGCTTAGCCCAGTCTGGGAGGCGCGCCTGGCGCGGCTCGCGGCGTGGGCGCCGGCCGCGAGATAGGACGCCCGCGCAGCGGGCGAGCTCCCGGCCCGCGCCTGCCGCCACGCCAGACGGACAGGCTGGCCCTGCCTGCCCGTCCTCTTGCTTCAGGCAAAGAAGAAATCGCTGCCGAACAGGTTGACGCCGACATCGCCGACCGAAAAATCGGTGACGTTTTCGACGACGGCCAATACCTGGCCGCTGCCGAAGCCGGCATTGCCGTCGATGCCGTCGCCGAGATGGAAGCTTGTGTTCGCACCGTTGGTTACCACGTCGATGTCGGCAATCTGACTGAAGACGAGGCTGTCGCCGCCGAGGCCGCGGACGAAATCGTACAGACGATCGAGGCCATCGCCCGCCTTGTACTGGACGGTATCGGCCACGCCGTCGTCAGCGCCCAGGGAAAGCACATCGTCGCCGGTGCCGCCGATCATCAGGCTCTGGCTGGAACCGCTGTAGAGGACATCGTTGTTGTTGCCGCCGTTCAGGGTGTTGCTGCCGCCGGCGCTGATTCCGGTGAGCAC
>NZ_JAVMKF010000135.1:7874-27940 GCF_031732815.1 Accumulibacter sp. | reverse complement strand
CTACGCTACCAGACGCCGTCAGGGATTTCACGCAGGGTTGCCGAAAGGACACGCCCGACCGGCGGTGCCTTCTCCGCTCGCCGTACCGCCATGGCGACCTGCTTGTTCCGCCGATCATTGACAGCCATACACGGTGCTGCTGGCGGAGGTACCCTCCTTGCAGGCCCTCCTGCTTCGGCGCACGCAGATTTGACCATTTGCCGGGAACACCGCGAGTGTTGTCGTTCCCTCGTTCTCTTCCAGTGTTCCTCAACCGGGCGGCGCGACGCTCCGGAAGACGCCGCAACTGCGGCAGAAAAGCCGTTCTTGCGTTAAGTTTTTGGCGGGTCGGCGCAATCTCCCACCAATGGACGAAGCGCTGTCGAGCGCCTCGCGCTCGAACGGACCAGGCAAGGATGCGGTGGCCAGGCCGATCAATGAAGGCTTGTCAGTCGATGTGATTTCGGCCAGTGGCGGCTTCTCGATTTATCGGCGATCAGGCCGCTGCATCGTCGACTTCGGCGAAGCGGGCGCTCTCCAACAGCCGTCCGAAATCCGATGAGGCGATGGTGCCCTTGCGGCCGACAAGCACCACATCCTTGCCCAAAGCATCGGCGAGGCCCGCTTCGTAGTTCAGCCATTGCGAGGCCTCGCCCGCGGGTGACGCAACGATGAACACGGCAGTCGCCGCGTCCACCGCTTCCCTGTCCGTTTTCCGAAAGTCTTCGCCGGCGGCCAGCGCGTGCGCATCAAAGACGTCCAGCGTCTGCGCATGCTTCTGCAACAACTCGCTGATCTGTGGCTTCAGCGCTGCTGCGAAGCTCCGGTCCTGCGCCGCATACAAAAGAAAAGCCTTGCCGCTGATGGCGGTGAAGCCTCCTTGGCAAGCACACGAAGGTCGCCGACGACCTCCTTCCACTGCATCGCCTGATGACATTGACTGGCGAGCAGGAGCGGCGGCTCTCCCGCCACGCTCACCTTCAATCGGTGCAAGCTCGGATGATCGAACAGGATGAAAGTCCGCACATTTTCGCGGTTCCTGCCCGCCGCTGCGAGCACGCAAGCCCGGGTACCAGCATGGCGTGCAACACACCCGGGCGACAGCCGGCGAAGGCCGACGGGGACTCCAGCGCTCGAGGCTCAGCTTTCCTTGGTGCTGACGAGCAGCTGTATGATGGCCTCAAAGTCGAACTCTTCGCTTTTCTTGTGCAGGGCGCGGCCGAGAGCGGGTGCCCGTTCCCCGATCTGGCCGATCAGCGCGTCGATCTGGCGGGTGTCGAGCGCGATCAGGGCATCGGCCAGCCGACGCCGGATTTGTTCCGGTAGCGCGGCCAAGGCAGCCCGATCCAGGCCCGCATCGGGCGAAGCCGGCTCTGCGCATTCGTTCTGGCGGAAGACGTAGCGCACGCCCAAATGCCGCCCCATGCACTCGAACACTTGGCGCGCTTCAAATGGCTTATACAGGATGCCATCTATCCGGGCATCGGGAAGCTCGCTGCTTTGCTGGGCGAACACCGACGCAGTCAGCACGACGATCTTCACCTCGTCACCACCCTCCAACCCCCGAATCTGGCGGGTGGCCTCGTTGCCGTCCATGACCGGCATGCGCTGGTCCATCCAGATGAAGTCCGGTCGCCAGGCACGGAAGCGTTCTACGGCCTCGTGGCCGTTCTCCGCCCTGTCCACTTGAAAACCGACATCGGCGAGCAGTCGGCTGAGCAGTAGAGCGTTCTCCGGCTGGTCTTCGACGATGAGAATCCGCCAGTCGGGCTGACCTGCTTGCAGCCCGATGACTTCGGCATCGTCCGGGCGCTCGCAGACCACGTCGGAGAGCAACGGGAGTGCCAAAGGCAGCTCGATCCAGAAGCGGCTGCCTTTGCCCAGCTGACTGCTGACTCCGATCCGTCCGCCCATCAACTCGATGAATTGTCGACAGATGGCCAGTCCCAGCCCGGTCCCCTTCTGTTGGGACGGCAACCCAGCCTGCTCGAAGGGTTCGAAAACGCGCGCTTGATCATCTGCAGCAATCCCCGGTCCCGTGTCCTCGACTTCGACCCGGAGAAGGTATCTTTCCGCCTCCGGCTTCCCGTGCACGCGCAAGGTGATCGTTCCCCGGCTGGTGAACTTGACGGCATTGCCCAGGAGGTTGACCAGAACCTGCCGCAACCGGGCTTCATCGCCTCGTAAATGGCGCGGCAGGTCGGGCGACTTTTCGAGCTGGAGCGCCAGGCTCTTTTCCCGCGCGCGCTGACCGATCAACGCCAGAAGGTCATTGATCAGCACGCCGAGGTCGAACGGAGCAATCGCCAACTGGGTACGGCCGGCTTCGATCTTGGCCATGTCCAACACATCGTTGATCAGCCCGAGCAGATGCACGCCACTGCGGTTGATGATCTCCAGATACTCGAGCGCGGACTCGCCCAGACCTGATTCGTGCCGCAGCAAGGCCGAAAAACCCAGGATGGCGTTCATCGGCGTGCGCAACTCATGGCTCATGTTCGCCAGAAATGCGCTCTTCGCCCGGTTCGCCGCTTCGGCTTCCTCCTTGGCCGCCGACAACTCGGCGGTGCGCAGCGCGACCAGTTCCTCCAGGTGATCGCGATAGACGCGCAGTTCGGCCTCCGCCCGCTTGCGTTCGCTGACGTCGCGAACCAGCGATACGACGCCAATTACCCTGCCTTCGCCGCCAACCAGCGGCGTATTGAGCCAATCGCAGGTAATCACGCGGCCGTCCCGGGTAAGGTTGTCGTTGTTGGAATACGTGCCGCCGCTCCTGCCCAACAGATCGCGCCAGACCGCATCGACGAATGGAAAGACCTCCGGCGTCAGAATCAACTCCTTGGCGTGTCGGCCGACGGCCTCCTCGCGGCGGTAGCCAAAAATGGACTCAGCCGCAGGATTCCATTCGACGACGCGTAAATCAGTGTCCCACTCGATGATCCCCATCATCGACTGCTGGACGTGCAGCGACAGCCGTCTTTCGCTTTGCTGCCAGGCAAGTTCGGCTGCCTTCCGCCCGCTGATGTCGACCGCCACTGCATCAATCCACGCCGCTTGGCCAGCCAGCCGAGCGCTCGGCCGGCCGTAGTCGCTGATCCAACGCACGCTGCCATCGGCATGTGCGATCCGGTATTCAAGCTCGTACGGGCGCTGTTCGGCGGCCGCAGCGGTGATTTCGCAGGCGACATGAGCGCGGTCCTCGGGCAGGATCAGGCTCGCCCAGGAGAGGCCGTGCTCACCGGAAAATTCGCTCAGTGCATGGCCGCTGAGCCGGCTCACCCCATCCGAGATGAGTTGCAGGCAGTACGGGGGCCGCGCCTGGCAGCGGTAGATGACACCGGGTACGTTGGCCATCAGCACGCGCAAGCGCCGCTCGCTCTCCGCCAGTTGATCGGTGGTCTTGCGCAAATCATCGTAGGCAGCAGACAGCTTTGTGCGCATCGAATTGAAAGCCTGCACGACCGCATCCAGCTCGTCCGGGCGCCAGTGGCCAGCAACCGGGCGAACCAGACGCAGAGGCGGGCCGGTCAGCGTGGCCGCCTCGACACCCTCAGCGAAGCGAGCAATCTGGTCGAGATGGCGCGTTACCCGGGTGCGGAACAACCAGAGAACGAAGGTGGCGACGAGCAGGGTCTTGATCATGTTTTCGCCCAGCACGATCAGCAGGCGATTGGCAATCCGGGCGAGCACCTGGTCTTCGCTGGCGACCATGGCCAGCCGACCGATCAGCACCGGCTTGTCGCGGTAGATCCGCTCGAGCGCGACGTCGGATTCAATCATGCGCTGCGAATGTCTGGCCCCAGCCGCCCAGCGCGGTTGCCCATCCACCGATATCGCCAGATACTCCATATCACGCAAGCGCAGCAAACCTTCAAGCTGTGCCTGGATCTGGCTATCGTTCGCCGTCCACACGCTGTCGACCAGAACATTCAGATAGCTTTCCCGAATGAACTTGAAGTTCTCCCCGATCCGGCCGATGTCGCTGCGATAATCCGTGTAGAGTTGGATGGCCGTGATCACCGTGGTGATCAGGGAACTGAAAAGGATCATGGCGACGGTCAGACTGCGTCCGAGACGATGCTCAGGCCGCGTCGGTCGACCAACCGGGTCCGTAAGGCGAGCAACGCCCGGGGTAACCACCGGCATCAGCGGTCGGCTTTCTCACGCGGCGTCGCGGTCAGTGTTTCGCGCATGATCCGTTGATACGAGCCGTCGGCCTTCATCTGCTGCAAAGCGGCGACCAGCGCTGGAATACGTTCGCTATGGCGCTTGTTCAGGTAGATGAACATCTCGGCGCGTGCCAGCGGCGGTTCGAGCACGTGAACCTTGACCCCAGCATCGCGTGCAGCGTGCAGGCCTTGCCAACGCTCGAGCAGTACGGCTTCCGCCCGATTCTGCTTCAAGATTTCAAAGAGGCTGGGAATGGACGGTGCGCGTACTGTTTCCCGCGTCTGGCCAACGTTGCGCTCGAAAATCTTCCAGCCGGTGACATAAGCCACCGTATGGTCGCGCAGGCTGTTCCAGTGGTCGGTTGGAAAAGGAGTGGACGAGGCCGGGACAAACGCTACGAATTCGAAATCCATGGTTTTCTCCGGCACGCGCACGAGATTCGGATACTGCTGCTCAAAGCCGGAAGCGCGTGAAAGATCCAGGTCGTCGACACCGGTGTTCACATTGATCAGTGCCCGCTCGGCAGGAATCGCCTGGATGTCGAGCGCCATTCCGGCGCGGCGAAACGCTTCTCTGACCACACGTTCGAGGAAACCCGATCCATCGGCAGTGCCCGCCAGCGGTGGGATCAGCGCATGCACTGCCGTCAGCCGGGCCAGCGTTTCTGCCAGGCCATTGTTCAAGTAGAGCAGCAGGGCCAAGCCGGCAAGCAGTCGCCAAGCGCACATCATGTTCCGTTTCCCTTCCAACACAGACCGGGCAAAGCCCTAGCCTGGATTTTCCTCGGCTAGTGCCGCCCTCTTCCGTCTGCCCCACCGGTACGCGAAGTCCTTGGCAAGACGGGGGGACAACACGACCCGCACCTGCGACTGAATCGAGCACTCCCGGTATCAGTATATCAGCAACTTCGCACCATATCGGGGCACCGGCGGCTTACCGCGGGGGGGCACGGCAGCGGCGAATCCCTTGCGGACTCGCTCGCGCGGCCCCGGCGAAACGTTCGAGGCTGCGCCAGATCTTGCCAATCTGGTGTCGGCGCGCCTGCCCCAGAAGGCGGCGGCGTTTGCCGCCAGGCTGGGCGCTGACCGGAGTCCACTGCCATGCGGGACCCGCTCGCTCGGTCGTTCCGGTCGCTGAATACGACGATCATCAGTCCGGCGGTCGGGACCATGCTCCTGGCCTCGACGCGCTGGGCGACCAGGAAGCCGGAATCCGTATGCCGCTCCTGCTCGTTCCGGATCAGTCGCCGAGAAACTGACAATCCAAGATTGACCGCCGTCGAATCCGCCACATATACTCGTGCCCGGGCTTCAACTGATCAGCGGAGCAAACTCTTGGCCAGGCACTGGTTTCTGGAATCGATTGTGGGCGACGGTTCGCACGTCGTCTACAACATCACGCACCTGCCTTTTCGCATTGGGCGCGACCCCGACAATGACCTCGTGGTCACCGCGCGCGGGCTTAGTCGACACCATGCGCTGCTCACCGCCGACAGCAGTGGCCGTATCCGGTTGACCGATCTGAACAGCACCAACGGCAGTTTCGTCGGCCGTCAGCGCGTCGAGAACTCGTGTCTGCTGAGCGATAACGACATCGTCCACTTCGGCAACGCCGAGTTTCGTATTCGCACACGCGCGGTCGAGCCGCCGGCTGCGCGACCGAGTGAAGGTCACACGCTGGTCTTGCCCTCGGGCATGGCGCTATCGGAAATGTTTCCGCCGAACGAAGCCGAGTTCCTCGACCTGCTCGGCGGACACGGCATGTCGGGCGCCGCACAACCGATCGTTGAAGCGGACAGCCGCTGCGTTTTTGCCTACGAACTGCTCGGCCGAGCCAGCCACCCCTTGCTGCCGGTGTCGCCGGTGCGGCTCTTCAAGATGGCGAGCGCGCTCGACCGTGAGGTCGACCTCAGCGTCGCCTTTCGCCGCTTCGGCGTCGCCGCCATTGCCCCTCGCCTGCGCGGGTTTCCGCTTTTTGCCAACACCCACCCCAAGGAAACCTTCAGCGAGGACTTCTTCAAGGCGCTGGTCTGTTTGCGCCAGGAAATGCCCGATCTCGACCTGGTCGTCGAAATCCACGAAGCAGCGGTCACCGAGAGCCGAAGATTACGCGAACTCGCTGCGCACTTTCGCGACATCGGCGTGCGCTTTGCCTACGACGATTTTGGCGCCGGACAGGCGCGCCTGAACGAACTGGGCGAAGTACCGGCGCACTTCGTCAAGTTCGACATGGGATTGATCCATGATCTTCACCTGGCGGGTGAAAGCAAGCGCCGGGTCGTCGGCGACCTGGTCAAGCTGGTGCGCGGCCTGGGCTCGGTCGCTCTCGCCGAAGGCATCGAAAGCGAGTTGGAGGCCGAAGTCTGCCTGGCGATGGGTTTCCAGCTCTTTCAAGGATATCTCACTGGTCGGCCCATCCCGGCCGACCAGCTCTGAAACAGGCAGCGGCGCAGCCGACTTGTCGCTTGCGGAACAGACTCATGTGGAAAGCAGTCTTCGCCATCTCGCTCGGTGCAGCGCTCGGCGCAGTGGCGCGCTGGCAACTCGGCGAGCGGCTCAACAGCCTGTTTCCGACGATGCCGCCGGGAACGCTGGCGGCGAATCTGATCGGCGCCTACATCATTGGCCTGGCGATTCCGTTCTTCGCTAGTTCGTCCGCCGTCGGCGCCGAGTGGCGCCTGTTGGTGATCACCGGTTTCTGCGGTGGCCTGACGACCTTCTCGACTTTTTCTGCCGAGCTGGCGGCCTTGGTGCAGGAGGAGCGCTTGATCTGGGCACTGCTGACCACCGGCGCGCATGTTGTCGGCTCGCTGTTGATGACTTTCGCCGGCATGGCGACGATTCTCTGGGCGAAAAGCTGGTGATCAGTCGGCGGAACTCGCTGACTGCAACCCGGCGCCGATCAAGGGCGGCGAAGGTGGCTCGCGAGAAGAGTAACGGACGGAGACAATCATGCAGGGCTCGTTCATCCGGTTCTATTTGCACGCGACGCAGACTCACCGTGCCGTCCTCCTGTGGGAGTGGCTGCTCGCCCAGGGCAACCAGCTTGGCCTGCGCGGAGGATCGGCATTCCGGGCGATCGGCGGCTTCGGCCGCCGGCACACGATGCATGAGGAGCGCTTCTTCGAGCTGGCCGGTGACAGTGGAGTTGAAGTGGAGTTCGTCGTCACGACCGAGGAGGAGGAGCGTCTGCTCGATCTGCTGCGCAGCGAGAACGTCCGCCTCTTCTACACGCGCATCCCGGCGACTTTCGGCATCATCAACCCGGACGATAAGGACACGCTCGGCGCACCCGAGGCAAGCAGCTTTCGCTAACTGCCGCCCATCGACGGCGGTACCGGTCGAGCGAGTCCCCGCCGGCCGGCCCGAACTTTCGCCCGCCCGACATGTTCGCCAGCCTGCGTGAACTGCCGCGCACCGTCTGGCTGCTTGGCCTGGTCAGCTTCGCCAACGACGCGACGAGCGAGCTGATCTATCCGCTCGTGCCGATCTACCTCGCTTCGGTCCTGATGGCCGGGCCGCGCGCGCTGGGCATCATCGAGGGAATCTGCGAGGCGACGAGCAGCATTCTGAAGCTGCTCTCGGGTGTTCTCTCCGATCGCCGGCGTTCGAGCAAGCCGTGGGTCGTCGGCGGCTACGCACTTGCCGCGATCGCGCGTCCGCTGCTCGCTTTGGCTGCTTCCTGGCCGGTTGTCCTCGCCTTGCGCTTCGCCGACCGGGTCGGCAAAGGACTGCGTTCGTCACCCCGCGACGCCTTGCTGGCGCGTAGCGTCCAGCCGGGCAAGCGCGGGCTGGTCTTCGGTTTTCATCGCGCGATGGACAATGCCGGAGCGGTCGTCGGGCCCCTCATCGCGGCCGGCTTGCTGGCCGCCGAGCTCCCGCTGCGCACGATCTTTCTGTGGACAGCGCTCGGTGGCGCGCTCACCGTCGTCCTCGCGCTGGCGATCCGCGAACCCGCCAGCGACGATCCGGCGCCGCCCGCCGCCGACGCCTGGAAGCTGCACCAACTGCCCGCCCCGTTCAAGCGCTACCTCGTCGTGCTGGCGCTGTTTACCTTGGGCAATTCGTCGAACATGTTCCTGCTGCTGCGCGCCCGCGAGCTTGGTCTGGCCGAATATCAGGTGCCGCTGCTCTGGGCACTCGTTTCGCTGAGCGCGGCGATCTTTTCCACACCGCTGTCGGCGCTCTCCGACAAACTCGGCCGCAGCCGCCTGATCGTCGCCGGCTGGGGCGTCTACGGCGCCTTCTACATCCTTCTCGGGATGAATCGGGAGGTGCTCCTGCTCTGGCCTTTGTTCGCTTTCTACGGCCTTTTCATGGCCGCCACGGAAGGCGCCGAAAAGGCGCTGGCGGCCGATCTGGTCGACCGGCAGACGCTGGGAACGGCGTATGGCTGGTTCAACCTGACCACGGGCCTCACACTGCTGCCGGCCTCGGTCATCTTTGGCCAACTATGGCAGGCGATCGACCCGCTGGCCGCCTTCGTCTTCTCGGCAAGCTGCGCCGGATCGGCCGCCCTGTTGCTGCACTTCTGGGTTGACACCGAGCGTGGAGCAAGGTCGACGGGAAGCGCCTGACGCAGCAGCATGCTCCGGCGAAGCGGAAACGACGAGTTTCTCTCCGCCGGATTCGATCTCGGCCGGCGCTCAGTAAGCCAGCGTCTTGGGCAGGTCTTTCGCCTGTTGCACCCACGACTCGACCATGGACAACGAAGGTGGCTGTTTCGTCACCTGCTCGGCCGTGTTCGTTTCGATGATCTTGGCATGCAGGTTGTCGGGCCGGCGGGTGGCCAACTCCTTCACCGTATCGACGCCGGCTTTTTCGAGCAGATCCGAGTAGACCCCGGAAACCCCCTTGATGCGGGCCAGATCGGCGCGATTGGCGAGTTCGAGAATCACCCGGGCATCGCAGCCGCAGCTTGCCGCCAGCGCTTTCCGCTGCGCCGGCGTGGCGGCCGCCTCAAGCAATTGCTCGTTGTTGCCGACGCCCGATTCCTTCAGCTTCTCGGCCAGTGTCGGGGTCGATCCGCGCAGTTCTTTGACAGAAACGGTCATTGCAGGTTTCTCCTCTCAGGGTGTGGTGTGCAGCGAAGGACGCATGTCTTGTCGAGGCCACGAATCGTCTGGCAAGCTCGACGCTCGACATTCTAATGCCATATACGATGCGAGGGAACAGTGTCGGGGTACGCGAGCTGCGCCGGCTTTCCAGCCACCGCCGGCCGGGTGGGCGGGCCGCGCTCTGCTCGCCTGGCTGGCCGTTCACCCGCCAGATGCGACCTGGCTCAGCTCGACGCGCGCCATCAGTGCTTCGATCGCCGCCTCGCCCGGCAAGCGGGCGCCCGGTTCGCCGAGCACCCCGCCGGCGACGGCAATCGCCAGGCGAGCGCAGGCGTCGTCGTCCAGGCCACGCAGGCAGCCGGCGATGAAGCCGGCGACCAGGGCATCGCCGGCGCCGACCGTCGTGCGCACGGCGACCGCCGGCGGCTTGGCGTGCAGGCAGCGCTTGGCGCTGACGAAGAGCGCGCCGTGCCGGCCGAGCGAGACGATGACCTGGTGCACGCCCTGCTCGACGATCGCGCGGGCAGCCGCGCTGAGTGCAGCTCGGTCGGGTAGCGGCCGGCCGACGAGTTCTTCCAGTTCCGCGTGGTTCGGCTTGATTGCCCAGGGTCGGGCGACGATTGCGCAACGCAGCGGCTGACCGCTGCTGTCGAGGAGAACGCGCCTGCCGGCAGTCGTCAGGCGCGCGATCAACCCCGCGTAATAGTCCACCGGCACGCCGGCTGGCAGGCTGCCAGAGACGATGCAGAAGGCATGGCCGGCAAGTTGCGCGTCGATCGTGCGCTGCAATTCGCCGAGGTGCTCGGTGGCGACGGGCTGACCCGGAAAGTTGATTTCGGTGACCGTCTGGCTGTGCTCGTCGATCAGTTTCAGGTTGACGCGCGTGCGCCCGGGCAGGCGGACGAAAACATCGCCAATTCCCCGCTCAAGGAAGAGACGCTGGAAGAGATCCGCATTGTCGGCGCCGAGCAGACCGCCGGCGGTGACCCGGCAGCCAAGATCGGCAAGGAACGCGGCGACGTTCACGCCCTTGCCACCGGCCGTCGTCTTTTCCCACACGACACGATTGAGCCCACCGGGAAGCAGTTGCGACAGACCGATGCTATGGTCTATCGCTGGATTGAGCGTCAGCGTGAAAACACCCGGCGTACGCCCCACGGCGACCGGCTCGTAGCGCGGGTTCCCGCGTCTACGCGTCTAGAGTTTGAAGATCCAGCTCGCGATGACGAAATAGTTGAGCACCCCCAGGATGTCGATTGCGGTCGTCACGAAAGGTCCGGTGGCCACCGCCGGATCGACCTTCATGCGCTGGAAGACCATCGGCAGGAGCACGGCGAGCAGCGCCGCGCCGGTCATGTTGCCGAGAATCGTCAGGCCGACGACCTGGCCCAGCGCCAGGCTGTTGTGCATCAGATAGCCGTAGATGCCGAGGATCACGCCGTAGAAACCGCCGAGCAGCAGGCCGACGCGCAGTTCCTTGAAGACCAGCGGAAAGGTATCGCGCACGTCGATCGCCCCGGTGGCCAGACCGCGCACGGCAACCGTCGCCGACTGCACGCCGACGTTGCCGGCCATCCCCATGACGACCGGCAGAAAGGCGCTGAGGACCAGGACCTGGCCGAGGATCTCCTCGTACTGGCCGATGACCGCGGTCGCCGCCAGGCCACCGATGAACGCCGCGAGCAGCCAGGGCAGACGAATCCCGGCAATCTTGAAGGCCGAGTGGGTCAGCGTTTCCGACTCGCTGGTTCCCGCCATCTTCAACATGTCGCGCGTCGTTTCTTCCTCGAGCACGTCGATCACGTCGTCGACGGTGACCATGCCGACAAGGACATTTTCCTCGTCGACGACAGGGACGGCCAGCAGGTGATACTTGTCGACCAGCATGGCGACGGTCGTCTGGTCAGCGTCGGTGGTCACTTTCATGACGCGCCGGTTCATCACCTTGTGCAAGGGCGTACCCGGCCGCGCGAGGAGCAGTTGGCGCAGCGAGACGACGCCCACCAGGCGGCCGGATTCGTCGGTCAGGTAGAGGTAGAAGACCATTTCGACGTCTTCGCGATTGCGGATGTTCTCGATCGCTTCCTCAACCGTCAGCGTGTGCGGCAACGAAAAGAAGTCGGTGGTCATGATGCCACCGGCGCTGTTCGGGTCGTACTTGAGCAGGCTTTCGACTTCGTCCTTGCTTTCCCGGTCGAGCAGCGCCATCAACTGCGCGCGCTGTTCCTCTGGCAGGTCGCCGACCAGGTCGGCGAGATCATCCGGCGCCAGATGCTGGAGGACCCCGGCAAGCTTCTCGACCGGCGACTCGGTCATCACCTGCGTGCGCAGGCTGACCGACAACTGGGTGAACACTTCGGCCGCCATTTCGGTCTCGTTGATCGCGTAGAAGACATCGACCACGTGCTCCGGCGGCAATTCGTCCAGGATCGACGCCAGGTCGGCCGGATGCAGGCGGGAGATCACCTTCTGCAGAGAGGCCTTGGCATCCCGATGGTAAAGGCGGTCGATGGTTTCGATCAGTCGTTTTTTCTTGTTGTTGTACGCGGCTGAGGCAACCGGCTTGGTTTCCACGTTGATTTGCATGACGATGTCTTTCCCCTGGGCTGGCACGGAACTGCACTCCGGTAGTTTACCCGGACGAAGCTCGGCGGTCCATCGTTTCGCTGCGAAAACCGTTGCTTGGCGCCGATGTTCAGGTTCTGAAGAGGGCCAGGGCAGGCGCCGCACAAGCCGCTCGCGAAGGCTTCAGGGTGCATTTTTGGGCAGGCGAAGGGGCTGTGCCCGGAAACCGCCCCGGTTTGCCAGGACTGAGGCCAACGTCATGGTCGCTGGCGAGCGCCGGCAGGCCGCTGGAACCAGGTGCGATGCCGCCCGTCCCGGTCTGCGGACTTTCCCGGCAGATCGCGCTATATTCCGCCTTTCCAGCCCGTTCGCCCGGAGCAACCGACATGCAAGTTACCTCTGTTTTCCGCTTTTTGCAGTCCACGCTGCCTTTGCTCGCAACGCTCAGGGAATACCGCGCGGCGTGGCTGGGCAAGGATGCGATTGCCGGGCTGACCGCTTGCGTGGTGATGATTCCGTCGGTGATCGCCTACGCCGAGCTGGTTCACCTGCCGCCGATCGCCGGCCTCTACGCCGCTCTCGCGGCTTCCATCGGTTACGCACTGTTCGCCAGCTCGCGGCACGTGATCGCCGGTCCCGATGCGGCAATCGGTCTGCTCGCCGGTTCAGCGATCCTGCCCTTGGCGGCTGGCGATCCGGGGCGCATCGCCGCCCTCGCGGCGGTCCTCGGCATCCTTTCGGGCGCCGTGCTGCTGCTCGCGGCGCGTCTGAAACTCGGCGTCATCGCCGATCTGCTGTCGCGCCCTGTGCTCATCGGCTATCTCAACGGCGCCTCGCTGGTCCTCATCTCGACGCAGCTCGGCAAGATGTTCCGCATCAAGACCGAGGGCGAAGAGTTCTTCGACATCGTGTTTACCGTAATCCGCAAACTGCCCGAGGCGCACTGGCCAACGTTTGCCTTCGGTCTGCTGCTCGTCTTGCTGCTCGTCGTGCTCGCTCGCTGGTTGCCGCGCGTGCCCGGCGCGCTGGCCGTTTGTGGTGTCGCCATCGCGGCGACTTCCGCGTTCGATCTGGGCAGTTACGGGATTGCCCTGGTCGGCGCCGTGCCCTCGGGAGTGCCGCGCCTGGAAATTCCCACGCTGCACCTGTCGGACATCGCCGCACTGGCGCCAGCGGCCGTGGCAATCGCCTTCCTCGCCTTCTCCGACGGCATCCTGCTGGCGCAGACCTTTGCCGAAAAGAACGGTTACGAGGTTTATCCGAATCGCGAACTCGTCGCCCTCGGCTCGGCGAACATTCTCGCCGGCCTCTGGCAGGGCTTTCCAGTATCGGCCAGCCAGTCGCGCACGTCGATCGTCGATTCGGCCGGCGGCAAGTCGCAGGTTGCCCAACTGATTGCCGCCGCCGGGCTGCTCCTCTTCCTCTTCCTGCTCACCGGGCTGATTGCGTTGCTGCCGAAAGTCGCGCTGGGAGCGATTCTGATCGTGACCGCGATCGGCATGCTCGAGATGGCTTCGCTGCTTGGCCTGTATCGCATCGATCGCGTCGAATTCGGGATTGCCATGGGCGTCACGCTCGCCATCCTGCTCGCCGGCGTCGTGCCGGGGATCATCCTTGGCCTGTTGCTGTCGCTGATTACCGTTCTCGTCGAGATTTCGCGCCCGGACGACGCAGTGCTGCGCGTACGCGTCAGCGATGGCCGCTTCCACGATTGCCGCGACGACGAGGAGACGCGGGAGATTCCCGGCCTGCTCGTCTATCGCCTTTATGCGCCGCTCGTCTTCGCCAACGCGCGACATGTCGTGACGCGCATCCGGACCTTGGTCGAGGAAGCGGAGGTTCCGGTGAAGTGGCTGGTCATCGATGCGCAGGCGATTCACGACATGGACGTCACGGCAGCGCAACGCTTCGCCGAACTGCACCGGGAGCTCGCCGACGAAGGCGTAGACGTCAAGATTGCCGACGCTCCCCGACCATTTCTCGAAGAACTGGCGAAAGTCGGACTGTCCGAAGAAATCGGCCGCACCGAATTCTTCGTCTCGGTCAAGAAGGCAGCCGAAGCTTTCGAGCGGCGCTACGGCGCAGCACAACGCAACGACGAGGGAACGCCTCCGGCGGCTGTCTGAGGCCGGAGCAGCGCAAGCGCCCCCTCCTTCGCCCCTGGAGCGCTGGCCGTACGGTTTTGCGCTCGCTGCATCAGGCGCTATGATAGCGACCGTTGATGGCAGAAGGGGCCAGACATGTTACAGGCGGTTCTGTTTGCCGACGTGACGAACAGCACGAAGCTGTACGAAACGGTCGGAGACGATGAGGCAAAGCGCCTGGTGGACGCTTGCCTGGACATCCTGCGCGACGTCACGGCATTTTTCGGCGGGCGCGTCGTCAAGACCCTCGGCGACGAAGTCATGTGCGTTTTTTCCGGTGCGGACGCCGCCGCCGAAGCGTCCTGCGAGATGCAGAACCGCTTGTCGGAAGATGAACTGGCGACCAGGCATGGATTGTCGATCCGTATCGGTTTTCATGTCGGCCATCTGATCGAGGACAACGGCGACGTTTTTGGCGACGCGGTCAACACCGCCTCGCGCATCACCAGCCTGGCCAAGGGCGGCCAGACGATCACCACGGAGACGGCCGCGGCGGCAATGTCTTCCGACCTGCGCGATCTGACGCGCAACATGGGGCGTTTTGCCGTGCGCGGCAAGGCCGAGTCGATCGCCATTTGCGAGGTTGTCTGGCAGGCAGAAAACCTGACGATGATCAGTGATCGTCTGCCGATGACCCTGCCGCCGCCGACCATTTCGCTGCGGCTCGTCTATCAGGGCGGTTCGCTGACGCTGACGCCGGAGGACGAGGCGGTGGTGATCGGACGCGAGCGCTCGTGCCGCATCCGCTTGTCTGTGCCTTGCGCCTCGCGCACGCACGCCCGCGTCGAGTTCCGGCGTGACAAATTCGTGCTCAGTGATACGAGTACCAATGGCACCTTCGTCCAGGCTGACGGCGAAAAGGAGGTCGCGCTCAAGCGCGAGGAGTTCATCCTGCACGGCAACGGCCGCATCTGCCTTGGCCACCGTCTCAGCGAAGGCAGTGCGGACCTCGTCTGGTCGGTCAGGACCTACCAATAGCCCGCCAAAACAACCCGCCGCCGGGAAAAAATCATGCAGCCTGATCGGACAGCCGAACTGAAACAGTTCATGAGCGAGAGAATCCTCGTTCTCGATGGAGCAATGGGAACGATGATCCAGCGCCACGGCCTGGGCGAGGCGGATTATCGCGGCACGCGCTTTGCCGACCATGCGCACGATCTGAAGGGCAACAACGACCTGCTGCTGCTCACCCGACCGGACGTGATCCGTGCCATCCACGGCGAATACCTGGCCGCCGGTGCGGACATCATCGAGACCAACACGTTCAACTCGACGAGCGTTTCGCAGGCCGATTACCAGCTCGCAGCGATCGTCTACGAACTCAACTACGCCGGCGCCCAACTTGCCCGCGCGGTGTGCGACGAATTCACCGCGGCCAATCCGGCCAAGCCACGTTTCGTCGCCGGCGTCATCGGCCCGACCTCGCGCACGGCGTCGATCTCGCCCGACGTCAATGATCCAGGCTACCGTAATACGAGCTTCGACGAACTCGTCGGCGCCTACGGCGAAGCGGTGCACGGTCTGTGCGCCGGCGGTGCCGACATTCTGCTGGTCGAAACCGTTTTCGATACGCTGAACGCCAAGGCAGCGCTGTTCGCGGTCGAGGAGTATTTCGCCCGCAGCGGCCGGCGCTGGCCGGTGATGATCTCCGGGACGATCACCGACGCCTCGGGCAGAACGCTGTCCGGACAAACGGCTGAGGCTTTCTGGAACTCGCTGAACCATATCGGGCCGCTTTCCTTTGGCCTGAACTGCGCGCTTGGCGCAGCCGAGCTGCGCCAATACGTCGCCGAGCTGTCGCGCGTCTGCGACTGCTTCGTTTCGGCGCACCCGAACGCCGGCCTGCCGAACGCTTTCGGCGGCTACGATGAAACGCCCGGACAGCTTGCCGACGAGATCGCCGACTGGGCGCGTCAGGGTCTGGTCAATATCGTCGGCGGCTGCTGCGGCACCTCGCCGGCGCACATCGCGGCGATCACCGCGCGCGTCGCCGGCCTGCACCCGCGCCGCGTTCCGCAGCGCGAACGCAAGCTGCGTCTGGCCGGCCTCGAACCGTTCAACCTTGGCGCCGATTCGCTCTTCGTCAACGTCGGCGAACGGACCAACGTCACCGGCTCACGCGTCTTCGCGCGGATGATTCTTGAGGGTCGCTTCGACGACGCGCTGGCCGTCGCCCGCCAGCAGGTCGATAACGGCGCGCAGATCATCGACATCAACATGGACGAGGCGATGCTCGACTCGCAGGCGGCCATGGATCGCTTCCTCAAGCTGATCGCCGGCGAGCCGGACATTGCGCGCGTTCCGGTGATGCTCGACTCGTCGAAATGGAGCGTCATCGAAGCCGGCCTGAAGTGCCTGCAGGGCAAGGGCATCGTCAATTCGATCTCGCTCAAGGAAGGCGAGGACGAGTTTCTGCGCCAGGCGCGGCTCGCCCGCCGCTACGGCGCGGCGGTCGTCGTCATGGCCTTCGACGAAAGCGGACAGGCCGACAGCTACGCGCGGAAGACGGAAATCTGTGCGCGGGCTTACCGTTTGCTCACCGAGCAGGCGGCTTTCCCGCCGGAGGACATCATCTTCGACCCGAACATCTTCGCCATCGCCACCGGAATTGAAGAACACAACAACTACGCGGTCGATTTCATCCAGGCCTGCGCGTGGATTCGTGCCAATCTGCCAGCGGCGCAGGTGTCCGGCGGTGTTTCGAACGTTTCGTTCTCGTTCCGCGGCAACGACGCGGTGCGCGAGGCGATCCATACCGTCTTTCTCTATCACGCGATCAAGGCCGGCTTGTCGATGGGCATTGTCAATGCCGGCATGCTCGGCGTGTACGACGATCTCGACCCCGTGCTGCGCGAGAAGGTCGAAGATGTCGTGCTCAATCGCCGCCCGGACGCCGGCGAGGCGCTGGTCGATTTCGCCCAGACGGTCCGCGAAGGCAGGAATCGCGAGGCCGGGCCGGACTTGGCGTGGCGCGCGCTCAACGTAGACCAGCGCCTGACACACGCGCTGGTCAAGGGAATTACCGACTATGTCGTCGCCGATACCGAAGAATGCCGCGCGGCGCTTGCCGCCGCCGGCAAACCGCCGCTGGCGGTGATCGAAGGCCCGCTGATGAACGGCATGAACGTCGTCGGCGACCTTTTTGGCGCCGGCAAGATGTTCCTGCCGCAGGTCGTCAAGTCGGCGCGCGTCATGAAACAGGCCGTGGCTCATCTGATTCCGTATATCGAAGCCGAAAAGCAGCGCACCGGTGCCGCCGGCAAAGGCAAGATCGTCGTCGCGACGGTCAAGGGTGACGTGCACGATATCGGCAAGAACATCGTTGGCGTCGTCCTCGGCTGCAACGGTTACGACGTTGTCGATCTCGGCGTGATGGTCGCCTGCGACCGCATTCTGCACGCGGCGCGCGAGCACGGCGCGCAGGCGGTCGGGCTGTCCGGCCTGATCACGCCGTCACTCGAAGAGATGGTGCATGTCGCCGCCGAGATGGAGCGCCACGGCTTCGCCAGCGCGGCCGACGGCAAATCGCCGGTGCCGCTGCTCATCGGCGGTGCGACGACCAGCCGCGCGCACACGGCGATCAAGATCGCACCCAGTTACTCCGGCCCGGTCGTCTACGTGCCCGACGCCTCGCGCGCCGTCGGCGTCGTCAGCAAGCTGCTCTCGCTCGAACAGGCGGCCGCTTTCCGGCGCGAAGTGAGCGCCGATTACGCGCGCGTGCGCGAGCAGCACGCGACCAAGAAAGGCGTCCAGCTCGTCACGCTGGCCGCAGCGCGCGCCAGGCGCTACGCCTGGAACGCCGATCCGGCCTACCGGCCAACAGCACCGCGGCAATGCGGAATCCGCGTCCTGCGCGAAGTCGAGCTGGGCGATCTCGCCGGATTCATCGACTGGGGGCCATTCTTCCAGACCTGGGATCTGGCGGGCAGCTACCCGAAGATTCTCGACGACGCGACCGTCGGGCCAACCGCACGCGCGCTGCTCGCCGATGCGCAGGCCATGCTGGCCCGCGTGATCGACGAGAAATGGCTGCGCGCGAACGCCGTTTGCGGCCTCTTTCCGGCGAACAGTGTCGGCGACGACGTCGAGATCTACAGTGACGAGACGCGCAGCGAAAAACTGATGACCTGGCACAACCTGCGCCAGCAACACGAACGCCCGGACGGCAAGCCGCATTACTGCCTGAGCGACTTCATCGCCGAGCGTGGTACGCCGGACTGGATTGGCGCCTTCGCCGTCGCCGCCGGTTTCGGTATCGAGGACAAACTCGCCGAGTTCGCGGCGACGCACGACGACTATCAGGCGATCATGCTCAAGGCACTCGCCGACCGCCTCGCCGAAGCCTGCGCCGAATGGCTGCACGCGCAGGTGCGGCGCGATTTCTGGGGCTATGCCAGCGACGAGACGCTCGACCGCGAGGCGCTGATTCGCGAAGCGTATCGTGGCATCCGGCCGGCGCCCGGCTACCCGGCGTGCCCGGACCACACGGCGAAGGGCGCCCTCTTCGCCTTGCTCGACGCGCCGTACTACGCCGGGATGGGCCTCACCGAATCCTTCGCGATGACCCCGGCGGCGGCGGTTTCCGGCTTCTACCTGGCGCACCCGCAGGCACGCTACTTCGCGATCAGCAAGATCGGCCGCGATCAAGTCGCCGACTGGGCACAGCGCAGCGGCTTCAGTCTGCCGGAAGCCGAACGCTGGCTGGCACCTCTGCTCTGAGCGGCGCGTGCAGGAGACGTTGCGACGCGGCGCCGAAGGCGAAGTGAAGGCGCGGACTTTGCGCGAGCTCGTCGAGCACGATGTCGATCTGGCCGCGCGCACGACGCTGGCGCTACCGGCACGCGCGGCGCTCTACGCCAGAATCAAGTCGGTCGCCCACCTGGCAAAGCTGGGCGGGCACGGTACGCGGCGCCGTTTCATCCTGGGCGGCGGCAGCAACCTGGTGCTGAGCGGCGACTTCGACGGACTGATGCTGCACATCGCCATCACGGGTCGCCGCCTGATCGGCGAAGATGCTGACGCCTGGTATGTGCGTGCCGGCGCGGGCGAAAACTGGCACGATCTGGTCACCTGGACGCTCGCTCAGGGCTGGCCCGGACTGGAAAATCTGGCGCTCATCCCGGGCACGGTCGGTGCTGCACCGATCCAGAACATCGGTGCCTATGGGCTCGAACTCAGCGAGCGCTTCCACTCGCTCGAAGCGATCCACCTGCCAAGTGGCAAGACGCTGCGGCTCGACCGTCAGGCGTGCCGCTTTGCCTATCGCAGCAGTCTCTTCAAAGAGGAAGGCTGGCACCTCGACGGCCAGCACGTGATCACCTGGGTAAGCTTGCGCCTGCCGAAAGCATGGTCGGCGCAGACCGCCTACGCCGACCTCGCCGACGAGCTTGACCGACGAGCGATCGGCCGGCCGACCGGACAGCAGATTGCCGAAGCGGTGACGGCAATTCGTCGGCGCAAGCTGCCTGACCCGGCGGTACTACCCAACGCCGGCAGCTTTTTCCACAACCCTGTCGTCGACGCGGCGGTTGCCGAACGACTTGCCGCCGCGCACCCAAGACTGCCGCGCTACGTCCAGGCGGACGGCCGCGTCAAACTCGCCGCCGCCTGGTTGATCGAACAGAGCGGCTGGAAGGGTCGCTGCCTCGGGCGCGTCGGCATGTACGAAAAGCAGGCGCTGGTGCTGGTCAATCACGGTGGCGCGACCGGTTCGGAAGTCATCGCTCTCGCCACGGCCGTACAGGCGGCCGTACGTGAACGCTTCGCGCTCGAGCTGACACCGGAACCGGTGATTCTTTGAGTGCGCGAGGAGAGCGGCGAGCCGCGCCTCACTTTCGAAATCGCGCAGGATCGCGCAGTGCCGCCAGGCTGGCAGTCGCAAACCGGCGTGGCTTCAGCCGGAATTGGCGGCAACCGCACGACCGCACCGAAGTGGCCTTGCCGGACCTCAGGCAATCATCGGAAAACGAACGTCCTTGGCGCTTGCGTATCCATCCGACGACCCGCGACGGCGGCACGCGCGGCTCCTTTCGCCGACCGTCGCCAACAAGCCGGGCGAGTGGCTCGCCTGCGACTGGTGCCTATTGAGCGTCGCCCGTCGCCCGCAACTTGTACAACTGGAAGGTGCCAACGACACCCTGGCCGAAAAACCA
>NZ_JAVMKF010000135.1:0-7774 GCF_031732815.1 Accumulibacter sp. | reverse complement strand
TCGCCCGCAACTTGTACAACTGGAAGGTGCCAACGACACCCTGGCCGAAAAACCATAAGAAGATTAAAGAGATGGGAAGGCCAGTCAGGGTTCCGGTGGCGGACCACATGATGGCCTTGTTGAGCACGAAAAGCACCACCATCAGGACGGCGCACACGCGGCTCTGCTTTCTGAGGACGCCAACGGCCAAACCAGCCATCAACGCCGCGTCGACAAAGGCCCCCACGTCCAGGCCCAGCGGGTTGGGGCCGGACAGGGCAACGAAGGTAAAGACGCAGGTAATCGCGGCTGACACCAGACCGGCAATCCCGCAGTTCCGGATCTTTCGTGTGATATCCGCTGGAATCTCGAGCGGACGATCGGGTGGAAGAAGCGCAGTTTTCGGTGGGGTGTAGGGGCTGTCGCTCATTGGGCACTTTCGGTAGTCATGGATAGAGAATTTGCCGACCGCTGGCGGCGAATCAGAGCCGCGCGGCTCACCGTGTGCGGCTATCCGGTGCAAGCGAGTTTACGTGGCGGGACTGACTGGAGCGAAAGCAATGGCCTCTCCCTACGCCCGAGCAGCGATCCGACGACCCGACGACCCGACGATCTGCGCCGGTCTTCGCCAAGATCTGCCATAGCCGTACGACAGACTCCCCTTGCGCGAGAATAGCAAACTCACCGCCGCAAAGCGATGCCGGATCGTAGCGTGGAGCAGCGACGGCAGGTTAGCGGTTGATACGGTCAAGCGCCTGGCCAAATGCGTGCGCGCTGAAAGGCGAGCCGACCAGAGACGATCTGATGCCCTTGCCGCACGCTCCTGGTCGACGCTGGAGCAGCAACCGATTGCAGGCAAGGGCAACGCCAGACAACGGCTACGCGCGCCAGCGGCTCGTCCGCTGCCTCAGACCGAGCGCGAGTCGAGCCAGACGGCGAGTCCGCGCGCGTTCAGCTCAAGGTCAGTGGCGAAGATGTCCAGCAGCCGGTCGGTCGTCAGCCGACAGCCGAAACGCTGCACCTCGTCGAGCAGCATTGCAGTCAAATCGGCACGGATCTGCGCGTGGCGAGCTTCGCCTGTCTTGCCGGCGCGCTCTGCGCGTAGCGCGGTCGCCACGTGCGCGTCGATCAGGCGGCGCAGGTGTACCGCCTGCGTGGGCAGGTCGGGAAGCTGGCTGTAATGCGTGAGGTAGGCAAACTCAGGCTGCAAGGCGAGCACGCGGTCGATCGAGGCGTGCATCGCCACCGGATCGAACTGCA
Organism: Accumulibacter sp.; assembly: GCF_031732815.1. Taxonomy (GTDB): domain Bacteria; phylum Pseudomonadota; class Gammaproteobacteria; order Burkholderiales; family Rhodocyclaceae; genus Accumulibacter. The sequence goes on along the minus strand of NZ_JAVMKF010000135.1, from coordinate 6,535 downwards.
CCGGGCTGGTGGTCGGGAAAAGGAACTGACGACCATCGGTATCGAGCTCGCGGTAAGCCATGCCGAAGATATCGCCGGTGAACACGCTGCGGCTGCGCTCGTCGAAGAGCGCAATGTGATGGCGCGCATGCCCAGGCGTGTCGAGACACAGCAGTCGCCGACCGGCAAGATCGACGCTCAGTTCATGCGTCGCCGGAATGATGCGCGCCGCGTCGACCGGCAGAATCTGTCCGTAGAGGCGCTCGACCTCGGCTGCGCCGTACACCGCGGTGACCCCTTCGATCAGCCGGGCCGGAGCGACCATATGCGCGACACCGCGTGGATGGACCAGCAGCCTGGCGTGCGGGAAAGCGCGCATCATGCTGCCGGCGCCGCCGGCGTGGTCGAGGTGGATGTGCGTCAGCACGACGTAATCGACGCTCTCGGCGCTCAGACCAAGCTTCGCCAGGGCAGCCAGCGTCGGCGCCAATGAGCCTTTCGCGCCGGTATCGACGATCGCGACGCGCTCGCCTTCAACGATCAGGTGAATCGCCGCCAGCAACGGTCGGACGTAGCCCGCGTCAAGCGCGTAGATGTCATGCGCGAAACGAGCGAAAGCTTCCATGGCAGAGGTAATCCTGCTCGACAATCGGTGGTTGGGCGCCAGTCGGCCGGCCGGCAACAGGGGAGCGAGTATAGATGCCCTGTCCTACTTGTGGAAGACCCGCCCGCTACCGGCGCGCGAGCCCGTATTGCCAGCTCCGCTCTCGAACAGGTTCCAGCCCTGATACTGCGCGTTGACGAAGAGCGCCAGGGCAAGCAGCCCGGCAATCCAGTTGGCCTTGATCATGTCAGCTGCCTCCCGACACGTCGCTCTCGTTCCACCGGCGCGTTTCGAAAGCCGCGCTGCGCCAGCGCGCAACGAGCGGGAAAATGGCGAGAAAGATGAGCAGCAGGACGAAGTTGGACCAGGCTACCGGGTCGCGCTCGACCTCCAGCTTGTCGACCACCGCTTGACTGCTGTCCTTGCCGAGCTCGTATTCGACCACCAGGTAGTACGTCCCGGGCGGCACGGCACGAAACACGACGTCGTCCGACGGCGAGCCTTCGGACCAGCTTTCGCCCTCGTCTACACCTTGGTAGTGGCTGATCTCCTGCTCGCCGACGAAGGCTTCGCCGGTGTTCTTTTCGATCAGCGCCGTGCTCAGTTCGAGCCAGTTGTTGCTCAGGTCGGTCTGATGCCTGACGAGCAAGGTGCGCGCCCGGCGCTTGAGGACAAACTCGCGGCTGCTGACGCTTGCCTCCTCGCTCAGCGGCGAGAGGACGAGTTGCTCCTTGAGGACGATCTCCGAAGCGAGAAGGAAGGCGAAAGCGAGTTGTACGAGCAGCGCGGCCAGCGCCATCCGCCAGAACAGGCGGCACGTCCGGCGCAGCGTTTCAGCCAACGGATTGGGCTGATTGGCATAGACTCCGATCGGCTTGGGCGGCGCCTCGCTGACGGAAAAGGCAGCGGCGATGGCCGAACCATCGACGTATTCGCCGAGCGACCAGCTCGCCTCGCTGGCCGTCACTTCGCGTGAAAGCATCGACGGCGGGCAGACATAGTCTTCCACCTGGCAGCTCTCGCCGACCGCAACCTGCCAGTGGAACTCGCCGACGACATAGCTCACCTCGGCCCGGCCGCGGCTGAACAGCTTATACTCACGTCCTTCGTGCTGGCAACGGACCTGTCCGCGCGCCAGCGCGGGCGGATTGGCCAAGGTGCGGGCAAAGTTCCAATGTCCCTGGTACTCGATCAGCCAGGCGAAGCCAGCGCGGACGTTGAACAGCAGATACTCCGACCAGGTGTAGTCGCTGCCTTCGGCTTCCGTCTTGCGGCGCATGAAACCGATCACTTCCCAGTCATCGCCAAACAGCTTGCCCTGGCTGCCGAGCGGCAACCACGGCACTTCGCGCAGAGCCTGCGCGGCCCGAGCAAGGACACGCAGGTTCTCGTTCTCGACGCCGATGATCGAGCCGCAGCTATCGCAACCGATACGCTCGATCGCCGGCGAGTGAATCTGCAGCGGTGCCGCGCAATGCGGACAGTTGAATGCGCGCGCGGCGATCTGCGGCGCCCCGCCGGAATCCGCAGTCGGCCGCAGGTTGGTGAGTTGCAGGTCGGCAAAAGCGACCACCTGCCCGACGAAGACGAGCGGCGGGTCCTCGCTGTAGTCGAGCGTGACGAAGCGGTCATGCCCACGCAGGTCGGCAGTGTTGACGTCGTAGCCAGCGGCGACCTTGAACGGCAGCTCGCCCTGGCCGGCGATGCAGCGCGCCGTCTTCAGGTCGGTGACCGTGAAGCGCCGCCCATCGACCATCACCGGCGCCTCCGGGCTAAGCGTGGCAAAAGCCGGCAGAGGATCGTGCACCGGAACTTGCGCGCTGACGATGTATTCTCCGGCGCCTTCGGCCAGCCAGGCGCTGCGCCCGTCATCGAACAGGATGTGCCATTCGTTCCAGGTTCCCGCCGCATAACGCAACTGGATACGGCCGATGACCGCGAAGTGGTGAGCGCGGAAGCTTCCTTCGCTGCCGATTTGCAGCAGCGAAGCATCCTCCAGCAGGTCGGCCATGCGACCAAGATTCTGCAGGTCTTCGCCGCTGCGCAGCAGAATGCTGCGGCAGAAGTCGCAGACGACGTAGAGCGACGCCTGCGAGCGAAAGACGACCGGCGCGCCACACGACGGGCAGGTCGCTCGCTTCACGCCGGACTCTCCACGTCAGGGCCGTCCGCGCTCGTCGCCACGCCAGACAGCGCGGCGGCTCAGCCCAGCTTGCCGAGCAACTCGGCCTTCTTGGCGTCGAACTCGGCTTGCGACAGAATGCCTTTGGCGACCAGGCCGTGCAATTTTTCGAGCGTCGCGACGATCTCGTCGGCGCTCACCGGCGCTGCGCCGGGTAGCGGAGCGCCTGCCGGCGGCGCATTGCCCTGCATCGCTTGCGCCAACGCCGAACTCATCGTCTGGCCGATACCCAGGCCCGCGCCAAGACCGGCGCCGATGCCGGCGATGCCGCCTTCGTTCTGCGCCGCCAGCGGGATGCTGTTGGCGACCTGATACTGCGTGTAGCGACCCAGGTCGCCGATCATGTTCATGCCGATGCGCGCATCGAGCACCTTCTGCAGTTCCTCGGGCAGCGAGACGTTCTGCACGACGAAACTGTCGAGCGCCAGGCCATAGCGTTCGAAAACCGGTTCCAGCTTGCCTTTCAGCGCGCGGCCGAACTCGTCCTGATTGGCCGCCATATCGATGAAAGGAACGCCCGACTCGGCAAAGAGGTCGGTCATCGCGCCAATCACCAGATTGCGCAACTGTCCGTCCAGGTCCTTGACCGTGTATTGCTCGCGCGTACCTGAGACCTCGCTGTGGAACTTGCGCGGGTCGACCAGCTTGTACGAATAGATCCCGAAAGCGCGCAGGCGGACCACTCCGAAGTCCTTGTCGCGAATGGTGATCGGGTTTGGCGTCCCCCACTTGCAGTCGAGTTGCAGGCGCGTCGAGAAAAAGTAGACGTCCGACTTGAAGGGCGATTCGAAGAGCTTGTCCCAGTTTTTCAGGTAAGTCAGCACCGGCAGCGTGTTGGTCGTCAAGGTGTAGAGACCGGGGCCGAAGACGTCGGCCACCTGGCCCTCGTTGACGAAAAGCGCCATCTGCGATTCGCGTACGGTCAGACGAGCGCCGTATTGAATCTCGAAGTCCTGCATCGGATAGCGCTGGGCAAGGACGCCGTCTCCCTCTTCCGTCCAGTGGATGACGTCGATGAACTGTTTCTTGATGAAATCCATGAAAGCCATGGCGATCTCCCAAAGGCGTGCGGTGCGGTGTCCGTCGGCGAGACCGTGCAACTCGCCCGCAGGACGGTCAGTAGGTCATGCAGGCGGCGTTGATCAGGCCGACGGTCAGCGAAAAGACGGCGAGAAAAATGGCCGGCGCCGTGCGGCCGGCTGGAATGTCCTGGTTGATCTGGGGCAGGGTGAAGCGCGCCACGAGGTAGGCGAGAATCTGGATCACGCCGGCAACTGCGCCCCAGGCCGCCAGGTCGGCCAGCGTGTCGCTGTGCGCGATGACATTGGCCACGGGCATGGCGAAACCGACGAGCGCGCCGCCAAGGCTGATCGCCGCCGCGTTGTTGCCGGCGCGGATCAGGGCGACTTCGTGATACGGCGTGATGTTCAGGTAGACGAGCAGAAACAGCCCGAGCAGAACGAGCGCCACGGCGAAATACGCCAGGAAAGCGGGCAGCGCCATCATCATGTGCGTCGGCATGCGGATCATCCTTTCTGCGGGGCACCAGCACCGCACTTCACAGCGTGGCGGCAAAGCGCAGCAAGCCGCCAAGAACCAGATTGTCCGCCAATTCGAAGGGAATCTTCAAGTGGGCGGCAAGCGCCGCGCTGCCGCCGCCGGTGAGCAGGCAGAGCGCCTGCGGCTCGCCCGCGATGGCCGCGAACGTCCGTTCGATGGCGCCGAGCTGCGCCTGTCGGCAGCCGCTGACGATGGCGTCCATCGTATTGCGCGGTTCGTTCCGGAAAACGCCTTCGGCGAGCGGAAGCTGCGCCGTCTTCTCGGCCAGCGTCGCGCGCATCAGCTCAAACCCGGGCAGGATCAGGCCACCGCGAAAATCCCCGTGCGCATCCAGCAGGTCCACGGTCGTCGCCGTCCCGGCGCTGACCACCAGGCAAGGCCCGGAATGCCGCGCGCGCGCGCCGATCAGTGCGGCCCAACGGTCGGCGCCGAGTTGCGCCGGACGTTCGTAGCGACTGCGCACGCCGCAGGCTTCTTCGCTGGCCTGCAGGAAAGCCAGCCTGCGCTGAGGCACCGCAAGCTGCGCCGCAATCGACTCGCCAACCGCCGCTCCGGCGACGTTGCAGGCAACGATGCGCGCATCTGCCGGCCACGCGTCGGCAACCTCGTGCAAGCGAGCGACATCGCGCGTCGCCAGCACGCCGTTGGCAAGCCAGCTCGCACCGTCGTGTACTCCCCACTTGATCCGGCTGTTGCCAGCGTCGATGGCGACGATCATGCCCGGCGCAAGGAAACGTCGCCGGAAAAACAGCGCTCGACGCCGGTTTCCGTGCGCAGGAGCAGTGCCCCGTCGCGGTCGGCACCCAGACAGATGCCGGCACGTTCGGCGCATAGCTCGTCGAGCAGCCGCACCGGACGCTCCTGCCAGGCGTGCCGCGCCTGCCACTCATCGCGCAAGACGGCGAAACCGCCGGCATCAAAACGTCCGAGCACGTCTGCCAGGGCGATCAGCAATTGCGCCAACAAGTGGTGCCGCTCGGGCAGTGGCTCGATGACCTGCGCCAAGGCTGCCGGCGGGTGCAGGAACTCGCCCTCGCCCGTCGGCGGCAGTTGCAGATTCAGGCCGATGCCGATCACCGCCAGCACCTCGCGCGGCCCGCTTTCGAGCTCGACCAGAACGCCAGCAAGCTTGCCGCCATCGAGCAGAAGGTCGTTCGGCCATTTCAGACCGAGTCCGGCGATTCCGTACTGCTCAAGCGCCTGCACCAGGGCAACGCCCACCGCCAACGACAGACCAGCCAGCCTGGCCAGTCCGCCGGGGAAGCGCCAGAGCAGCGAAAAGGTAAGACTCGCCGCGGGCGACGACAGCCATTGCCGGCCGCGCCGCCCGCGCCCGGCCGTCTGCCGATCGGCAACGAGCAAGCTCCCCGACGGTGCGCCGCCGCGCGCGCGGTCAAGCAGCAGCGTACTCGTCGACTCGCACTCGGGCAGCACTTCGAGGGCAAACGCCTGCGCCGCCGCGCCGAGCCGTGCGCGAAGACGGTCGGGCTCGATCAGGCACGATGCAGCAGGAGCATTCATGATATGGCGCGGATAGCAGACACCGTTGCGGGAAAAGGCTGATTGGACTAACGACAGGGCAACCACAGGGCAACCACAGGGCAACCACAGGGCAACCACAGGGCAACCACAGGGCGCAGCCATTATCGCTGAATATGGTGCGCGTCGGCGCGGCGACCTATTATCGTCGGGCCTCGGCAAGCGCTGGGCAGGCCCCCGCGCTTGCGACTGGCAGCAGTGCCTGTTGCAGCCCAGTTCTTGCAATCAACTTGACATTTGCATTCAGATCCACATAATTAACAGTGGAGCATAGATGGGACTCCGACCTGGGCTGCCAGCCTGAGGACGGTGATCGGTTGGTGGTCGTTTGACACCTGCTTCCAGGTTCGCGGCTGGCTGTGGCGCTTTGCCTTGGGTCGGCTGGCGAGCCCATCTCGTCTGTCCGGGCGACGGCGCGCACCGGCATATCTCGTGGCTCTCGCGTTCGCCATGGAGTCTATGGATGGACCTTGCGCTCTGGCTCGAGCTGCTTGTCTTCGTCTTTCTGCTCGGCTGCTCCGGCTTTTTCTCAAGCACTGAAACTTCCCTCTTTTCCCTCAGTTCCTTTCAAATCGACCAGATGCGCGCGGCGAAGAACCCGCGCATCGAACTCATTGAGCGCCTGCGCAGCGAACCGCGCCGGCTGATCGTCACCATCCTGATCGGCAACG
>NZ_JAVMKF010000134.1:0-4944 GCF_031732815.1 Accumulibacter sp. | reverse complement strand
CGCTACCAGACGCCGTCAGGGATTTCACGCAGGGTTGCCGAAAGGACACGATTCAGTTTGTATAAAATCACGGGAAGGTGAAGACCAACCGCCTCACTGGTCAGCCGACCGCAACTGGCAGGGCTCCACCTAACCCAAGAGCGATTCTGTCCAAACAACCAGAGGCGCCTCTGTTTACGGACTTGATCCAGAGCCTGGGGATTTCCCATTTTTGGTTGAATCAGGGTCTGCTAAAAGGATGCATATGCGATTCATACTCCTCCTTGCCTCTGCCGCTATTGCAGCATCCTCGCTGATCTCTGGCGTATCCTTTGCCTCGGAGGTAGGTCCCAAGCTGGAGCCGATGGTTGCTCCTACACTCGTACCCATTGGAAGCAGTCCTGCGGGTAACACTAACTATTCTGTAGCGTGGATGCTCGACACCGCAAATAGCAGAGTTATGTCCTGCTTTGCGAATAGAGCGGGTCCCGATTGCAAGCTGTTCGCTCTACCTAAGTCTAACTACATACCGATCGGAAGCAGTGCTGTAGGTAACACCAACTATTCTGCAGCGTGGATGCTCGACACCGCAAATGGCAGAGTCACGTCCTGCTTGGCGGATACGGCGGGTATCGATTGCAAGTCGATCGATCTTCCCAAGTAACGACGCTTGCACGTGTGCGGTGTCACGAAGAGGGAGGTGGCCCTGTTTGTTTAGACAGAACGTCCCCTTCGGACAGCGGAGTCCTGCCGTCTGCGGTCGATTGACCGGCCTCTCTCACTGCCCCCCGCCGAACACTTTCAACTTCACGAACGCCCCAGCGAGGAGCGCCATCACCAGCCCGGTGACCAGCATCCTCACAATCGTCAGCCATGCGGTCTTCTTCGCCTTGTTGAACGCATCGAGCAGACTGCGCAGTTCGCTGATGTCTCGTGCGGCTTCGGGCCCATCGAGTCCGACCTCTGACAGCGCATGCCGTGCTCCACGCTCCGCCGCTCGCTCCAGGATGGCTTCGAATTCTTCCTGCGGCAGCGTCACCATCTTGCGCCGCTCGACTTGTACTCATTGCATGGCCACGTCTCCCGAAATGAATGGCACCGCAGTTGTCTCGATCAGGTATCCGGCGTCACCCGAACGACGCTGGTGCTGTCAGCGACCAACACAGCCCGTTTCCCTTGCGCCACCACGACACCGCTTCCCGCCGCCGTCTTGAACGTCGTCGTGAACGCCCCGCTGTTGTTGCAGAACACCGTGCCCTGCCAGTTGTTCGGCACGATCACGTTCCGGTTGCCCGTCAGCGCACCGGTCGTCGTCAGGTACGCACAGCGTGCCTTGTCGGCATTGGCCGGCGCGGTCAGATCGACATCGGCCGCCGTCACCGCGACGCTGCCATTGCTCGCCAGGTACGCAGGCGCCACCCACGCCCGGTTGTCCGTGTAGCTGGTCACCGAGGCCGCTCCGGTGACCACCGTATAGAGCGGAATCGATCCCCCGGTGAAGCCCACGGTGTTCTTCGACACGACTCCCGTGCGCGTTGCCTCGATGTAATTGGTGGTCGACGCACTCAGTACCAGCGCTGCGGCGTTGTTGCTGATCGTCGTCAGCACGCCATCGACCATCATCACCCCACCGTAGTAGAACCAGTTGAGCCCCGAACACAGGCTCGCCCGCCGGCCGAACAGCGTCGCCGGACTGCCGGCGTCGAACAGCGCGTTCGCGGTCACTTCCTTGGACGACTGCGATTGCGCGATCAGGTCGAGATTCGTGGGGCTGCTGGCCATGGTCTACCTCGTGATGGATGTCGTGAGTGGGTATCCCCGGCCGACGGCGGCCGAGATCTGAATGAGCTCGAGATACAGCGTTGACTGGTTGGCGCCGAAGTCCGCCACCTGATCGGCACTGGGGTAGACGCAGGAAGGCGAACTCGCCGTGATCGTCCGCTTGACCACGGCAAAGCTGCCGTCGGCGTAAACGTCGATGGCGTATGCCTCCGTCGCTTCGCCCAGCGAAGCATCTACGAAGTCTCGCCACTCGCCCCCATCACGCGTGCGGCGAATCCACGAGAGCGCCCAAGCATTGCCGTTGTCCCGGTTTCCGGTCAGCGCGATCGGCGACAGCGGTTTCAAATTGACGCCGCGATAGGTGAACGCCCGGTTGCTGTCGGTGCCGAGGTCGCGATTGACCGTGATGCCGGGATAGAGGTACGAGAGACCGATGGACCCGGCGCTCATCGCAATCGCCGCCACGTCGGTGGTATCGAGCAGGACCAGCGAATCACCCGCCGCGTGCAGCCCGCTCGCCCACTCCGTTCCGAAGCGCCCACGCAGCAGGTCTCTTCCATCGGACGTCGAAAGCGAAGCGAGCACTCTGGCTATTTCGCGCAGAAATGGTATCGTCCAAGTTGTTTGGGTGTCCACGCGGCATGCTCCAATGTGGAAGAGCGGCTCCACAACAGAAATCGACTGCCGGAGAGATCGATCAATTCCGATGACCCATGAGGCTTCCTAAAAGGCGATCAGAGCGACATGGCTACGGCTAACCAAGTAAAGGCTCTAATCAGAAGCCACGCAGACGGCGACGACACGCGCTTCTATGCAATCGCGATCCAAGTTGCAGCTCAGGCGGCTCGGAGCGGCCATGGTAAGTTTGCCCAGGATCTACGCGCGCTCGTTGACCAAGTCAGAGCGCATGCCAAGGTAGCCGAGCCTGTTGTGCGCAACCTGAAGCCGGTCCCATTGGCTCAGCCGCGAGGGGAACTCGCGGGCCTGCTTACGGTTGGCTACCCAAAGACCCGCGTCGTCGACATGGCGCTTACCCATGCGCTGCACACCCGACTCGACCGTGTCATAACCGAGCAGCGCCAGCGTGATCGGCTTAGAGAGCACGGCTTCGCGCCGATGCGTAAGCTTTTGCTCGTCGGTCCGCCCGGTACCGGCAAGACAATGACCGCGGCCGCGCTCGCTGGCGAACTTGGTATACCCCTCTTCAGTATCCAGCTCGACGGGCTGATTACAATGTATCTGGGCGAGACTGCTGCGAAGCTACGGCTGGTGTTCGAGGCGATCCAGTCCACGCGCGGCGTGTACCTCTTCGACGAGTTCGACGCGCTCGGCGGCGAGCGGGGCAGCAAGAACGACGTTGGCGAGATCCGCCGCGTGCTCAATTCTTTTCTCCAGTTTCTCGAGCAGGACGAGTCCGACAGCCTCGTGCTCGGCGCGACGAACTACGTTGGCTTGCTCGACCGCGCCCTCTTCCGCCGCTTCGATGCCTTGCTTGAGTACGCTCTTCCCACCGCGGACGTTGCGGCTCGAGTGATGCGTGCGCGTCTCGGGCTTCTCGACACGTCCTCGCTTAACTGGAACGCTGCTACCAAGGCTGCCGATGGGCTCAGTCATGCCGAGATCACGATGGCCTGCGACCAAGCGGCGAAGAACGCGATCCTCGATCACTCCACCGCAGTTAGTGACTCGGAGCTGGCTCTCGCCCTCGCGGAACGAAGCAGCATCCACGCATAGTCCGTCCAGGAGACTGAAGCGTGGCCACTTCTCGGAACCGCAAGCACATCATCGTCCCGGGCAAACCCACGACGGAGCCGTACAAGCCGCACGGGCGGAAGATAGACATCCCGAAGCCACCGGCTCCACCGAGCCGAGCGACGCACGGAAAGGCGCTCAAGCAGGCGCTCGAGTCGGCCGTGGACGAGGCGCACCAGCGCCGCGCCGACGCCGGAATCCAGGTGCATGGTGCGGTGCCTGGGATCTACATCCAGTTCGAGAGCCAGCCCGGCGTCCCGCTGCAGCTCTCGTCATTTGAGGATGCGCGACAGGGGATCGAACTTGTAGCGGTCAGCCAGGCGCAGACCGAGGAAGCAGAGCCGCGGCGCATCGAGCGGGCGACGGTCTTCGTTCCCGAAGGCAAGGTGAAGCACTTCGTCACGCGCTTTGAGACCTACGCAAAGACGACCCCAAAGTCGAAAGGGGAGCGACGTCACGAGGATATGCTCGACCCGGTGGGTGCGTTGCGGCTCGCCACGTTACGCGGACTCTGGACGGACGCGACCGAGGTCTACCCGGCCGACCGGGAGACGATCTGGTGGGAGGTCTGGCTGCGCCGGCAAGACGGTAGCGAGCTTGCGCGACTCATGGAGTTCGCGGCCCTCAAGCAGTTCGACGTCGCAGCACGGCGTCTGCAGTTCGACGATCGCATCGTGACGCTGGTGTGCGCAACGGCCGAGCAGCTCTCGGCTTCCCTCGATGTGCTGAACGATCTTGCGGAAGTGCGTCGCGCCAAGGAGACCGCGACGGTCTTCTCGGACATGGAGCCCGAAGAGCAGAGCGACTGGGCCAAGGAATTGCGCGCGCGGACGACGACGGCTGTGGCCGCTGCGCCCGCAGTGTGCATACTCGACACCGGCGTGACCCGAGGCCATCCTCTGCTTGAGGCATCGCTCGCCGCATCCGACTGCCACACTTGCGAGCCCTCGTGGGGTGCCCACGATCACCATGGGCACGGCACGGAGATGGCCGGCCTCGCGCTCTATGGAGACCTGACGCCGGTGCTCGCTGGCTCAGCCCCCGTGAAACTCCGCCACGGGCTCGAGTCGGTGAAGATCCTGCCGCCGAATGGCCAGAACCCGCCCGAGTTGTACGGCGCCATCACGGCGGAAGCCACGAGCCGCGTTGAGATACAGGCGCCTGAGCGACAGCGCTGCTTCTCCATGGCCGTGACCGCCACGGACGAGCGCGATCGCGGCCAGCCCACGTCGTGGTCGGCTGCCGTCGATGCACTGGCCGCCGGGCGCGCTTTTGACGCGAGCAGCCAGGGGCTCATCTACCTCGACGATGGAAGCGACCCCGTCCAACGCCTCTTCATCGTGAGCGCTGGGAACGTCGATGAAGGTGCACTGCAGGTCGCGCATCTCGATCGTAGCGACACCGATGCGGTCCACGACCCGGCCCAAGCCT
>NZ_JAVMKF010000133.1:0-28056 GCF_031732815.1 Accumulibacter sp. | reverse complement strand
AACTCTATCGCGGCGCCGAGTACGTGGTCGATTTTCTGCCCAAGGTCAAGATCGAAATTGTCGTCAGCGATAGCGGCGTGGACCCGGCGATTGATGCGATTGTCAAGGCGGCGCGCACCGGCAAGATCGGCGACGGCAAGATCTTCGTCAGCACGGTTGACCAGGTCGTTCGCATCCGTACTGGCGAACTGGACGAAGCGGCGATCTGACGCTGCAGCTACCACCAGTGGCAAGGCTCCGTGCGCCTTGCCCCGCTACTCGCGCGGCTGGTGGTACCGACCGCGCCGGCGCCAGGCAATCGCCAACGCCTAACGCGGTTGTCCGCTCCCCTTGAGCAGCACCCATAGCGCACCGTCGCCACCGTCGCTCGGCGGTGCATGACAGAAAGCCAGCACATCCCGACAGCGACCCAGCCAGCTCTTGACCAGGCGACGCAGGACCGCCTCGCGCCCCGGCGAGCCGTGTCCGCGGCCATGCACGATGCGCAGGCAGCGCTTGCCGGCAAACAGCGAATCGCCGAGAAAAGCCGTCACCTCGGCGTGCGCCTGATGGCGATTCAAGCCGTGCAGGTCGAGGTGATCCTGAATGCACCAGCGCCCTCGCCGCAAGTCGCGCAGGATCGCGCGCGGCAGGCCGGGGCGCAGAAACGAGTCGGCCCCGCCCAGGTCGAGCCAGTCGTCGACCGCCAGCGGCGCATGCAGCGCTTCGCCGAGCACGGCGGCTTCGTCGATTTCGCGCTGACGCGGACGCGGGCTCGGTTTTGGCGGGTCGAGCAAGACGCGCCCTCCCCGACGCAACGGAGTCGCGCCGTCGACGGCGGCGAGAAAAGCGGCCAAGTCATCCGCGCTGGGCTCTGGCCATCGCTTGTTCATGCCTGGCACCGGGATAAGCGTGCAGTTGGCTCGTCGCGCAAGCCGGCTCGGACTGGCGTGCCGCCGGTTGTCGCCGGCCGCCGCGCGCCCGGCCGTCAGCCGCTCAAACCAAGGCCATCGAGGTAGCGCTCGGCGTCGAGCGCCGCCATACAGCCGCTGGCGGCCGAGGTACAGGCCTGGCGGTAGATGTGGTCCTGCACGTCGCCGGCAGCGAAGACGCCGGGAACGGATGTCGCGGTCGCGTTGCCGTGTCGCCCCCCCTGGGTAATCAGGTAACCGCCGTCCATCGCCAACTGGCCGACGAAGAGATCGGTGTTCGGTTTGTGGCCGATGGCGATGAAGACGCCGAGCAAGGGAATGTCTTCGAGCTTGCCGCTCAATTTGTCCTGCAGGCGAATCCCGGTCACTCCGGACTGATCGCCGAGAACCTCTTGCAGCGTGCAGTTCCAGCGAATCGTCACCTTGCCCGCGCGCTCGCGGGCAAAAAGCTTGTCGTGCAGGATCTTCTCGCCGCGCAGCTTGTCGCGCCGGTGGACGAGAGTCACGTGGCTGGCGATGTTGGCCAGGTAAAGCGCCTCTTCGACCGCCGTATTGCCACCGCCGATGACGGCCACCGGCTGGTTGCGATAAAAGAAGCCGTCGCAGGTCGCGCAGGCGGAAACGCCACGCCCGGCAAACGCTTCTTCGGACGGCAAGCCAAGGTACTGCGCCGAAGCACCGGTGGCGATGATCAGCGCATCGCAGGTATAGGTCGCGCTATCACCGATCAGGACAAAAGGCCGTTCGCCAACCTGCGCCGTGTGGATGTGATCGAAAATGATCTCGCTCTCGAAGCGCCGCGCGTGTTGCTCGAAGCGCTGCATCAGTTCCGGCCCCTGCACACCGTGCACGTCGCCCGGCCAGTTGTCGACGTCGGTCGTTGTCATCAGCTGCCCGCCCTGCGCCATACCGGTGACCAGAACCGGCTGCAGATTGGCGCGCGCCGCGTAGACGGCGGCAGTGTAGCCGGCCGGACCCGAACCGAGAATCAACAGACGACAGTGGCGGGGGGTTGAGCTCATTCTGAATTGCTCCCTCGAAGTGGGTAACTGGGCAACGGCGGCGTGACGGCGCGGCGAACAGCCGGTCGGCGCACCACCGGCAACGCAGCGCACGATTGTAAGCGACGGCTGCCCACTGGCAAAGTGCGCTGGCAGACGCCCACGCCAGCGTCAGGCGGCGGCGACCGGTGGCCTGCCAGGGCGCCGGCGCCGGCTTTTTCTCGCAGATCTGAGAAGTGCATTATAATCGCGGCGCAAACCCTTGATAGCACTCACATCAACTAATGAGAGAATGCCAATGAACACGCAGGTCGAGCAGCCCAGGAGAGGACCAAGCCTGATATTGCTGCACAGCATTCCGATTTTCGCCGGAGTTCCGGATTCCCAGCTCGAACAGATTGCCAAAGTCGCCTTCCACCGCCGCGTCACGCGCCTGACGACAATCGTGCGCGCCGGCGACAGCACCGATTCGCTCTACGTACTGATCAGCGGCGGTGCCAAGGTCCTGAACAGCGACGAAGAGGGGCGCGAAGTCATCCTCACGCTGCTTGGCCCGGGCGAATTCTTTGGCGAAATGGGCCTGATCGACGGCAGCCCGCGCTCGGCTGACGTCGTCGCGACCGAAACCTGCGAGTTGCTCGTCATCACCAAGAACGACTTCAAACGCTGTCTGGCCGAGAACTTCGATCTTTGCTTGAACATCATGAAGAGTCTCGTCCAGCGCCTGCGCGAAGCCGACCGCAACATCGAGAGCCTGGCGCTGCTCGACGTCTACGGGCGGGTTGCCAAGCTGCTGATCGACTTTTCCGAAGACGAACGCGGCCGGCGAGTAATCAAGCGCCGACTGACCAAGCAGGACATTGCCAAGATGATCGGTGCCTCGCGCGAAATGGTCAGCCGGGTTATGAAGGACCTCGAAAACCGCGGGTACTTCCGCGTCGAGGAAGGCCGCATCGTTCTCACCGACAAGGATGCGCCGACGCCCAGCGCACCCGGCCGGCAAAGCTGACGCTGCGGTGAACCGTCCTGCTGCGATCCCGCTGATGGCCTTCTTCAACAGACTCACCGGCAAGACGAGCTCGAGCTCGCGTGCCGCCAGCAATCCTCTGCCCGAAAAGATCGCGCTGCTGCTGCAGGAATCGCGCTGGCTGATCCTGATCGTCATCGCCGGTTTTCTCGCGCTTTCGCTCTGGGGCTACCACCGGGCCGACCCCGGCTGGTCGCACGCCGTGCATGCGCTGACCCTGCACAACCCGGCCGGCCGTAGCGGCGCCTGGCTGGCCGATCTGCTGCTGGCCATTTTCGGTCTTTCGGCCTGGTGGTGGATTGTCCTGCTGCTTGCTTTCGTCTGGTGGGGTTACCGCAGTCTGGATGGCCGGCAGACGGGCGACCGCCGCCCGCTGCTGATCGCGCTGAGCGGTTTCCTCGTCCTCCTTGGCGCCAGCAGCGGGCTCGAAACGCTGCGTTTCTACACGCATTCGGCGCCGCTGCCGGTCGGCCCGGGCGGCATCCTCGGCCTCGAAGTCGGCGCCTTCGCGGTGCGCTACCTCGGCTACACCGGTGCCACGCTGACCCTTTTCGCCCTGCTCGTTCTGGGTTGGAGCATCTTCACCGGAATGTCGTGGATCACCGCTGCCGAACGCTGTGGGACGCTGCTCGAGCAAGGCGTCTTGGCTCTGCGCGACCTGCTCGATCGCTGGCGCGACCGGCGGATTGGCCGTGAAATCGCGCGCGAGCGCGAAGCGGTCGTCGAGGTCGAAAAGCGAAGGGTCGAGACGCATGAACCGGTGCTCATCGAAACACCGCCCGAGATCAGCGCTCCGCCGCCTTTGCCGCCGAAGGTCGAAAAGCGCATCGAACGCGAACGCCAGGCTGTCCTCTTTCCGGAAGCGGTCGTCGGCGGCATGCTGCCGCCCCTGCACCTGCTCGAACCGGCACCACTGCATACCGACAGCGTCAGTCACGAGACGCTCGAATACACCTCGCGCCTGATCGAGCGCAAACTCGCCGATTTTGGCGTCCAGGTTACGGTGACCGCAGCCTACCCCGGCCCGGTGATCACGCGCTACGAGATCGAGCCCGCGGTCGGCGTCAAGGGGGCGCAGATTCTCAATCTGGCGAAGGACCTGGCACGCTCGCTGTCGCTCGTCTCGGTGCGCGTCGTCGAGACCGTCCCCGGCAAGTCTTCGATGGCGCTCGAACTGCCCAACCCGAAGCGGCAGACCGTTCGCCTGCTCGAAATCATTTCCAGCCGGCAGTACAGCGACCTCAACGCCCCGCTGGCGATGACCCTCGGCAAGGACATCGGCGGCCAGCCGGTGGTCGTCGATCTGGCCCGAATGCCGCACCTGCTCGTCGCCGGGACGACCGGTTCGGGCAAATCGGTCGGCATCAACGCGATGATCCTCTCGCTCCTCTACAAGTCCGAGCCCGACCTGGTACGCCTCATCCTGGTCGACCCCAAGATGCTCGAGCTGTCGATCTATGAGGGTATCCCGCACCTGCTGGCGCCGGTCGTCGTCGATATGAAGCAGGCAAGCAACGCGCTCAACTGGTGCGTCGCCGAGATGGAAAAGCGCTACAAGCTGATGTCCGCGATGGGCGTGCGCAACGTCTCCGGATTCAACCATCGCGTGCGCGAAGCCGAAAAGGCCGGCGAGAAGATCCCCAATCCGCTTTCGCTCACCCCTGAAACGCCGGAGCCGCTGGCGGTTCTGCCCTACATCGTCGTCGTCATCGACGAACTCGCCGATCTGATGATGGTTTCCGGCAAGACGGTCGAACAATTGATCGCCCGTCTGGCGCAGAAAGCGCGTGCCTCGGGAATCCACCTGATTCTAGCCACGCAGCGACCTTCGGTCGACGTGATCACCGGCCTGATCAAGGCCAACATCCCGACGCGCATTTCGTTTCAGGTTTCGTCGAAGATCGATTCGCGCACGATTCTCGACCAGATGGGCGCCGAAGCGCTGCTCGGCCAGGGCGACATGCTTTTCCTGGCGCCGGGTACCGGCTATCCGACGCGCGTGCACGGCGCTTTCGTCGCCGATGACGAAGTGCATCGCGTCGTCGACTATCTGAAGAAGGTTGGTACGCCCAACTACGTCGACGGCGTACTCAGCGGGGGTGACGAAGGCGGCACCGGCGCCAGCGGTGGCGAGGGCGGTGGCAGCGAGACCGACGGTGAGGCCGACCCGGTGTACGACCAGGCAGTCGAAGTCGTCCTGAAGAACCGCCGGGCGTCGATCTCGCTCGTTCAGCGCCACCTGCGCATCGGCTACAACCGTTCTGCCCGCCTGCTCGAAGCCATGGAGAAGGCCGGACTCGTTTCGGCGATGGACCCGCGCGGCGGACGCGAAGTCATCGCGCGCAAGGAAGACGAATGAGTCACCGGTGGCGCCTTGCCGGCGTCGTTCTCGCCGCGCTGCTCACTGCCCCGCATGCCGTGCAAGCCGGTGCGATCGCCGACCTGCATCGCTTCCTGAGCGGCACGCGCACGCTGCGCGCCGACTTCGCGCAGACCGTCGTTGCGCGTAACGGACGCAGCGTGCAGACGGCGAGCGGCGTCATGATGATTGCCCGTCCGGGCAAGTTCCGCTGGCAAATCGACCAGCCCTACAGTCAGTTGCTCGTCGGCGACGGAGAAAAGGTCTGGATGCACGATCCCGAGCTGCGCCAGGTGACGGTGCGCAAGGTCGGCGCCGCGCTGGGTGGCAGCCCGGCTGCGCTGCTCGCCGGCGACAACACGATAGAGAAGAATTTCAGCCTGCGCGAAGAGGACAAGCTCGGCGAGACAAGCTCGCGCCACGCCGACGACGGCATCGCCTGGCTGGAAGCCCGGCCAAAAACGGCGGACAGCGGATTCGAGAAGATCCGCCTGGGTTTCGCCGCGCACGAGCTGAAACTGATGGAACTGCACGACAGTCTCGGCCAGACGACGAAGCTCAGCTTCAGCCGTCTGGAGCGCAACCCGCGCCTGCCACCGACGCTTTTCCGCTTCGTTCCCCCGGCCGGCGCCGACCTCCTCGGCGAATGAAGCGGCCCGACCTACGTGCGCTGGCGCCGGTGGGCGGCAGCGGCTCCCGTCAGCCCTTTCGCCGGTCGCCTGATCGCCGGACAGCGCGCCCCGGCCGAGCGCCATCCCTACCTCTCTTTTCCCGTCTGTCTGGAGTCCCGTCGCATGTGGTTCAAGAACCTTAGCCTCTACCGTCTGCCGAAAAACTGGGCTGTCGAAGCCGAACAACTTGCCGAACAGCTCGCCCGCCGCACGCTGCAGGCGTGCGCCGCGACCGACCCGCGCAGCCTTGGCTGGCAGCCGACGGCGCCCGACGGCAGCTTGCTCTACACGCTTGAACGGCAATACCTGCTCGCCCTCGGCGTCGAGGAAAAGCTGCTGCCGATATCGGTCGTCAAGCGCTTCGCGGCCGAAAAGGTGAAGGAGATCGAGGAAAACGAAGGGCGGCGGGTCGGGCGCCGCGAGTTGCGTGAAATCCTTGACGAGACGACGCTGAGCCTGCTGCCGCGCGCCTTCGTCCGCCAGCGCACAACCTACGGCTGGATCGACCCGACCAATGGCTGGCTGGTCGTCGACTGCGCTTCGCCGGCAAAGGCCGATGAGTTCCTCGAACATCTGCACAAGAGCGTCGAGGGGCTGCCCGCCAAGCTGCTCAAGGTGATGCTCTCGCCGTCGGCGGCAATGACCGCCTGGGTCGCCGCTGGCGAAGCGCCGCCCGGCTTCACACTCGACCAGGATCTCGAATTGCGCTCGGCGGAAAAGGCAACCGTACGCTATGTGCACCACCCGCTCGAAGGCGAGGAGATTGGCCGCCACATTGCCGGCGGCAAGGTCGTCACGCGTCTGGCGATGACCTGGAACGACCGCATCTCGTTCGTCCTCGACGACAACCTGCAGCTCAAGCGCCTGAGTTTCCTCGACCTGCTGAAAGAACAGGCGGAGGGTCAGGGCGAGAACGAAGACGAACGCTTCGCCATCGACTTCACCTTGATGACTGGCGAACTCGCACGCCTGCTCGAAGACCTGCTCGCCGCGCTGGGCGGCGAAGCGAAGTCGGTCGCCTAGAGCTCACCAGGCGCAGCGGCGCCGGCCGCCGGCGGCAGCCAGCGGCGCAGCAGCGCAGCGAGCTGCGTCTGCGAATAGGGCTTGCTCAGATAGTCGTCCATGCCGGCCTCGATGCATAGCTGGCGATCGTCTTCGAGCGCGTTGGCGGTCAGCGCAATCACCGGCACGCGCGCGCTGCCGTCGGCCTCGCGCTGGCGCAGTCGCCGGGTCGCTGCGTAGCCGTCGAGCACCGGCATCTGACAATCCATCAAAACAATGTCGAAGCGCTGGACGGCCGCCAGCAGTAGCGCCTCCTGGCCGTTACGGGCGACTTCTACCGTCATGCCGAGCGCCTTCAGCATCGCCTCGGCGACCACCTGGTTGACCGGGTTGTCCTCGACCAGCAATACCCGGCCGTTCAGACACGCCGCCGCGGCGCCGCTCCCGAGGCGGACAGCGCCGATTGCCTTGTCCTGCTCAGCAACCCTTGCGTTGGCGCTTTCCGCCGCCGCCAAGCTGCTTCCGCTGTCGACTTCGGGCGCAGCCACGGGCAGTACGAGGTCGACGGTAAACCGGCTGCCGACGCCAACCTCGCTCTCCACGCCGATCGTTCCGCCCATCAATTCGACCAGGCGCCGGCAGATCGCCAGGCCCAGACCGGTACCACCAAATTGCCGAGTCGTCGAGCCATCTGCCTGGGCAAAGTGCTCGAACACCTTGTCGCGCGCCGCCGGCGGAATCCCGACCCCGGTATCCTCGACGCTGAAGGAAAAACGGCGCCGGCCGGTCGCTGCATCGCCCAGCGAGGCGCGCACGCCGACGCTGCCCGCCGGCGTAAACTTGATCGCGTTGTTAAGCAGATTGAGCAGCACCTGGCGCAGGCGAAACGGGTCGCCGCGCAGGCGCACGGCACGGTCAGGCGGCGACAGGTTGCAGGACAAGAGCAGCCCCTGCTCAGCCGCCGGCTGGGCGAACATGGCAACCGCTTCGCTGACCAGTTCGGCGGGCGAGAACGGTACGGCTTCGAGCTCCAGACGCCCGGCCTCGACCTTCGAGAAGTCAAGAATGTCGTTGATGATGCCAAGCAGATGGCGGCCCGAGCTGAACACCGACTCGGCGTAGCGGCGCTGTGTCGGATCAAGGCGCGTGCCGAGCAGCAATTCAGTCATGCCGAGCACGCCATTCATCGGCGTCCTGATCTCGTGGCTCATCGTCGCCAGAAACTCGCTCTTCGCCCGGCTTGCTGCCTCGGCCGCGCGTTGTGCCCGATTCGCCGTGTCGATCAGCCGATGCAACTCGGCATTGACCCGCTCGAGCTCGCGCACCTGTGCATCGACGCTGCGCTGCAAAGTGATGTTGCGCTCGAAGAGCGAATACGAACTGCCGCTGTCATTGACGCTGCGCTCGACGCGCTCCATCAGGACGCGGTTGATCTTGCGCTGCATGCCGAGCTCGCGCTCGAGCGCCGCGAGGCGTTTCGGCAGATCGGCAGCGTCGGTCATGGGCGCCGCCAGCACGTGCACTGCGACCGACTACACGCGCTACTCGCCAAGTGCAATCCCGGTCAGCGTCTGGTTGACGTGGATGCCGTTGACCTGCTCGCCGTAGGTCGAGAAGCCGACGAAGTCAACGTCCTTCAGGACCTCGCCGGCCGCCTCAACAAGTCCCTTCTGCTGCAACTCGAGGCGACGCAGGATGCAGTCGCAACCGAGAATCAGCTTCATCGTCGGCAACTCGTGGCGCAAGCGAGCGAGCGTCTCGGCCAGACTTTCGACAAGCGCCTTGCCGCGGCCGACGGTCAGAACCAGACCATTGTCGATCGCGCAGAAGAAGGTCAGGCTCCCGTCCGGATTGACTTTCTGGATCGAGCGAACGTAGTACTCACCGCCAATCTTCAGCATCACCGGGTAGGCGGCAAAGATTTGCGGATTCAGCTCCGAAATCTCCAGGCCAACCGCGCGTGCGTATTCTTCCGCCGCCGGGCCACCGTTGATCTCGGTCACCGTGCGCGAGGCGCAGTCACTCTCGGTGATCACCAGCCGCGTGTCGGTCGGAGCGAAGTGCTGCGTCTGAAAGAGAACAAAAGGCAGCGTCGTTTCGAATAGCGTCACCACCGCGGCGTTGCTGCGAAAACGGCCGTCGAAAAGAACGTGGGTGCGCGTGAACGAAAGATCGTCGCCGGCCGAACCGCCGAAGAGCGGCACGCCGGCAAGCGCCCGATGCAGCGTCGCCACCACCTGCTCCTCGAGCATCGACAGGCCGTCGACGAGCAGCAGGCTGAACATCTTGCGGGGTTCAAAATCAGTCCCCAGCCTGAGCTCGCCGCGCAGTTCGCCGGCCAGTTGTTCGCCCTCCGCCAAACCGAAGGTATCGAGTGGGGCGATCAGCTTCGGATGAACGAAAAGACTCGGCGAAGCCAGGCTGACGCCGACCACGCCGCCGGCGATATAGCCACTTGAAGTAATCTCGCCGGCCGTCGTGCACCCGATCACCGGGCAGCGAAACGCGCCGCGCAGCGCACCCTCGACCGCCTTCAGGTCGTAGCGCGCCGAAACGAAAAGAATCACCAGGCTGACCTCGGCCTGCTCGAGTTGACGCTGCACCTCGGCGATCGCCTGTGCGGCATCAGCGTGACTCGAGGTGGCGCGCTTGACAGACAACATCGACATGATTCAATAGCCCTTCTGAGCCTGCTCGCAGGCACCCATGACGAAAACGGCGACGAGCGGGGCAGTATATTGGCCGCCCTCGCCAGCGGTCAAGGCGCCCGCTGATCGGCCAGCTCAGCCTGGTCGACCGTCGACTCGCGGTCGGCTGAGAATCGGCCAGAAGCGCCAGGTGAACAGCGCGAAAGCGCAGCTCCAGAGGAGCGCCGACAGCGTCAGGCTGGTGCTGTACGCGGCCGGCAGCGCCAGCGGCAGGAAGACGCGGACCAGCGCCGCAAGCTGGATAAGGAGATAGGCCGCCAGTTCCGTACGTCCAGCGACCAGCGGCCGCCCGCTGTGCCCACGCGCTGTGCGCGTCATCATGCCGAGCGTCATGCCGCCAATCGCGCCGATGGTCAGGGCATGCGTCGCCAAGTTTGCCGGAAAAAGATCAAACGCCGCCGCTCCGCGCAGGGCAAGATGAATCACCAGCCAGGCGTAGGAGACGTGCAGTATCCACAGGATGGGCAGCGCGCGTGTACGCGCTGGACGCCAGCGCGCCAGGCGCAGCGCGTGCACGCCCGCGCCAAGCAGAGCGACGACGCCGGCGACGTGCGCCGGCACGCCGGAGGAAGGAAGCAACGCAGCCCAGCCGTCGACGACGAGCAGGACAATCAGCACGCCGAGTGCGCTGCGTTCGAGCGCCTCGACACGCGTCGCGCCGGCGCCGAGGACGGCGTTGTTGGTGAACATCGGCACAACGCGACCGGCAATGATCGCAATGATCAGCCCGACGAGATCGAGCCCAAGCGTGCTCACCGCCGGCCCGGGTGCGCTGTCACCCCCGGCACCAATCAGCAGCGCCGCGCCAGCCAGACCGAGCAGCACCACCAGGCCGATGAAGAAGTAGTTGCGCCGGTTGGCGCTGGCGATCATCGGCCGACCGATGCCGATTGCCACGGCAAGCGCAAAGAGCAGGTCGAACGCCGCCGCCAGCTCAACCCATGGGCTCCACACGCAGACGCGCGCCGCCAGCCAGAGTGCGCAGACCAGCGCCAGCGAACCGCCTGACGGCGTCGGTTGATTCGTCCAGTTGCGCACGGCGGTAAACAGGAAGCCGGCGATCACCGCGAAGGCATAGCCGAAGATCATCTCGTGTGCGTGCCAGACGCTGCCGGCGAGTGCCCCGATCATCGGCAGCGCGCCGCCGTGCACAGCAATCCAGAGCGGCACGGCAAGCGCCGCGTATGCGCCGGCAAGCAGATAGAACGGGCGGAAACCGAGCGCCAGCAACGGCAGACCGACCGCCGGCGCTGTTGTCGCGGTGGGTGCTGAAGCCGCCGCGCCGGGAGACGCCGCGTCGCGGGAAGGGGGAAAGCTCGGTTTCATCGGCGGCCACAGTAGCGGCGAAGTGCCTCGGTGGCCATGATATAGATCAATGGCAACCGTTCTCCTGACTCAAATGCGCGCAAGACGGCCATCGAGCAAGCATGGCGCAGAGCAATTGTCAACCCTGGCCGACGAAGCTGCTGAGAAGCCTCTGTGCCAGACCGGTTGTCGCGCGGACAGGATCGGAAATGAGGGCGCGAAACGCAAAGGACACCGATGGCGAGATACGGACAAGCGACGAAGGATCGGGCCCGGGAACCGACACCGCTTTTCGAGCGCCCGCCAGTTGTGTCTTCGTGGCGACCGAAACCCGCAAGCTGCCCTGCCGAATGCGCTTGCAGCCGCTCGACAGCACGTGCAGCAGCAAACAATAGAAAAATCGAGCAGAGGCAATTCGTCTGATCCCGCTTCTTGACAAACATCGTGCCTGATCCCGCGTTCCCTTCACCGACGCCCGTGCAGCCAGAATCGTCACCTCAGCAAACGCGCCCGCGCGCATCATCAGCCCCTTGGCCGTCAACTGTGCGCTGATCGCCGCGCAGACGGCCTTAGACAGTTCCATCACTTCCAGCAAATGGCGAAACTGCAGCAGCGTCGTCGCACCCTGCACCGCCTCTCTCGACAGATCGATCCGCACGAATCCTGGCAACGCCTGGCTGTCGCTGATCGTATCCTCCACCCGCTCATCCGACAGACCGTACTATTGCTGCGCCAGCTACACTCGCAACACCCGCTCCAGCCCGATCAGCGATCCCCTTTTTACCCTTTCGTGTTTAGTGTAATGTGGTTCGCTGACCGTCAACACAAGCTGATCTGGCTCATTGGCTGATCCCCTCCAAAGCAAGGTGCACGTCATGCCATCCGCACCTTCCGTCGGGGGCAAGCAAATCCGCGCCTCCATGGTAGATCGTTGCGACAAAGGGACATCGACTTTCGACGACAATCGTATCTCCCGACGCGCCCTTTTCCTGCGACATGTCCGAGTCAATTCTCTGGGCGAACTCAAGGTGCGCATCCGCCAAGGCATCGACGAGATGAACGCCGCGCCGGTCGTCTTTCGCTCGAAAGCGTTCGACCCTGTCAAAACATGACATGAATGCTTTCTGATGGAACCTTCGGCTAGGATGCGGACATTCGGCACAGCCAGCGCCAAACCCAGCCTTCCGCGTCCTTCCCGGTGAGCACGTAGTCGAGCACATTGCGATTGTCGAGCGTCAGATTCTGCGCTGTACGCGCCTCACGCGTTCCAGCGAAGAGCAACTGATCGCCTGGCTGCAACATGCATTCCCAGCCGGGGAGCTCGTGATCGGCGCCCTCGCGCAGCAGCAGTAGCGGCAGCAAGGGCAACAGTTCATCGCGCTTGGCCGGGTCACGGCACACCAGATCGAGTTGCATCTCTCCCTGCTCGATCATCAGGAACCTGTGCACCGCAGGTGAATCGGCAGCATTCAGACGTACGCTCCAGACGAGTGGCATGCGGTTGCCGCAGAGCGCTTCGATCTGCTTGCCCAGCGCTGCGGCTCGTCCCTCCGGCCAGGCGCGAATCAGGCGCAGAAAGCGCGGCAGCAGTGGCGAGACGATCAGCGCCAAACACTCGCGGGCAATGATGCGCGACGGAACCATCGTGAAATCGGCATCGTAGGCGTCGAAAAGCACCTGGTTGGCAACTCTGTTCTGACGCAGAACGACGAAAAGGTCGCGATTGATCTCCTTCGCGGTCATCGCAATCGACAGATTGTTCGTGTCGTTGTTGCCGCCTGCAACAATCCCCACGGCTTTATCGATTCCCGCCCGGCGCAAAGGTTCGGCCTCGGTACCGTGCCCGACGACATGAGGAACGCCGGCCAGGACTTCCGGCTCCGGATCGATCACGGTCAGGCTGACCCCCTGGCGCACGAGATTGCGTACGACAGCCTGGCCAAAACGGCCATAGCCGCAGATCACCCACTCGCCGACCGGAGGGTCATGCCGTTCTGGAATCTCCTGGCCGGGCAGGCCGGTCAACAGGTCGACCAGGCGATACCAGTTCGGCGAGTGAATGGCCTGTGCCAGATAGTCGGCGAACTTCTCGAAGTGATTGACCACGTAGTGTGTTCCGAACGACATCATATTGGCTTCGACCGCCGGACTGGCGACCCGCGCGATGATCGTCAGACGTGGATTGATCAGTCGGCTGGCAATCGCCACGGCGAGGTTGGCGGAGTCGTCGTCGGTAACCGCCAGCACGCCGCGACAACTACGATGCTGCAAGCCTGCAAGCAGGAGTTGTTGCGGCTGAGCCGCGTCCGCACAGAGAACCAGCAGGTCTGCAGCGAATTCCTCCAGCTCGAGTTCCTGAATGCGCATCTCGTTCTGTTCGATTGCCACCACACGAATGCCGTCGCGATCGAGCGCGCGCGCAATCAGCAGCCCCGTTTCGCCGCAGCCACAGATGATGTAGAAAGGTTCGCCGAGCTGGCGCACGCGGCGGGCGAAACGACCATTCAGCAGAACCTGTTGGAATCCCTTGTCCTGAACCAGGGCCAACAGACTGATGATCGAGTACGACCAGCCAATCACCGAAAGAAAGATGCATACCGTGACCCACATGCGCTGTGCTTCGGAGAATGCGTTGGGCAACTCGCCAAAGCCGATCGTGCTCGCCGTATAGCTGACGAAGTAAAAGGCATGAAAGAAGCTCATCGGCGGCGCCGGCTTGCCCTGTGCGTCGATCCCGGGAATCAGGGTCAAGCCGCAGGTCGACACCGCATAGATCACGACCAGGACGATCAGCGGCGCCCGCATGCGGCGTAGCGCGAGAAAGAAGACGCTGGTGTTCACGGCAACGCCACTCAGCGGCGCAGCATCACCGTTTCAACAATCAGGAGGATGACCGAAACGACGTTGGCAAACAGCGCACCGCCGCTCAGTGACACGACGCTGGTCGTCACCTCGGCACTCATCCCGTCGCCGCTGACATGCACGGCGATCGCCCAGACACAGGCTGCGGCAACGAGCTGCAGGTCGGCAACCAGGCTCGTCGAAAGATGAACGGCGCCGATCTGCGTGCGGTCGCCGAACTTGAGGATCGTTGCGATGAGGTTGACGACAATCGCCGCAAACAGCTCGTAGATGTGGTGGTGCATCGGATTGTCGATCTCGCCGATGAAGAAGCCGAAGTTCAAGGTTGCGGCCAGGACGATAAAGAATCCGAAAACTACCTTCTCCAGGTTCATCCTGAATTCCTCTGTCAGCGGATGGCGGCAGCCAGCCCACGGGCTGCCAGCGTGGTGTAACGTGGCATTCTAGCTTTGCAGCGATGATTTTGTCGACGATGTGGCGGACGAGTACAGGCCAGCGGTTGGCTTTCGCTAACTGAGACGCAGTTTTCCGGGCGGGGTCAAGACCCTTGCGGAGGCGGGTGATCATGGCCTTGATCTGATTCCCGGCCGCAGGGGAGAGTTTAAGCAGGGAGCGGCGGCTGATCGCCTCTCGGCGCCCCTTCCGCTGCGCCAGGCGGGCATACCAGCTCGACCCGTTGTAGATGTGCTACCGCTCGCAGCGAGGGCTTGCAGTGTTCGAGGTCTTGCGTCGTATACGCGCAGCAAACCGTTCGATTCTTGAGTTCGTCGAAGCCGCTCGCGCAATCGGCCCGATCCCGCTAGAGCTCGCCCACGACCTCAGGCGAGGTGTCCGCACTGGTCACAAGGAGGCGTACTCGCGGACCATGGTCTTCTCGGAAGGGTCAATCCATTGCAGTTCTGGCTGGCGACTCTGGCGGCTTGCCTGAGCGACCAGACCGGACTTGAGGAGCTTGCGCAGGACCTCCACGCGCCGTTCGCTGTTCCAATCCATCAACCCGAGCTCGCCTTCGACCGCTTCAAGGCCGTGGCCAACGCCCTGCCACTCGCCGCGCCGCCGGAGCCGCTCGATCAGTCGCTTGACGCCGGGCGTTTGCTTGAGCTTGAAGAGATAGCGCTGCCCAATCGCTTTCATCTCTGCCATCACGCTTTCGTTGCGGAAAGCGATGTCGCCGCGCAACAGGACTCACCAGCACCTGACCGGAGCGCAAAAGGGGAGCCCGCAGTCATGAAATCGGCCGCTCGCGAGGTGGATCGACGACCAGGCTGCATCGTTGCGGTCGATGCCTTGACCGATCCGGTGCTGATCAGTCTCACGGACGAAGCCGGCGTTACGCTCTGCGACTTTCACTTACGGCTTGCCACCGCCTGCGAGCGCCACTACCTCGTACCGCTGCGCCGTCATCACGATCGCCAAAGGAACCTCTGCGAGCCCGAGGAAGCTTGGCGCTTCCCGCTCAGCGATCCTCGATCCCGCCAAGCCCCCTGCCCGCCCCTGATGCCGGAACAATTTCGCCTGGCTGCAGCGTGGGACTTTCCTCTTGTCTCACCCCGGAATGGCTCGGGACGAAAGGTCTTGAACAGGGCGGAACGTAACAGCGGTACCGATCGCCGAAACGGCCGGTGCACGAATTGCCACCGCGCCGAGATTCAAGCGAAGTCGATTCAGTCGCGATACCGTGGCGGACGCTGCTCGCGCTGGGCACGCATCGCTTCCTCGACGTCGGCTGACTGCAGCATGGCGGCATTCCACGTCGCCACGTAGTTCAGACCGTCAGCAATCGAGTGGTCGCGTCCGTAGTTCAGCATTTCCTTGCTGCCACGAATCGCCAGCGGCGACTTGCTGGCAATCGTCAGGGCGATCGCGCGCACGCCGGACAGCAAGGCGTCCGGGCTTGGGTAGACACGATTCACCAGGCCACTGCGCCGCGCTTCCCGAGCGCTCACCGAGCGGCCGGTGTACACCAGCTCGCGCGCCAGCCCGTCCGGAATGAGTCTGGGCAGCCGCTGCAGCGTGCCAACATCGGCGGTCATTCCAACATCGATCTCGCGCACCGAGAAGCTCGCGTCGGCCGCGGCATAACGCATGTCGCAGCAGGTCACGAGGTCGATTGCGCCACCTATGCAGGCACCCTGAATCGCCGCCAGAACCGGCTTGCGACAGCGCTCGATGGCCGACAGGCAATCCTGCAGGTCGAGGATCAGTCGGCGCAATGCCTCGCGTCCGCGTGCCGCGTCCTCGTGCGCGACGAGTTCGCCGACGCTGGCCAGCAGCGCCAAGTCGATGCCGCTACAGAAGTTCCTTCCGGCACCGCGCAGGATGGCGACGCGCACCTGCGGCGCCGCGTCTGCCCAGGCAAATGTGCTGCGCAACTCCTGCCACATGGCCGCGTTCATCGCATTCAAGCGCTCGGGCCGATTGAGGCAGACCTCAGCCACACCCTCATGCAGGCTGAGGGCGAGCGTGGTCAGTTCAGGGGGATCAAACGGCATCAGTTCTCCTCGGCATCATCGCGTTCAGGCTTTACTGAGCAAGCGCATTCCGCGCTCCAGTCCTTCAAGCGTCAGTGGAAACATTCGCCCACCGAGCAGGTTGTGGATCAATGACGTCGATTGCCGGTACAGCCAGGAATGCTCGGGCTCCGGGTTAAGCCAGACCGCGTGTGGCCAGGCGTCGGTCAGCCGACGCAACCACACGGCGCCGGGTTCAGCGTTGTTGAACTCCAGGCTGCCATTCGGCTGGACCAGTTCGTAGGGGCTCATCGCTGCGTCGCCGACCAGAATCAGTTTGTAGTCGTTACCGTAAGTGTGCATTACCTCGACCGTCGACGTGCGTTCGCTGTGGCGTCGGCGATTGTCGCGCCACAGGTAGTCGTAGACGCAGTTATGGAAGTAGTAGTGCTCGAGGTGCTTGAACTCGCTGCGGCAGGCGGAGAAGAGTTCCTCGCAGACGCGCACGTAGTCGTCCATCGAGCCACCGATGTCGAGCAGGAGCAGGACTTTGACCGCGTTATGCCGTTCTGGCCGCAATCTGAGGTCGAGCCAGCCGGCATTGCGTGCAGTTCCAGCGATCGTCGCTTCCAGGTCGAGTTCGTCGGCCGCACCTTCGCGCGCAAAGCGCCGCAGGCGGCGTAAGGCAATCTTGATATTGCGCGTACCGAGTTCGACGCTATCGTCAAGGTTGCGGTACTCGCGCTTTTCCCAGACCTTGACCGCCGAGCGATTCTCGCTCCGCCCGCCAACACGAATTCCCTCCGGATGGGTTCCACCGTGACCGAAGGGAGACGTACCGCCGGTGCCGATCCATTTGCTGCCACCGGCATGACGCCCCCGCTGCTCGGCCAGGCGCTGACGGAAGGTCTCCATCAACTTGTCCCAGCCCAGTTTTTCGAGCTTCGCCCGTTCGGCGTCGGTCAAATGCTTCTTTGCCGCTTGGCGCAGCCAGTCCTCCGGAATCAGGACATCCATTCCAGGAAGGGCTTCGACGCCCTTGAAGTACTCCCCGAAAGCGCGATCGAACTTGTCGAAATTGCTCTCGTCCTTGACCAGCAGCGCCCGCGCCAGGACGTAAAAATCGTCGATGCTCGGTCCGATGACGTGTTCCTGCAGCGCCCGCAGCAGCGCCAGAAACTCGTTGATCGACACCGGCAGGCGACTGCTCTTGAGATGCAGGAAAAAGTCGATCAGCATTGCCGGCTCCCGCCGCGTGCAGCCCAGGAGAATCGCCTGCCAAGTCCTCGCGTTTGCACCGCCACCCGCCCGCGTCCGGCCGCCCCGTTCAGCGGTTGTGCCGCGCCATGAAGATCAGGCGCTCGAACAGATGGACGTCCTGCTCGTTCTTCAGCAGTGCACCGTGCAGGGGTGGAATCGCCACCTTCTGATCCTTGCTGCGCAGGACTTCCGGCGGAATGTCTTCGGCCAGCAAGAGCTTGAGCCAGTCAAGAAGTTCGGAGGTCGATGGCTTCTTCTTCAGCCCGGGAATCTCGCGCAGCTCGAAAAACACTTCCAGAGCCTCACGCAGCAGCGCTGGCTTCAGGCCGGGAAAATGCACGTCGACGATGCGCGCCATCGTCTCCCTGTCCGGAAACTTGATGTAGTGGAAGAAGCAGCGGCGCAGGAAGGCGTCCGGCAGTTCCTTCTCGTTGTTCGAGGTGATGAAAACGACCGGGCGGTGGCGCGCACGCACGTTCTGGCGCGTCTCGTAAACGAAAAACTCCATGCGGTCGAGTTCGCGCAGGAGATCGTTGGGAAACTCGATGTCGGCCTTGTCGATTTCGTCGATCAGCACGACTGCCGGGCTTGCGCACTCGAACGCCTGCCACAGCACACCTTTGAGAATGTAGCTGGCGATGTCGGCGACTTTCGCCTCACCAAGCTGCGAGTCGCGCAGGCGCGAAACCGCGTCATACTCATACAGTCCCTGTTGCGCCTTGGTCGTCGACTTGATATGCCACTGAAAAAGCGGCAGGCCGAGCGCGGCGGCAACTTCCTCGGCGAGCATCGTCTTGCCGGTTCCTGGTTCACCCTTGATCAACAGCGGTCGCTGCAAGGTGATTGCCGCGTTGACGGCGAGCGTCAGATCGCGCGTCGTCACGTAAGTTTCGGTTCCACTGAAACGCATGCTCTCGCTCCTTCGCCAAGTGCTTCATTCTACCGTCAGAACTCGCGCTTGGCGAAAGGCGTTTGACGAGCGCACGCAGATCACCCGGCAAACCTTGCGACAGTCGCTGGGCCACTTCGGGCAGAGCGACGGACAAACCGACCCCCCCCTTTTTCCGGGGGCTGGCCAATGCCCTAAAGTCGGACCCCAGAGTTGCCGTCATTGATCAATGCACCTGAGTTCCTCTCACCTTGAACACCTTACCCACAGGAGATTGGTCATGCGCCCTACTCTATCGATCGCTGCCCTCGCCCTCATCACTGCGTCCTTCTGGGTTTCGGTCGCCCAGGCGGAAACTTTGGAGATCGCTGGCGGAACGACGCCGCAGAAGGAAGTGATCGAACCCAAAGCCGCCGAGTTGAAGGCGGCCACTGGCGTCGACGTCAAGCTTTCCGGAGTCGGCACCGGTCGTGGCGTCCTCGCCCTGATTGACGGCAAGGTATCGGTTGCGGCCGTTGGCGACACGCTGGCCGATTCCGTCGGCGCTGCCCAGAAGGCCGCGAAAGCCGAAGGACGCGAGATCAAGGTACCCGCCAACCTGGTGTTCACAGAAATCGGCTCGGACGAACTTGTCGTCATCGTTCACAAGAGCAACCCCGTCGCTTCCCTGACCAAGGCGCAGCTCAAAGGTATCGCGACCGGAAAGATCGTCAACTGGAACGAGGTTGGCGGCCCTGACCTGCCGATCAAGGTCGTGGTCACCGAACCGTCGTTGGCCCCCGGGCAGTTCTTCAAGAAGGCGATGATGGATGGCGCCGAATATGTGCAGGGCGCTACCGAAGTGCGTTCGCCGAAGGAAGTGATCACCTGGGTATCGCGCAACCCGGGCGGCTTTGGCGCCGCCGCCGATGTCTTCATGCAGGCGTCGGCGGGCGACAGCAAGGTCGTCAAGGCGCCGGTGATGATTCGTCCGATGGGTCTGGTCACCATCGGTCAGCCGGCTGGCGCGGCGAAGAAGGTCGTCGACTTCTACAGGAAGAAATAGGCTCGCCGTCAAACCCGATCAGAGGCTTCCACCATGCTTGGTAAGATCAACATCGGTTCCCGACTCGCACTGCTCGTCGCCATCGTCTTGGCTATTTCCGGGCTGACCGGTTTCATCGGGCTGCGTGGAATTTCCGCAACGACCCAGGGGCTGCAGACGGTCTATGAGAGCAACACGCTTACCCTGATCAATCTGGCCGAGGTGCTCGACGGCCTCTATCAGCAGCACAACCAGTTGGTCATCGGCATGAACGCCGAAAGTTCCAGCGCGGCCGAAGGACCCTTCAAGGAAGCGGAGAGGGCTATCGAACAGGTGGAAAAGGCCTGGAAACTAGTGCTCGCGGCGGCTGGGAACGAAGAAAAGGCGCTCTCCGACGAATTCGTCAGCGCCCGGAGCAAGTACTTGGCTGACAGCAAAGCGACAATCGACATGGCTCGAAAAGGCGACTACGAGGCCGCGATGACGATGCTCAAGGGCGACTCCGCGCGCTCCTTTTCCGCGACGCGACAGTCCTTGTCCAAGCTGATGAAGCTCGAACAGGCGCAAGCGAGCAGCGAGTTCGACAAGCACGCAGAGGCCGGCCGCAGGACGACGATTGTCGTCATCAGCCTGCTGTCTGCCGGGCTGGTACTGAGCACGATCGCCGCCTGGTTCATCATCCGCTCGATCACCCGGCCACTGCGCCAGATGCAGACAGTCATCGGCGACATCGAGCAGCAGTCCGACTTCACACGACGCGTGCCGGTCGACGGAAACGACGAGGTCGGTTCAACCGCCAGCTCGTTCAATGCCTTGATGCAGACGATGCAGGGCGCCCTGCACGTGATCCTCGACAACGTCGGCGAACTCTCCAATGCGTCACACACGCTGACCTTGTCTTCGCAGCAGTTTGCCGGAATATCCGCCAGACAGGCCGAGGCCGCCGGAGCGATCGCCGTGGCCGTCGAAGAGGTGACCTCAAATATCAGCCGAATGTCGGAGGAAGGAGGCGAAGCGAATGAAATTTCGCGTCAGTCCGGTCAGATCTCGAGTCAGGGCGGGCAGATCATCAATGATGCCGCCGTGACGATGAAGAAGATGGCGCAGACCGTGCGTAGCGCCGCCGACACCATCACCCAGTTGGGGATGCATTCGGACCGCATCTCGAACGTCGTTCAGGTGATCCGGGAAGTTGCCGAGCAGACCAATCTGCTCGCGCTCAACGCTGCGATTGAGGCCGCGCGGGCAGGTGAACAAGGCCGCGGTTTTGCCGTGGTCGCCGACGAGGTGCGTAAACTGGCTGAGCGGACCACCAAAGCCACCGAGGAGATCACGCAGATGATCGGCACCATCCAGGGCAGCGCCCGTCTTGCCGTCGGCGCGATGAACGAGACCGTCCTCAGCGTCGACACGAGTGTCGATCTGGCTCAGCAGGCGGGCAATGCGATCAACGAGATCAAGG
Organism: Accumulibacter sp.; assembly: GCF_031732815.1. Taxonomy (GTDB): domain Bacteria; phylum Pseudomonadota; class Gammaproteobacteria; order Burkholderiales; family Rhodocyclaceae; genus Accumulibacter. Next base: position 7,125 of record NZ_JAVMKF010000133.1, on the reverse strand, counting down.
GCGGGGCCGAACGCGTGATCGCCGTCGTGACCGAGATTTCGTCTGCCCTGGCGCGCCAGACGGAAGCCAGCCAGGGCATCGGGTCACACATCGAGACGATGGTCAATACCTGCGAAGAGAATAGTCGGGCGGCGGAACAGACGGCAAGATCAGCCAGATCGCTCGAGGAACTCGCCAACGCGATGCGTACCGCGGCAGGGCAGTTCAGGATCTGAGGCCACGCCTGTCGTCGCCCTCCCCGGCGTGCCCACCGGTGCAGTCCAGACGATTTCGATCAGCTCGGGGTTGCGCCAACAGCCGGCGCGCGCCCCTTGGGGAAGAAAAAATCTCGCCCGCTGCCCTAAAGTTCTTCTCGCAGCGGCCGATTCAGGAAGTGAAGGCGATGATTTCCGGCGCGGTTCCTGAGGAATGAGTCGTAGAAATCGCGTTCAGCGCCGATCGGCAGCGACAGCCGCCCGTCTGTCGCTGACCACGGTCGCGCAGAGTGTAGTCCCTGGTTAGTGAATCCTCCCCTTGTCCCGGCAGTGGTCTGATCAACCCGCCGGGATTTTTTTGTCATTCGATCGGCGCCAACCTGCGCCCAGGCAGACGCGATTCGCCCACCGTCAACTTGTAAAAGCGCGTTCACAGTTCTTAGGCACCTGCAGCGCACTTCCTATGATATCCGATGCCTGCTGGCGGAGAGAGGATCGACAGCAAGCGTCGGGCGACTGCCGCCAAACCGGAGCCGGCTCGTCCACAGCGACTGAAGCAAGGCCAGATTGATCATGTTTCTAGACTTACCGAGTTGTGCTCACAGGGTGTGCCGAGGAGGACGCGCGCGCGTTGCTGCCTGCCGACGCCATCGATCGGCCGGCGTTGTCGGCGCCTGCCCATGGTCAACTCCGGTGTTTGCTGAGAAGGGCCTCTATAATGGTGGCTGTCCGATGGGCGCTGCGCTTGGTCAACCGTCTCGAATCATTCTTGCGCTGGTGGGCTCGTCGGCTGACCGGATTCATTTGTCGGCCGCTGCGCCAACTGGCCGCCCGAGTGCACCGCCGTCGCCCGACAACGTGCATTCGCCGCTGCCCGCCGCAGGGAAGCCGGCCGTGCGCTTTATCGCAGGCTTGGCCGAGGAAGCTAAGTCTTTTTCAACGTCCTCGCCCGCTGCGTGGCGCTGAGGGCCAACGCCGCCCGCCTGATTGAGTGATCGACTGCTTCTCTACTGCCGGGACGCAACAGACTGCCTGTGGGTGAACAACAGGCCAGGAGATACCGATGACGAACAAGCACGACCTTGAGGAGCTGAGCCAAGTTGCCAAAGCGCCGTCACCTGACTTGGGCGACCGTCGTACGGGCGCTGATCGGCGCCAGGACAGCGATCGGCGCCGCGGCAGCGAGCGACGTAATGGGCCTGATCGCAGGAAGTTCAAGAGCCTGGGGGAATCCTTGTCTGACTTGGAACAACGCATTGCCGCGGCACTCAGCCATGAGAACGACAAGAGCAGCGCGCATGGCTCCGGCTGGGATAAGCTGATCGTCCCCTTTGGCTGAGATCGTGGTGGCCGGCGCGCGAGCGCCCACCGGTAGCCGCCTGCGACGCCGGCACGGCCTGTTCAAACCGCGAACTGATTCACCGCCTTTTCCATCCGCTCGACGATCGCACTGAGTTTCTCCACCAGCAGACCGCTTTGCGCGACGACCGAGACATTCTGCTCGGTCATCATCGCGACCTGTTCGACGTTCCGGGCCAACTGATTCATCGCCGACTGCTGCTCGGACGAGGCATGCGATATCTCGTCAACGCGGCGCATGGTGTCCACCATTTCGTCCTGAATGCGCTGCAGGATCGCCTGCGCCGAGTGCACCAGATTCACCCCATCGCCAACCTGCGCGGCGCCTGCGCGCATGCTGTCGACGGCAAGCTGCGTCTCGTTCTGGATGATTGTGATCATGCTGCTGATTTCCTGCGTCGCCTTGCCGGTACGCTCGGCCAGCTTGCGCACCTCGTCCGCGACAACCGCGAAACCACGACCCTGTTCGCCAGCGCGGGCGGCTTCGATCGCCGCGTTCAAGGCGAGCAGATTCGTCTGGTCGGCGATCTCCTTGATCACCGCGGCAATCTGGCTGATCTGGGCGGAACGTTGACCGAGCGTCTCGACCTGTCCAGCCGATACCTTGACGGTTTCCGAAAGGGAGGTGATTGCCTGGCAGGCCTCTTCCGAGCGAGCGGCTCCCTCGTGCGACACCTCGCTCGTCTGATGCGCCACATCGCGCGTCGAACGTGCATGTTCCGCGACTTCGCCGATCGATGCGGTGACCTCTTCGACAGCCGCTGCGGCCGCCGTCGTCGCTTCGCTCTGCTTGCGCGCTGCCCCGTGTACCTGGTCGACGCTTTGACTCACCTCGCGCGTCGCCGCCCGCACGTGCGCCGCCAGGTCCGCCATTCCCTGCACCGTCGCCTGCACCGAACAGACGAACTTGTCAGTCTGGTGAATGACCCTTCCAAGCTGGTCCATACGAGTCGATGCGCAGCGCTGCTTCAGGTTGCCAGTCGTCAGGATACGCTCAAGCCAGGCGGCGAACTCAGCCAGATTGCCATGCAGGCGAGGCGCGTAGTGCAACAGAAAAAACAGCCCGTACAGCGCCAGGAGTGCAGCCAGGACATCGGCCAGGAGCATCCGCTCCCCTCCCTGGCTGGCGACAAAGTAGAGCGCCGTCGCGCCGAGTTCAGCCAACGCGATGCCTGTCAGTTGTACGCGCAGCGAAAACAGACCGGCAAGCGAACGCGCGCGCCGCGTAATGACGCGGCCATGTTCGATCCCCAGCGAGCTCCCGCCCGCACGCATTTGCCGATACGCTGCATCAGCCGAAGCAATTTCCTCGCGGCTCGGGCGGCTGCGGACCGATTGATAGCCAACCACCTGGCCGTGCTCGCGCACCGGAGAGACGTTTGCCACCACCCAATAGTAGCCACCATCCTTACGCCGGTTCTTGACGATTCCGCGCCACGGACCACCCGCCTTCAGGTCGCGCCAGAGGTCGGCGAAAGCCTCCTCCGGCATGTCGGGATGGCGCACGATGTTGTGCGGCTGGCCGATCATCTCTTCGGGACGAAAACCGCTTACGCTGGCAAAAGCCTCGTTGGCCTCGACGATTACGCCTTTGATGTCGGTACGCGAATAGATGAACTCGTTGTCGGGAAGAATCGTCTCGAGGTCGGTAACGGGTAGGTTCTTGCGCATGGATTTGTTCCGCGAAACACAGGAATGGACAGAAAGAATGATAGCCAAATACGTCGGCTGGCGCGACACAAAAACCGTCCATTTGACATTAAATCGTGCCCGGTCGACGCGCTGCAGGGGGCTGCCGAAGCGTTCTCCAGAGGCGGCGGCCAGATCGACCGGCCAGCCTTGGCGCTTGACTGCCGCTTTCAATTCCTCCCCGATCCGGCGCACAATATCGCCTTTCCCTGGACGCCGGGCGCTTGCGCAACGGAACTTCGCCGAATGACTCATAGCCGTGCCGTCGCGCTGATGGTGCTGGTCACCTTTCTCTGGAGCATCGCCGGCGTCGTCACCCGCCACCTGGACGGTGCCGGCAGTTTCGAGGTGACCTTCTGGCGCAGCGCCTTCAACGCCGCTGCCTTGGCGGTCGGTTTGCGTTTCCTGCGCGGCCCAGGCCTCTGGCGCGGCATCGTGCGTTCGCCCTGGCCCGTCTGGTTCTCCGGGCTGTGCTGGGGAATCATGTTCACCGCGTTCATGCTCGCCCTCACGCTGACCACCGTAGCAAACGTCCTGGTGACCATGGCCGTCGGCCCGCTGCTCACCGCGCTCTTCGCGCGCAGCTTTCTTGGCCACCAGCTGGCACGCCGGACCTGGCTGGCGATTGCCGTCGGCGGCCTGGGCATAGGCTGGATGTTCGGACAAGAGGCGCGCAGTGCAATGTCCTGGACCGGAACCCTTGTCGCACTCGCCGTGCCGATGGCGGCTGCGCTCAACTTCACGATGCTGCAGTTCGTTGCCCAGCGCGCGCCGAGAACAGAACACAGCCCGCCACACGACATGCTGCCAGCGGTTCTGATTGGCGCCGTCCTCTCATCCGCGGTTACCTTGCCGCTCGCCTTGCCGTCTGCCGCATCGCCCCGCGATCTCGCCTTGCTGGCGGTTCTCGGCGTCTTCCAGCTCGCCATTCCGTGCCTTCTGGTCGTGCGTCTGTCGAGCGTTCTGGCGGCGGCCGAGATTTCGCTGCTCAATCTGCTCGAAGTCGTTTTCGGCGTCAGCTGGGCGTGGATCGGCGCCGGCGAGCAGCCCTCGACGAGTACGCTGATCGGCGGCGCACTCGTTCTTGGCGCCCTGCTGGCCAACGAAGCCCTGGCGCTCGTCTCAGCCGGAAGAACCCGGCGAGCAGCGGTCAGCACACGCTCTCCGTCGTCGAGCACGGCGCGTCCAGGCGGCCCGGTTGCCGCGCAGCCCGCTGCGGCGGCCAAGGATTAGCGCAGATCAAGGCAATTCTCCGGGAGGACGCGAAAATGCCTCGAAGTCCAATACGAACACCATGATCAAACTGCACACCCTGTTGATCTTCTGCCTCAGCCTCTTGCTTTCCGGCTGTCATGAGGCCCCCGCGTTCAAGTCAACCGATATCACCGGCGCCGATTGGGGCAAGGACTTTGCGCTCACCGACCATCAGGGCAAGGCACGCCGTCTGGGCGATTTCAAAGGCAAGGTCGTCCTTCTCTTTTTCGGCTATACGCAGTGTCCGGATGTTTGCCCGACGACACTGGCATCCATGCGCGATGTCCTGCAGCAACTTGGCGAGAGCGCCGGCGACGTACAGGTGGTCTTTGTCACACTCGATCCGCTGCGCGATACGCCGCCCGTCCTCGCCGAATACGTCAGGGCGTTTCATCCCGGCTTCATCGGCCTGTACGGTGACGAGGCCAGAACGGCGGCGACGGCCAGAGACTTCAAGGTGTTCTACGTCAAGCATCCGGGCACCCTGCCTGGCAGCTACAGCATAGACCACTCGACCGGCAGCTACGCCTTCGACCGTCAGGGCCGCCTGCGCCTGCTGATCCGCCACGGTGAAGCGATCGACAACGTCGCTGCCGACCTCAGGCGGCTGCTCGCAGGCCGTTAAGCGCTCACCCTGGAGTCATCATCCGCCATGCCCTGCCGCCTTGTCCTGCTCGCCCTCTTCTGCCTGCCGCTACTTGCCACAGCCAGTGGTGAAACAATCAATCTCGACATCGGCACGCCGCCGGTAATCGTCGTCAAACACAGCCTTGCGCAGCGCACGTCGAGACTCGTCCGCTTCTACGAAGCTGGCGTCATCGGACTCGGCCACGATGGCATGATCAAGCTGCGCGACGCCAGCCGCCTGAACCTGGCGCAAAGACAAATTGCCGAGAAACTGATCGACAACGAAAACCCCGATCGAAACTCGCTGATCTACGCCCTCGCCGAAGCGCACGGCGGCCAAAGCGCCGAACCGGCCGCGCGCCGAGCACAGGTCAGGCGTTGGCACGAACAGTTCCACTCGGGATGGTGGATCGAGGACGCGCGGGGAAACTGGCTGCGCAAACCGTGAGCGCGCGACCCTCCTGCGACGGTGTGTCGCAGGGGCCTCGCGAAGTTTGCGTCTATCATGCGCGTTTCGTCGACACTGAAGGAGAAGAGCTTGAAAACAAACTCGATTGGCCTGGCCATAGCGATCCTGATCGGCTTCGCAGCGAGCGCCGCACAAGCGGTAGACGTGGAAGTCAAGGACGCCTGGGTGCGCGGCACGGTGCCCGGTCAGCAGGCGACCGGGGCGTTCATGCGCATCACCAGCCCCACGGCTGCAGCGATCGTCGGCGCCAGCAGTCCCGCCGCGGCAGTGACCGAGATTCACGAGATGAAGATGGAGGGCAGCGTGATGAAGATGCGCGCCATTGCGCGTCTCCCTCTGGCTGCGGGCAAGACGCTTGAACTCGGCCCGGGCGGCTACCACATCATGTTGATCAAACTCGTTCAGCCCTTGCGCAAGGGTGATACGGTTCCCCTGACACTCCACCTCGAGCGCCCGGACAACACCTCCGAAAAGCTTGAAATCAAGGCAGAAGTACGTGATCTGACGGCGGGCACGACGGGCGGGCACAAATCGCATTGAGCTGCGCCGGCGGCGGGCGCGCAGATCAGCCGGGCAGCACGCCCATGGCGAACACCAACACCGCTCAGGCGAGCCGGCCGGCCACCCGGTCGACCCGGAGTTCATGATTCACCCAGAGCAACAGGGCGAAGACAACCATTGCCCAGCCCTGATGCGCAGCGCCAAGGGCGACCGGAACACCGAGCAGCAGCGTTGCGATGCCGAGCGCGATCTGGCTGCCAACGGCGAGCAAAAGAAGCAGGGCGGCCAAGTCGGCCGCCGGTGAAACCGAAGCTGACCTGACTTTCCAGCAGAACCACGGCACGAGAAACGCCAGCAGCCAGGCGCCCAGCCGATGGTTGAACTGGACCAGTGCCATGTTGTTGAAAAAATTTAGATACCAGGGTTCGAGCAGAAAGCTTTCGGGAGGCATGAAATGCCCCTGCATGAGCGGAAAGGTGTTATACGCCTTGCCGGCGCGGATTCCGGCCACGAAGCCACCGGTGACGACCATCAAGGCAACCAGGATCGCCAGCCAGAAACCGAAGCGCTGCACTCCCCGCAGTCTTGTGTTGGGCGCCTGATCGGCGCGCGGGGCCAACAGGTCGAGCGCCAGCCAGAACATCGCGAAGAAGAGCAGGAAGGCAAGCGATAAGTGCGCGGTCAGCCGGTAATGGCTGACGCGTGGGTCGTCCACCAGACCGCTTTGTACCATGTACCAGCCCATCGCGCCCTGCAGGCCGCCGAGAACAAAGATTCCGAGCAGCTTGGGAACCAGGCCGGGTTCGATCCTGCGCCGCAACCAGAAGAAGAGAAACGGGACGAGGAAGACCAGGCCGATCAGTCGACCGAGAACCCGGTGCCAGTATTCCCAATAGAAGATGCCCTTGAATTCGTCCAGCGTCATCTGGTGATTAACCTTTTCAAATTCGGGGGTTTTCTTGTACTTGGCGAAGGTTTCCTCCCACTGCGCCTGATCGAGCGGCGGAATCACCCCGACGATCGGCTGCCACT
>NZ_JAVMKF010000132.1:0-4995 GCF_031732815.1 Accumulibacter sp. | reverse complement strand
CGGGAATCCTGCGTTCGATGTCGGAAGCCAATTGCCTGGTCGTTCTGTCCGAGGCCTGCGCCGGCGTTCAACCGGGCGAGACCGTCGACGTGCAACTGTTCGACGGCCTCTTCTAACACGAGTGGAAAAGCCGGCGCGCTGACCGCATCGGCTTCCGTCTTGCCCCTTGCCCCACTTCCGGCTAGAACAGGCGGCGATGCCGCAAGCGACTCGGGGCGTGCGCGAGCAACGCGGAAAGGACGATCAGCAGCCAGAAGATCGGTAACACCAGCGCTGGCTGTGCGCTGGCCAAACCAAGCAGAAGCAGTTTGACGAGTACACCGAAACCGGCGACTTCACGCAGGTGAGCCGCATTGGTCCAGGTGTCGACGGCCAACATGGACAGCCCGGAAACGAGGGTCAGGCTGGCGCCCGCGACGACGTTTCCGGCGCCAAGCAAGGCCGCCCCGAGGAGGACGATGCCAACCAGGTGAACGGTGCGCAGGGCGACGTTCAGCCAGCGTCTGCCAGGAAAATCGCGGAACGCGTCAGAAGAGGACCCGGGCATGTCGATCCATCGCGTACACCACGCGCAGAATGGGAAAACGGATTACCGCACACGACGGAGCCGCGTGGCAAAAAAAATGTCAGCCAGTCTCACCTGGCAAACAGCAGCAGGGACAAGGCGCGATTCTAACCCTGCCTGCGACGAGCGGCCAAAGCGGGACACCGCCGCGGCGCAGTCGCCGCGCTGGCCGAGTGATCGGCGACAAGACCGCGTGTCGCTCTTGGCGCTGCGGCGCCGGCACACCGGCCTGGCGCGCGCAGTCGGATGTCGATTGTGCTCAAGTAATGTCAGTTCCGGACGTTGAACAAGCAGGGAGCGTCGTCGTGCTCAAGCGGGCAACGCTCCCTTCGATCAAACTGGCCACGTTTTCAGGAGGGGTTGGCATGCTTCACTCGGTCAAAGGATGGTGCTCACTGGCGCTTTGTCTGTCGCTCGCGCTTGCCCTGCCGGTCGCTGCGGCGACCACAGCCGACGTCAGAGCGGCGATTGGTCCGGTTCGTGACTCGTTGATGACCATGCTCAAGAACCCGGACAAGCGCGGACCGGATCAGCAGACACTGGTCAAGACTTCGGCCGACAAGGTCAGCAGTCTGCTCCGGGACGTCAACGTTGCAGCAGACAAGAAAGCAAAGCTTGACGAGATGAAGAAGATCTGGGCCGAGTTCAACCGGGTGCGCGAGACCCAGGTCGTTCCGCTGATCCTCGCCGGTAACACCGCTGAAGCGGAAAAGCTGGTGACCGGCGAACAAAAGGAGCGGCTGATGGCGGTGATCAAGCTCTGCGATGAGCTGAAGTAGCACACCGCGCGGCTTTGACCGTTCCGCCTCTTGCCCCGGCAGCCGGCGCTGGGGCCTGACTTTCCCCCGCCCGGTGAGAGAGGAGGTGCGTGTGGTGCGACAACCCGGATTCGTTCGGCGTTTGAGCTTCGCTACGATCGGCGCTCGCGTCGCAAGTTTGTCGCTACAGGCGAAAGTCAGGCTGCTCACCTGGATGATTGTCGGCGTCATGAGCGTGGCATTCCTGATCAGCCTGCTTTGCGGCCTGTTCGCCATTGCCCAGCGCCCCCACATGCTGGAGCATCAGGCGCAAGCGCTGGCGGCGCAGAAACTGCTGATGGGTTTGCAGGACAGCATGAGCGCCATGGGCGCTTTCATGACTACGCCCAGCGAGCCGACCTGGCAGGCGTACGAGGACCATTTTTCCGGCCTGACCAAAGGCCTGGAGCGCCTGAAGAGAGAGGTTGATGACGCGTCGGTGAAATCCGAGATCGATGAGTTCCTCTCCTTCGATCTGACGCTGATCAGCTCGATACAGAACGAGATCCGGGCTAACTCGCTCAAGGGCGAGCGCGAGCAGGCGCTACGATCCTTCGTCGACGGCTATCTTCCGGCAGTCACGAAAATTCGCAACACGCTGGGTAACACGGTCGAGCTCACCTCGAAAGGCGTCGGCAATGCGTTTTCGCGGGCGCTTGGTTCAATTACCTTCGGCACCTATGCTGCGTGCGTGGCGTTCGCCTTGGCAGTAGGCGCTTCGGCATGGCTTGCCCGCCGACTGAGCGTGATGATCGGCCGCCCGCTCGAGGGCGCCGTCGATTCGCTGCTCGCGCAAACGCAGGAAACGCAGGCAACCGTCGACCATCTGGCGCACTCGGTGGTTGCCCTGCAGGACGTCGCGCGCGCGCAGGACGAGGCGCTGCTCCGCGCGCAGGATTGCTTTGCGGTGATCGGCCGGATTGTCGACCAGAATGGCGCCTCGGCCGCGCAGTCCGATCGCCAGGTTCAGGAAGCAACGCGGGCCATGAGCGCCAGTTCGCAATCGATCGAACGTCTCGACGACGCCGTGTCGGCGCTCGTCCAGGGCGCCAATGGAATGGCCGGCGCTTCGCGCGAAATGCAGGACGGAATGCTCAAGATCGACGATTGGTTCCGCGACATCGCCGAGAAGAACAAAATGATCAACGACATTGCCACGAAGACCAAGCTTCTGGCGCTGAATGCGGCGATCGAGGCGGCGCGCGCTGGTGCGTCAGGCGCCGGGTTCGCCGTCGTCGCAGATGAGGTATCGCGCCTGGCTGCGCTCAGTGACAAGGCAGCCGTCGAGATCAACGCGATGGCCGCCGATGCGCGCACCCGGTTGGCCGCGGTGAGCCAGGAATTCAAGTCGAGCATCGACCAGCGGGCGTTGAAACTCGAACAGCAGATCGACCTCAGCCAGACTGATCTGTCCCAGGCGCAGGGCCAACTGAGCGCCACGCTGCGGCTGGTGGGCGAACTCTCCTCCTCGTTGGCGGACATTGCCCTTTCATCGACCGATCAGGGCAAGCAACTGACCGCAATTACCGACATGTTCCGCGAGCTGGCCGAAATCGGCCGCCGCGGCGCCGCGTCGACCGCCCTGGTCGCCCAGGCGAGCGAGGTACTGGGGCACAGCGAACAGGGATTGAACCGGATTGTCTCCGAGGTTCGACGAGTGACCGATGGTGCAGCGGCGGGCGCTGCAGCGACCGCCAGCCGCGTTCCCTTGCGCCCGGCAGGCACTCAGCATATTTGATCATCAACACAGACCCTCGGGACAGGAACAGGCAGCCAAGCAGTCGCCAGCACTCTGCCCTGGCCGCAGACTACGACAGGAGCATCCCTACGCTCGCCCGTCAGACCCGCGCGCCGCAAGGAGAACTGTAGTATTCTAGCTGCCGAGGGTAGACGCCAACGTTCCACTTCCAACTCCGGGGGTAGCCCATGAGCAGCGCAACAGGCCTTCCCGACCAGCGTTTTACGGTCGACCGAGCGGTCCTCATCAGCCGTTTGCGCGCGGTGCTCCCGGCGCATGCCCTGCTGGCCGACGAAGAAGAGATGCGGCCTTATGATTGCGACGGGCTGACCGCGTATCGCCACCTGCCATTGCTCGTCGCGCTGCCCGAAGACGAAGCGCAGACCCAGGCCGTCCTGCGCATCTGCCACGCGCTGCACGCGCCCGTCGTGGCGCGCGGCGCGGCAACCGGCTTGTCAGGCGGCGCCACGCCGCACCCTGACGGCGTCGTCGTTTCGCTGGCCAAACTCAAGAAGATCGTCAAGCTTGACCCGCTGGCGCGGACGGCAGTGGTCCAACCGGGCGTGCGCAACCTGGCCGTTTCGGAAGCGGCTGCGCCTTACGGCCTCTATTACGCACCCGACCCGTCGTCGCAGATCGCGTGCACAATCGGCGGCAACGTCGCCGAAAACGCCGGCGGCGTGCATTGCCTGAAGTATGGCCTGACCGTGCATAACGTCCTGCGCGTGCGTGGTCTGACGATCGAAGGCGATGTGGTGGAGTTCGGCAGCGCGGCGCTCGATGCTGCCGGCTACGATCTGCTCGCTCTGATCAATGGTTCGGAAGGCCTCCTCGCGATGATCAGCGAAATCACCGTCAGGCTGACACCCAAGCCGGAACTTGCCCAGGTCGTCATTGCCTCGTTCGCCGACGTGCGCAAGGCGGGTGATGCGGTGGCCAGCATCATCGGCGCCGGGATCATTCCGGCCGGCCTGGAGATGATGGACAAGAAGGCTATTCACGCTGTCGAACCCTACGTCAACGCGGGTTACGACATGAACGCCGAGGCCATCCTGCTCTGCGAATCCGACGGTACGCCGGAAGAGGTCGCCGAGGAAATTGGCCGGATGACCGCGGTCATCGAAAAGAGTGGTGCCTCGATGATCCGCGTGTCGCAGAACGAAGCCGAGCGCTTGCGGTTCTGGGCGGGCCGCAAGGCGGCTTTTCCGGCCGTCGGTCGAATGACGCCGGATTACCTGTGCATGGATGGAACGATTCCCCGCAAGCACCTGGCGGAGATGCTCGAGGCGATCGGCGGCCTGTCCGAAAAGTACGGCCTGCGCTGCGCCAACGTCTTCCACGCCGGTGACGGCAACCTCCATCCGCTGATCATGTACGACGCCAACCAGGCCGGTGAGCTGGAGCGCGCCGCAGCTTTTGGCGCCGACATTCTCGAATTGTCGGTGCGCTTCGGCGGAACGATCACCGGCGAGCACGGCGTTGGCCTGGAAAAGGTGATGCTGATGGCCGAACAGTTCAGCACCGCCGAAATTGCCGCGTTTCACCGTTTGAAAGCGGCCTTCGACGAAGCCGGCCTGCTCAATCCCGGCAAGGGAATTCCCACGCTGGCGCGCTGCCGGGAATACACCCAGGCGCGCGCCGGAAGCGCTGCCAGCGCGCCGGGGCAGGCATGACTACGCTGATCGACGAGTGGTCCGAGCAAGTCCGCCAAGCGGCCCGTACCGGCGGCCGCCTGGCGATCCGCGGCGGAGGCAGCAAGCGCTTCTACGGCGGCGAAGAACGCGGTGATCTCCTCGCCGTCGGGAGCTACCAGGGAATCGTCGCTTACGAGCCGACCGAACTGGTCGTCACCGCGCGCGCCGGCACGCTGCTTGCCGAGCTCAACCAGGTTCTCG
>NZ_JAVMKF010000131.1:0-5045 GCF_031732815.1 Accumulibacter sp. | reverse complement strand
ATCTGCACGCTGATGCGGGCAGAACTCTTTCTGCGCTGGACCGACGACGAACTGCCGGGTGCGAGCGAAGCCATTGTCGATGTCTTCCTGGCACGCGGTCTGCTGCGCCGCTCGCAGGTCTCCGGCCGACTGGCAGCGGCCGACCCGATCAGCCAGGAATCAGCCGAGCTGCGCCTGGTTGGCGAGACGATCCGGCCGTTGCTCGAACGCCATTTCCTCACCCTGGCCCTGCTCGAGCGGCACGGCCCGGGCAAGCTGTCGCGCCAGGCGCTGGAAGATCAATGCCATCTGCTGGCGCGCCGCCTGTCGCTGCTCGATCAGTTCAACACGGCCGATTTCCCGGAGAAGGCGACGTTCGCGGCGTTCATCACGAATCTTGTCGAAGCCGATTTTCTGCAAGAGGACGAAGGCGGTCTGCTGCACTTCGACGAGCGGCTGCTGACGCCGCTCGCCCATTCCGAACTCGTTCTCTCGGCCGACGCCCGCCAGGCCATCCGCCGGATGGCGGGTAGCGAAGTCGCCGCCGGCTAGCGCGTTGCGGGCAAGGCTCAGGCGCGCCCGCCTGGTCCCCGTCTGACCGCCTGTTCGAGCCGCTGTTTCTCGGCGAGGACCTTGTTCGCGTACTCGGTCTCCGGGTCTTCGGCCGCGCCGCCGTAGTGCTGCAGACCGGCAATCAGGCTGCCGCGCCAGCGGATGGCTTCCTCCAGCACGTGCACGCCCACTTGAATGTTGGTCACCGGGTCGAGGAACGGCTGTTCGCCGGCGCCCTTCGGGATTTTGTCCAGGTGGTAGCCCGGGATGACCTGCATCAAGCCTTTGGCGCCTACGGCGCTTTCCGCAAACGGGTTGAAGCGCGATTCGATCCCGATGATGGCAACGATCAGCAGCGGATCGATGCGCCGTTCGCGGCCAACCTTCTGGGCGGCTTCAAAGACCGGAATCAGCGCTTCGGGAGCGACCCGGTAGCGCCGCGAGACGAAGTCGAGTGCGCGCTGCAGCCGCGGTGACAGCGTTTCTGCCGGCGGTTCAGGTGCGCGTGCGATTTCGTTCGCCGGACCATCGGTGACGATCGGTGCTTCCATGAACAGTCCGTCGTCGGGGACGGCCTGCGTGCGGTCGTCAAGCATTGGCTTGACGGCGCCCAGCAGGCTCATCAATCCAACGACGAGCAAGCTGTGTTGTATGAAACTCAAGGTGGCGTCAGAACGGCGCGCCGTGGTACTTCTGAGCGAAATCGCTACGGACATGCTCTCTCCTTCACTTTGGTCGTCAGGCCAAAAAAACCGGCTTGACGATGGGCGGTTACAGGCGGGTGCAAAGCCTCGAATGCGTGGGGAACACTGTCCCTGAGGCCAGTACTCTGAGCGGTCAGAAAGCCCGCCAACAGAGCGGCAAGAAGGCAGCCGGCTGGCTGCGTTTGGTCTGCAAATCGCAGGACGAATTGCAGTGTATTGATTCTGCTGGATTTCGTCAAGCCGTTTCGAAACAGGCCGGAAAACCGGGCCGATTTGCTCGCCGAAAAGGCGCCCCCAGCGCCTGGACAAAGCGAAGAACTTCGTTCACCAATTCGCCCCATGCTGTTGATTGATTAAGGACAGCAAGGCGCGCCTTTTGGCCGGCCCCTCCCTATAATGGCGCTACCCAACTCGCGCTCAACTCGTCACTGCGGACCCCGTCTATGCGACCTCAAGCCCTTCCCGACAAGCCTCAAGCCGGCTTGTTCCAGTCACCGCAAGCGTCCCGCGCGCGCGCCGACACCGGCGCTGGCGGATCAAGCGGCGGGATCCGCCTGACCGCCAAGGGGTGTTCCCGCACAGCCGACGACGACCTTGACGGCGAGGAGCGTGTCCAATGGAGTTAGCCTTGCTCGGCATGCTGATCGTCCTCAACGGCGTGCTTGCCATGTCGGAGATCGCCGTCGTTTCGGCGCGCCCGCCGCGCTTGCAGAAGCTGGCCGACGACGGGCACGCCGGGGCGCGTTCGGCCCTGGCCTTGCACGATGAGCCCTCGACCTTCCTGTCGACGATACAGGTCGGAATCACCAGCGTCGGCATCCTCAGCGGCGCCATCGGCGAGGCTACGCTGGCACTTCCGCTGACTGAATTCCTCGCCGGATGGCCTTGGCTGGCGCCTTACGCAGCGGGCTTGTCGATGACCCTGGTGGTCGTCATGGTCACGTATTTCTCGGTCGTTATCGGCGAACTGGTACCCAAGCGCATCGGTCTGCTCGCCCCCGAGCGGATCGCAGCGCTCGTCGCGCGGCCGATGGAATTGCTCGCCCGATTCGCGCGGCCGGTTGTCTGGCTTCTCTCTTCGTCGTCGAGCTTGCTGCTCCGGCTGCTCGGCGCACGACGGGTGGTGCAGCCACCGGTCACCGACGAGGAGATCGACGTGCTGATGGGGCAGGGGGCCGATGCCGGCGTCTTCCATGCCAGCGAACGGGCCATCGTTTCGAATGTGCTGCGGCTGGACGATCAGCAGGTCAGTTCGATCATGACCCACCGCAAGGACATCTATCTGGTCGACCTGGACGATGGCGACGATGTGCTGCGCCAACGTCTGGTCGACAGCCCATACCGCCGCATCGTCGTCTGCCGCGGTGGTCTCGAGCAGATCGTCGGGCTGCTGCGCACCAGCGATCTGCTTGGACCGGCTTTGCTTGGTGCCCCGCTGAACATCGAAGCTTTCATTAAACCACCGCTGTACATGCCGGCCAGCGTGACGACGACGCATTTGCTGGAGACCTTTCGGCGTGTCCGCCAGCAGTGTGTCCTGCTGGTTGACGAGTACGGCGACCTGCTCGGATTGGTGACGCTTTCCGACGTGCTGAGTGCCATCGTCGGCGACCTACCGACCTCGGATCTACCCGAGGAGCAGGACATTGTGGTGCGTGAGGACGGCTCGTGGCTGGTTGATGGCAGCACGACGATCGAACGCCTGAAGGGTGTCCTGTCCCTCCATGGCGACTTGCCGGGCGAAGCGGAAACCAGCTTCCACACCTTGGGTGGCTTCGTCATGTACGTGCTCGGCCGGATTCCGCTCGCCTCGGATCACTTCGAGCACGCTGGCCTGCGCTTCGAGGTCGTCGACATGGACAAGAACCGGGTCGACAAGGTGCTCATCGCGCGTCGCAGCGGTGTGCCCGGGGGCTCGTCCGGCGCTCAGGCTTGACTCTGCGACTTCGCTGCCGGGCCGAATTCAGCGCGCCGACTGCGCCCGCCGATACTGGTAATGGAGCGCGAGCAGCGCACCGCCGATGATCGCCGCCAGCGTCACGAACGAACCCAGTGCCAGCGTCGACACGCCGCTGATCCCCTGGCCTATCGTGCACCCCAGGCCAAGCACGCCGCCAAAGCCCATGAAGGCAGCGCCAACGATGTGGTTGGCCGTGTCTTCAAGATCGCGGAAGCCTTCCCAGCGGAAGCTGCCGCTGCCGACGGCGCTCAGCAAGCTGCCGGCGAGCACGCCGAGCAGGCTGGCGACGGCGAAGCTCAGGTGACGGTTGCTGTCCGACCAGAGCATCAGCAGTTCGAGCAGGTACGCCTGGGGAGCAACGAAACTGAGCGATTCCATGCGCCCGCTGTTGGTCGCGACAAAAGCCTCCTGCAAGGTTTCCGGATCTTCGGCGAGGTAGCCCAGAGCACCGCTGACGTACCAGCCGCCAACGACGCTCAGGCCGACGCACAGTCCGGCCAGCGCGCTGCCCGGCGCCAGGCGCTGGCGCGGCAGGAAGACGAAAGCGAGCAACGCGCTGCCGATCGCCAAGGCGCAGCCGGCCAGCGCGAGGTCCGCGGGCAGGCCCAGAGCGATGAGCAGAGCCGGCAGGTCGTGGCCGGCGGCAAACGGTGCCGACCAGCGCTCGCTGAGATTGATGCGCAAGCCGGCCAGCGCGCCGCGCATCGTCATTTCGGCGAACAGGCCGACGATCAGCAAGACGACCATCGCCTTGAGGCTGCCGCCGCCAATGCGCACCAGTGTGCGTGCCGCACAGCCTGATGCGAGAACCATGCCGAAACCGAACGAGGCACCCCCGATGGCGTGCGCCAGCCACGGGAAACCGGCGCTGCGGTAGATCGACCTGGCGAGATCAATCCGGCCGCTCGAGTGCAGCGCCGCGCTACCGAGAACGGCGACCGCGATGGCGAGCAGCCACATGCGCATGCGCTGCCAGTCGCGCATGTTGACGATATCGGCGATCGCGCCCATCGGGCAGAAGCGGCTGCGCTGGGCGACGGCGCCAAACACACTACCGAGGCCGAAGGCGAGCCAGAGAATGCGTTCGGGCAAGGCGATGGTATCGATCACGGTCGTCGCGATCAAACGCACGCGGCGCAAGCACCTGACGCACCGGAGAAGCGTCGGCTCACCGCGCTTCCCCGGCTTGACCGCCTGGCCTTTCGCGTCGCTGTTCAGTCCGCATAGCGTGTCGGGTCGGGCACGCCGGCGGCGGCAAAACCCGCACGGCGCAGCCGGCAAGAGTCGCACCTGCCACAGGCACCACCCGCCGCGTCGGCCTGATAGCACGAGACGGTGAGCGCGAAGTCCACGCCAAGCGCCATTCCGCGCTGGATGATCTCTGCTTTGCTCAAGTCGATCAGCGGCGCGTGAATGCGCAGCCTGGCACCTTCGACGGCAGCGCGCGTAGCGAGATTGGCCATCTGTTCAAAGGCGGCGATGTACGCCGGTCGGCAATCGGGATAGCCCGAATAATCGACCGCATTGACGCCGACGAAGACGTCACGGCTGCCGAGCACCTCGGCCCAGGCAAGCGCCAGTGCGAGCAGCAGCGTATTGCGCGCCGGCACGTAGGTGATCGGAATTCCGGCCGTTGCCTGATCGACGGGCACGGCGATCGTTTCGTCGGTCAACGCCGAGGCGCCAAATTCGCTCAGTGGCAGGCGCAAGACACGCTGCTCGACTGCGCCCAGCGCCGTCGCCAGCGCCGCTGCCGCCTGCAGTTCGGCGCGATGGCGCTGGCCGTAGTCGACCGACAGACAATAGCAGGCAAAGCCCTGCGCACGTGCGAGCGCGAGCGTCGTCGCCGA
>NZ_JAVMKF010000130.1:0-5046 GCF_031732815.1 Accumulibacter sp. | reverse complement strand
CAGGTCTTGCCGGTTTGTGTGTGAAAAACCGGTCGCAGCGCGACCGGCTTTTCTGTTCGCGCACCAGGCACGCCAGAGCCCCTTGCCGTCCATGCTGATCCGGATGTCGTGCGCCTTGAGTAGACCCGTGGATTCGCCGCTGGTGAACGGGCAAGCCTGATCGGTGTTGAAGATCTCCGGGCACCCGTGGCGGCGAATGGCGTCGCGCACTGCATCTAGACGGAACGAGTCCGTGATCTGGTTCGGGTGGATGTCGTACTGCTGCGCCCGCTCCGCCAGCGTCTGGTCACTCATCAGCGTCGCCAGCACCAGTTGTGCCTCGACTTCCGGCTTGTGCTTCCGCCCCTTCCTTTTCGTCATGCTCGCGGTGCTGCTGGGGCAGCTTCGGCAACGGTTTGATGGGGCAAGACTACCACTTGTCCTGCTGTCCGAATTTCCGAGGCCACCTCTCTACGGCTGGAGCGTATCGGGTAGCGTCGTCGGCAGATAGCCGGCCTGTTCCAGGCCGGTGGCGATGCGGCGCGCCGAGGCCAGCGCGTCAGGGCCATCGCCATGGACGCAGATGCTGTGAATCTCCGTCTTGAGAACCTTGCCGCTGGCGGTCACCAGTCCGCCCACGTCGAGCATGCGCAGCACGTGATCCAGGCTGGCCTGGGCGCCGTGGATCATCGCTCCCGGCTGGCTGCGCGGAACGAGTTGGCCGTCGTCCCGGTAGGCGCGGTCGGCGAAGATCTCGAGGCCGACCGCCAGTCCGGCGCGAGCACCGGCCAGAACGAGCCGGGAGTGTGCCGGGGCGAGCAGGATCAGGTCTCGGCTGACGGAGGCGACCGCGCCCGCCACCACATCGGCTAGGCGAGTATCGGCGCAAGCCATGTTGTTCAGCGCACCGTGCGGTTTGACGTGGGTGACCGCATGTCCCTCGACGGCGGCCATCGCCTGCAGGGCGCCGATCTGGTAGATCAGCAGGGCGGCGAGTTCGTCGTCCGGGATATCCATGCGGCGGCGGCCGAAACCCTGGAGGTCGGGAAAGGAGGGGTGGGCGCCGATGCTGACGCCGCGTTCACGCGCTCTGCGGACCGTCCGGCGCATGACCAGCGGGTCGCCGGCATGGAAGCCGCAGGCGACGTTGGCGCTGCCGACGACCTCGAGCAGGGCGCTGTCGTCGCCCATGCTCCAGGCTCCGAAGCTCTCCCCCAGGTCGGCATTGAGGTTGATTTTCTGGCTCATCAGGGTCTTTCGTGGGTCAGTCGTGGGTGGGTGGCTCGGCGCGGACCATGCCGTCGATCAGGTTGCAGGTGTAAAGGGCGGCCTCGTCGAGGTAGCTCGCGGGCTGGCAAGTCGCGATGGCGTTTTGCCAGCGCGCCAGGCGCTCGCTTTCGCGGCGCTGGATGGCGAGCGCCTGTGGCAGGTCGATCTTCGCGAAGCGCAGTTCGTCGCCGGTACGACACTGGCCCAGGCGCGGCAGGTCGGCGCGGATCACGGTGGCGATCTTGGGGTAGCCGCCCACCGTCTGGCAGTCGGCCAGGAGCAGGATGGGCTGGCCGTTTCCAGGTACCTGCAACGCGCCAGGCGCGACCGCATCGGAGACGATATCGACATGGGTCGGGCTGCGGTGGACCAGAGCGGGACCGTCGAGGCGCATGCCCATACGGTCGCTGTCGCGGGTCACCCGGTAGGGAGAGGCGAGCAGGCGCTCGAATTCGCCGTTGGTGAAATGGTCGGCCTGCGGGCCGGGAATGACGCGGATCGGGCCGTCCAGGTGCCTCCAGGGTTCGGCTCGGTATTCGCGGCAGGCGTTACCGGCGAGGCGAGGGCAGGGCAGCGCGTCGCCGGTCGCCAGCAGTCGACCGGCGATGCCGCCGATGCCGGTGCGTCGATGGGTGGCGCGGCTGCCCAGTTGCGGCGCCACATCGATGCCGCCGGATACCGCCAGGTAGGCGGTGCCGCCGTTCACCGCACCGCATCTCAGGACGTCGCCGGTTTCCAGTGTGGCGCTCTGCCAGGCATCGAGTTCCTGGCGGCTGCCGCCGTGGCGCAGGACGCTGGCCGACAGCGGGCCGGTCAGCGCAACCCGTAGCGGCCCATGGCGGACCGCGAGGCCGAGGCTGCAGCCTCGGATTTCGATCGCTGCTGCGGCGTTGCCATTGCCGACCAGGGCATTGGCGCAGGCGGCGAAAAGAGGGTCGAGGAAACCGGAGACGGCGACCCCCATATGGCGATAACCGTAGCGGCCGGCGTCCTGGATGGCGTTGTCGAGGCCGCCATCGATCACCTCCAGGCAGCCGCTCATGTCTGGCCTTCGTGCAGGAAATTCTGGCGATGCAGTTCGCCGTGCGCCAGCGCCCGTTCGATTCGCGCGTATTCGCGGCGGTCGACGGCCTGCCAGCGCACGCCGTCGCCAGCGGCAAGCAGGGCGGGCGGGTCGTCGTCGGCGACGAAGAGATCGATCGGCGTCTGTCCAAGCAAGTTCCAGCCGCCCGGGCTCGGCCACGGATACACCGCGCACATTTCGCCGGCAATGGCGATGGAGCGGGCCGGAACGAGCTTGCGCGGCGTGCCCAGGCGAGGCGTGTGCAGTTCGGTCGGCAAGCCGCCCATGTAGGGGAAGCCGGGCATGAAACCGATCATGTAGACGCGAAATTCGGTCCGGCAGAGGGCACGGACGACCTCCTCCGGCGTCGTTCCGTGACGCGCGGCGACGGCCGCCAGATCGGGTGCGAGATCGGCGTCGAAACAAGCCGGTAGCCGCCAGGAACGGCCACCGAGGATAGCCGCTTCCGCGCCGCGGGCGAGTGCCAGCAGGCGTTCGCCCAGCGCCAGCGGATCGGGGTCGGGGAGGAAATGGACGGTCAGCGAACGAAAACTGGGGACGGTGTCGACCACGCCGGCAAAAGCCGGGTCGTGGCGGCGGGCATCGTCGACCCGGGCGTCCAGGGCCATCACCCGACCGTGGATGGTCGGGTCGATATGCCCGGCAAATTCGACGGTCCACGCGCTGTCGCCAAGCGGCAACAGGCGCGGGATGTCGTAGGCTTGCGGCGGCATGGCTGCTCAAGCCGCCATCTGCCGCGGCAGCCAGGAGACCAGGCCGGGAAAGCAGTAAAGCAGCAGAACGGCGCCAACCATGAGCAGGAACATTGGAAAGGCATGCTTCGCGAGGTAGGTGATTTCCTTCTTGGTCATGCCTTGCAGAACGAACAGGTTGAAGCCGACCGGCGGTGTGACCTGCGCCATTTCGACGACGATGACGACGAAGATGCCGAACCAGACGAGGTCGAAACCGGCGGCTTCGACGGTTGGCAGCAGCACGCCCATGGTCAGCACGACGATGGAAATGCCGTCCAGGAAGCAGCCGAGGATGATGAAGAAGACCATCAATGCCACGATCAGCAGCAGCGGCGACAGGCCGAGGCCGGTGATCCACTGCGCGAGGTGGCGCGGCAGGCCCAGATAGCCCATGGACAGAGTCAGGAAGGCTGCCCCGGCGAGGATCAGCGCGATCATGCAATATAGGCGGGTGGCGCCGAGCAGGCTGTCGCGGAAATTCTTCCAGCTCAACTCGCCCTGCACGGCAGCAATCGCCATCGAGCCGACGACGCCCAGTGCCGCCGCCTCGGTGGCGGTGGCGAGGCCGGTATAGATCGAGCCGAGAACGGCGGCAATCAGCGAGACGACCGGAATCAGGTGGCGTGATTCATGCAGCTTCTGGAAGAGGGTGAATTTCTGTTCGGCCGGCGGAATCAGGTCCGGGTTGAGCAGCGCCCAGACGATCGTGTAACCCATGAACAGACCCGCCAGCAGCAGGCCGGGGACGACGCCGGCGATGAACAGCTGGGCGATCGAGACATTGGCCGTGACGCCATAGACGATCATGATGATCGACGGCGGAATGAGCAGGCCGAGCGTACCGGCGCCGGCCAGCGTACCGATGGCGATGTGCTCCGGGTAGCCGCGGCGCTTCAGTTCCGGCAGGGTCATCTTGCCGATGGTGGCGCAGGTGGCGGCGGAGGAGCCGGAGACCGCGGCAAAAATCGTGCAGCCGATGATGTTGGTATGCAACAGGCGACCCGGCAGACGTTCCAGCCAGGGGGACAGGCCCTTGAACATGTCTTCGGAGAGCTTGGTGCGGAACAGAATTTCGCCCATCCAGACGAAGAGCGGCAGCGCGGTCAGCGTCCAGGACGAAGCGGAACTCCAGATGGTGATCGACATGGCGTCGCCCACCGGACGGCTGGTGAACAACTCCATGCCGACCCACGCCACGCCGGTCAAGGCGAGGCCGATCCAGACGCCGGAGCCGAGAATGAGAAACAGGGTGGCGATGAGCAGCAGGGTGATGGTCAGGTCCATGGCCGCCTCGTCATTCGACACGCGCCGGCTCGCCTGCGGGCGAAGCGTCGCGCCGGGTCCGGCCGGTGAGCAGCAGGACCAGGTCGTTCAAGAAGGCGAGTGCGAAGAGCGAGGTGCCGACCGCCATGCCGATCTGGGGAATCCACAGCGGCGTGGCGTCGAGGCCGGTGGAGATATCGAAGAATTCGCGGCTTTGCAGGACGAGGCGGATCGAGAACCAGGCCAGCGCGCTCGCCAGACCGAGCGCGACGAGGTGGCAGAAGATGTCCAACCAGTGCCGGGCGCCGGCCGGCAACTGGTTGAAGATCAGCGTCACGCGGATGTGTTCACCGCGCCGCAGGGTGGGCGCCAGCGCGAGAAATCCGGCCGCCGCCATGCAGTAGCCGGCGTAGGCGTCCGAGCCCGGCAGGTCGAGGCTGGGAACGAGGCGCCCGACGATGCTGATCAGAACGGCAAGCAGCGTGGCGATCATGAACAGGCCGGCCAGATAGGCGGCCAGATCGAACAGGGTGTCGATCAGCTTGCGCATCGAGACTCTCCGAAAAAGTGGGTCTTTCCGGGAAAGGCCCTCTTGCCGGTCAGGCAGAAGATTGAAGCCGCCGGCGCCAGCTTACTTGCGGTAGGCGTCGAGCATGGCCTGGCCTTCGGGTCCGGCCTGCTTCATCCAGTCGCCGATCATCTGCTCGCCGACTTTCT
>NZ_JAVMKF010000129.1:0-5062 GCF_031732815.1 Accumulibacter sp. | reverse complement strand
CCTGTCAGTCGCCGAACAGCGCGATGATGGTTTTCATCGACAGGTACAGGCGCGCGGGCCGCTGTTGCAGCGGCAGGAAGCTGAAATGGCGGTAGAAGGCTTCGGCTGCTTCGTCCTTGGCATCCACCAGGACAGCCATGGCCGCGATGTTCGCGGCGGCTTCCACGCTGCGGCGCAAGGCGTCCATGAGCAGGAATTCCCCCATGCCCATGCCCTTCATGCTTTGATCGACGGCCAGCCGACCAAGCAGCGTCACCGGGAGTTGCGGGTAACGCGGCAGCTTTTTGGTCAAGGCATCGGGCAATTCGCTGGCGTCCACCGTCGAGGCGGACAGCGTGTAATACCCGAGCACCTGCGCGGCGGGCGGCTCAATCAGAACGAAGGGCGCGGCGACGCGCTTGTCGGCGTCCTGGCGGGCTTGCTGGCGCAGGTAGCGATCCAGCGGCGCACTGCCGCAGGAAAAGCTGTCGCGGTCATGGCCCTTACCGAGGGGCTCGATGCGATGCGGGGTCGCCGGGGCCGACAATCACCGCCCCATTTGCTGGCGGTAGGCCGCTGCGGCCTGGCGCAGACGCTCATTCGGCGCGGGCGGGTCGAGCAAAGCGGTCACGAACGCGATCTGCTCGGCCCGGCTCAGACGGATCGTTTCGTGTTCCCGAAGGATGCGCGCGGCAGCCTCCTGGGCGCTGGCGACGACGAATTCGCTCAGGGTGCGCCCGGATAGCGTGGCAGCCTGTTGTAGCACCGCTTTTTGTTCGACCGACAGGCGGGCTTCCAGGCGCGCCGCGCGCGTCTTGTCGTCGGTGACTGGATCGCTGGTCTGCATGGCCTTTCTCCCGTGTTTTTGCTTGCCGTCGCCCGTGCAAGCGAAAGCTCTCCTAATGTACGGCAAACGTACGGAACAAACAAGGCCTTTCTTGGGCGTTCCCGCTCGCGCTACGCGCCAGCGGGCCGGGCCTGAAGTCCCGGCCATCCGGTAACGATCCCTGACGCAAAAGCCAGTGAGCGGCGTCAGCTTCGCTCACGCCGGGTGACGGGGCACGGCTGCGCCCTGCCCCGCATCGACGACCGCCCAGCTTAATGGCTGCGCCATCAAGCGTGGCCCTTCTTTTGGACGCTGCTCCAGGCGCGGCGCAAGAGTAAAGCTCCGCCGGCCGGCGAGGTATCCCCGAGCTTCCGCCCCCCGCGGGGGTTGTGCAGGCCGGTTGATTCCCCTCCCCACCGGTCGCCCTTACGCCTACCCGTCCTTGACCTGGTCGAGAAGAATGCAGTTGTGGAACCAAGTTATTTGTGCAGCAGCTTGCTGCACAAATCCTTCTTCAGGCCAGGCCTCGGCGAACGCCCGCATGTACTTCATGTTGCGAGGGGAAAGCCCGCGCATGTCGGGGAACTCGGCACGGAGGTCGCGGGCCGGTTGGTCGATGACCTTCGCCCCCCAGCCCTGGGCGGATTGCCGTTCGAGAATCTCCTTGCCGATGCGCCAATAGAGCAGGACCAGTTCCCGGTTAACGGCGAGCCCGACCTTCAGCCTCGCCGTGCGGATGGTGGTCTTCAACTCCGCCAGCCATGCGGCGTAGTCGGGAGGGATGAGGGTTGTCATGCTTCGGCGGTTACGGTTTTCGGCGAGTCACTTGATCTGGAATTGTCCACCAGGTTGCTGCACTGTTGCGCGACGGTAGATCCGTCGGGCGGCGTATTCCGGGTTTCCGGCAGAGCCCTGGAAAATTCCCACGCCCCCAAAAGTCTGATGGCAAAGCCGGTTGAGTGTGGTTGGGGAGTGCTCGAAAACCGTTCTCGCTCGAAGCGGTGCAGAACGGCGAGTTTAGCGAAGGTCAGGCGGCTTCGAGTACCCGCATCTCGATGTGAAGTCCGGCAGCCGTCGCCATATTCACCAGTGCATCAAGGCCGAACAGGTTGATCTTGCCGCGCATCAGGTCAGAAACACGCGGTTGAGTCACGCCCAAGAGCTTGGCGGCTTGCGCCTGGCTCATTTCGGTGCGGGTAAGGTGGTTCTTCAGCGCCGTCATCAGAACGGAACGTAGCTTCATGTTTTCCGCTTCTTCCGGGGTGTCCTCGATGGCATCCCAGACGCTAGCAAATCGTTGGTTGCTCATTAGCCTAGCTCCTTCAACAAGTCGCGGTAACGTTTCGAGGCCAAATCCAAATCGGCTTTGCTGGTCTTCTCTGTCTTCTTCTGGAAGCAGTGAAGCACATAGACGGCATCAGCGAACTTGGCAACGTAGATGACCCGGAACGTCCCGGCTGCGTCACGAATCCGAATTTCCTTCGCACCTTGGCCGACGGTGTTCATGGGCTTCCAGTCGTCAGGCTCCTGGCCGTTCTGAACCTGATCGAGCTGATGACCAGCCTCGCGCCTGGCCGGAAGCGGAAAAGCGCGAAGCTCATCAAGGGAACTGCCCCGGAACTCGACAGGTCTGGGATCGGTCGTGCTCATACTATACAAAGTTTTGTATACCGCGGCAAGCGGGTATCAGGTCCAATGGAGCAGGCAACCGGCTTATCGTGCTTTACTTTCCGTTTTCTGAAGCGACCCCCAATAGGGCAGGACCAGTTCCAGGTTAACGGCGAGACCGGCCTTGAGCCTCTCCGTGCGGATGGTGGCCTTCAACTCCGCAAGCCATGCGACGTAGTCGGTAGGGATGAGGTTTGTCTTGCTTTGGGGGTCATGGTTTGCGGCGAGTCACTTGATCTGGAATTGTCCACCAGGCGGCCGCTCGGTTGAGCGACGGTAGCGCCGTCGGGCTGCGCATTCCGGGTTTACGGCAGCGCCCGGGGGAATTTTCCATACCCCAAAAATCGACCCGGCACGCCTCCCAAGGTCGGCCAGCCGGCATGGCACGAAGCGCGAAGAACGGCTTCGCCATACATCGCGCAGAGGCTGCTGCCGAGGATGGAGATCGGCGATCCGTGCGAAATAGAGTAAGGCAGAACAACAAGGCGCGCGCATCCGTTACGACCGTCCACCTCAAGACGGTTCTGACTTCCCACAAACGCAGAACCGACGCCGAGCTCGATCAGGAAGTCTCGCAGGCGCAGCACGAGTGCCTTTTCGATGGTGCGCTCGTTTGACGCGTCCGTGATCCCGAGGAAGTCGAAGGTGTAGGGGTCCTTGAGGATGTCGCGTGCCAAGTCGGACTGTGGCGACGGCAGCGCACGATCGAAGTTGGTTTGCGCGGCACCCACGCGCCGGTGCGCTGCAGTCTCGATCTGGAGTTCGAGAACCGACCGGCTCTGTCACCGTTTTCGATGGTCTTGCGGATGTACCACTCGCGGGTCGGCCGGTCTTTGACTTGGTCGAGACGGATGCAGTTGTGAAACCACAGCATTTGTGCAGCAGCTTGCTGCACAAATCCTTCTTCAGGCCAGGCCTCGGCGAACGCCGGCATGTACTTCATGTTGCGAGGGGAAAGCCCGCGCATATCGAGATCGACCCGGCACGCCTCCTCAAGGTCGGCCAGCCGGCATGATACGACGCGCGAAGAACGACTGCGCCGTACATCGCGCCAGTCTGCCGATGGAGACGGAGATCGGCTGTCCGGGCGAACTATAGATGCTTGGCCCCTGGCATCAGCGTAAGCGTCCAGCCCGGCCACCTGTAAAGCGACTGAGATGTGGAGGAAGCTCCTGGTTTTCGAGAGGAGGACGAGATGGACAAGGCAGGGGAACGGGAGGCGCACTGGCGACGGCATGTGGAGGCGTGGCGGGCGAGCGGCGCCACTCAGAAGGCGTACTGTGAGCAGCACGGTCTGAGAAGCCATTCGCTGAGTTACTGGCACCAGCGTTTGGCGGCGGAGTCGGGAGCGCGCGAGGGAGGAGGTCGGCTGACCCTGGTTCCTGCCGTGCGGGTTCCCGATACAGTGGCCTCGCTGCCCAGCGTGTCACTTCACAGCCCGCAAGGCTGGCGACTCGAATTTGCCACCCTGCCGCCTGCCGGGTGGCTGATGGCGCTGTGGGGAGAGCACGCATGAGCGCGCCCGTCGGCGCCGCGCCGAAGCGCATCTGGCTGGCCGTCGAAGCCGTCGACATGCGCCTGGGTATCGATGGCCTGTCGGCCCGCATCCAGGCCAGTCTCGGGCGCTCCCCGTGTGACGGCACCGCCTACGCCTTCACCAACCGGCGACGCAGCCGGCTCAAACTGTTGGTCTGGGATGGCACCGGCGTATGGCTGTCGCAACGCCGGTTGCACCGCGGTTACTTCACCTGGCCGAGCGCCAGCGACGCGGTTTTCGCCCTCACTCCAGCGCAATGGCGTTGGCTGATCGCCGGCGTAGACTGGCAGCGCCGCGACGCGCCGGCGCCCGCCCACTGGCAGGTATAGGCATGCGCTGTCTTGGCAAAAAAGAACGCAAAATCCGCCACTTCGACGCCTTTTAGAGCATCTTCATGGGATAATTCGTCATGGATTTAGCCAGCGAACTTGCCCCCTTCTCACCCTCGGCGGACCTGTTGTTCTGGGCCGAGAACCGGGTCGGTGGGCTGCTCGAACAGATCAAGACCAACGCCACGGAGATTCACTGGCGCGATGCCAAGATCGAGAAGCTGACTCTCGAACTGGCCTATTTGCGGCGGATGAAATTCGGCGTCAAGAGCGAATCCCTGGCCGCCGGCACCCGGGGCCTCTTCGACGAAACGCTGGCTGCCGACCTGGCCGCCTGCGAAGCCCGTCTGGCCGAAAAGCGCCAGGCGGCCGAAATGGGACCGCATCAACCGCCCCCCGAGAAACCGAAACGCGAACGCGCCGGCCGTCAGCCCTTGCCCGAGCAACTGCCCCGGGTTGAGCACCTGCACGAGCCCGAAACCTGCAGCTGTGGGCAATGTGGTCAGGCGCTGGTGCGAATCGGCGAGGACGTGACCGAGAAACTCAGCATCGTCCCGGCCGAGTTCTTCGTCGAACGCCATATCTACCCGAAGTACGCCTGCCGGCCCTGCGAGACCCTTACCGCCGCACCATCCGTGGCGTCGATCATCGACGGTGGGTTGGCGGCGCCGGCCTTGCTGGCCTGGGTGATGGTCAGCAAGTACGCCGATCACCTGCCGCTCT
>NZ_JAVMKF010000128.1:0-28700 GCF_031732815.1 Accumulibacter sp. | reverse complement strand
AATTCCCTGCTGAATTCCCTGCTGAATTCCCTGCTGAATTCCCTGCTGAATTCCCTGCTGAATTCCCCGCTGAATTCCCCGCTGAATTCCCCGCTGAATTCCCCGCTGGGTTGCTTCCTCAAACCAAGATTCGATACGTTCGGCAAGCATGCTGTCGGCCTCCATGAAATCACTCATTGCGTCAATCTCGGTCGCCATTGTCGAGAATGTCGTCGGAGCGCTCTTGCGGTGCAAGAGGCGCTTGATCCAGTTGGTAAACGAGCGCCGTATCGGCTGCTGCTGCGGATCGCGCAGGAGCGCGTCGAGTGCCTGGATGACGCGCCGCAACTCTTCCGGCGAGCGCCCGTGCTCGAGTCGGAAGAGCGCCTCGACCGCGTTGCGTACGCTCGTCGCTGGATGCAGTCGCAGGCGCGCCTCGTCGATCAGATGATAGGCGAAATGCGGCTGGTGGTCGGCCAGGCCGGGCGGCGGCGCGACAAAGAGATCGCGCACATTGGTCGGTGCGCGCCAGACCGGCTGACCGTTGTAGAGAACGACGGGCAGGATGGGCGGCAGCTTGCCATCGCTCAGTTCGCCCCGCCTGACCAGATCCTGCGCCAGCAGACCGGCATAGACCAGCATGCGCAGTGCCATCCAGCGGTCGGCTTCCGACTGAAACTCGAGCACCAGGTAGACCCACAGCCAGCGATCGCGCAGACGCAGGCGCCAGACCATGTCGTCGTGGCGTTCCTTCTCGTTCTCGGCAATGTAGCTCGCGTTCATTCGCTCCAGCGTTGAGAAGTCGGCCTCAGCCAGCCAGTCGCCCGGTACCCAGTCGCACAGCAGGTCGCGCACCATTTCCGGGTGGGAAAAGAGCAGCTTGTAGCCGGTATCGTGCGCCATGCTGAGATTTTACAGTGGATGGCTGGCGGAGTGCCGGCGTCGAGCCAGGTGGACAAGTGCGGCGTTGAATTCATCCGGCTGCGTTGGCCGAAGAGGTGTGGCCGGCGGGCTTCCCGGGTGGTCTTTCGGTTAGAATGACACACTTTCCCATCGCATTCCTGCAGATACGGCCGGGCCTGATGAAGACCACTTTTCTCGACTTCGAACAACCGATTGCCGACCTCGAGAGCAAGATCGAGGCCTTGCGCTTCTCCCAGGACGATTCGGCGGTCGATATCTCGGACGAGATTGCCCGACTCGAAAAGAAGAGCCAGCAACTGACGCGCGAGATCTACAGCAAGCTCTCGGCGTGGCAGGTGTCACAGGTGTCGCGCCATCCGCAGCGGCCTTATACGCTCGATTACCTGCGCCTGATGTTCACCGATTTTGAGGAGCTGCACGGCGATCGCGCATTTTCCGACGACCACGCCATCGTCGGCGGATTGGCACGCTTCGACGGCGAGCCGGTGGTCGTCATTGGCCACCAGAAGGGGCGCGACACCAAGGAGAAGCTTTTCCGGAACTTTGGTATGCCGCGTCCGGAAGGCTATCGCAAGGCGCTGCGCCTGATGCGGTTGGCCGAGAAGTTCGGCCTGCCGGTGCTGACCTTCATCGACACGCCGGGCGCCTACCCCGGCATCGACGCAGAAGAACGCGGCCAGTCGGAAGCCATCGGTCGCAACCTCTACGTGATGGCCGAGCTGCGCGTGCCGATCATCGTCACGGTAATCGGTGAAGGAGGTTCGGGCGGCGCGCTGGCGATCGGCGTCGGCGATCTGGTACAGATGCTGCAGTATTCGACGTACTCGGTCATTTCGCCCGAAGGCTGTGCGTCGATTCTCTGGAAGAGCGCCGAGAAGGCGAGCGACGCGGCGGAAATCATGGGGATCACGGCGACGCGGCTGATGTCGCTTGGTCTGATCGACCGCATCGTAGACGAACCTGACGGCGGTGCGCAGCGCGACCCTGTGGTGATGGCGCAGAACCTGCAAAAGACGCTGCGCGAAGCGCTGCACAAGCTGTGTTCCGTCCCGTCCGACGAACTCGTGCGGCGACGCGTCGACCGCCTGATGACCTACGGGCGAGTCAAGGAACTCGTCTACTGTTGATCGCTCGTCGGCACGCCGTCGGCGCGCGGACAGGTAGCGTCGTGGCCACTTCGCGGGCGCTGCGGGCAGGCGCGCGATGAGCCCGCCGGTTCAGCGTCCGCAGGCTGAAGTGTTGGCGACGCTCACCACTTTTCTGAGCAGCCGCCTCGCTGCCGGTCAACGCCTGTGTGTCGGACTCTCCGGCGGGCGCGATTCGGTCGTTCTGTTGCACGCGCTGGCCGGCTTGCGGGCCGATGCCTTCGCGGGCGGTCGCTGGCGCCTCTCGGCCATGCATGTCGAGCACGGGCTGAGCGAACACGCGGCAGGCTGGGCGGCATTCTGTCACGAGCTCTGTGCGCGGCTTGCCGTGCCGCTTTGCGTCGTGCGCGTCGCCGTCGGGCGCAACGATCGCGCCGGCCTGGAAGCGGCAGCGCGCCGCGCGCGCTACGCTGCTTTCGCCGACTGCCCAGCCGACTGGCTGGCGCTGGCACATCACCGTGACGACCAGGCGGAAACCGTCCTCTTCCGCCTGTTGCGCGGCGCCGGGGTTGCCGGAGCGGCCGGCATGCGCAGCGCGCGGCTTTTGCCCGGCGGGCCGCAACTCATCCGGCCGCTGCTCGACCTGCCGAGACGCGCGCTGGCCAACTACGCGGCGGCCCACTCGCTCACCTGGGTCGAAGACGAGAGCAACGCTGATTGTCGCTTCCGGCGCAACTTCCTGCGCCGCGAAGTGTTGCCGCGGCTGACGGCGGTCTTTCCGGGGGCGGCACCGGCGCTGGCGCGCGCTGCCACGCACTTTGCCGAGGCGCAGGAATTGCTCGACGAAGTGGCCCGCGCCGACCGGCAGCGCGTCGCTGGCATCGGCGGGCGAATCGATCTCGCGCGTTTATGCAGCTTGTCGCCGGCGCGCGCACGCAACCTCTTGCGCTGCGAGCTCGCCGCGGCCGGCTGGCGCAGCCCGGACGCGCGCTGGCTCGCCGAGGCGCAGCGCCAACTGGTTGGCAGCGCTGCCGGCGCGCAGCCCTGCCTGAAGACCGAGGATGGCGAACTGCGTGTGCATCGCGGCCTGCTGTACGTTCTGACCGGCGTCGCGCCGGCGCCGCCAGCGGCGGTGCGCTGGGAAGGCCAAGGGCAGATCGCCTGGGGCGAGCGGCTGATATCCTTCCGATCGGTGGTTGGTGGCGGGCTCAGCCGCCGCCGGCTGAGCGGTTTGCCTGTCTGGCTACGCCTGCGCCAGGGGGGCGAACACCTGCAGCTCGACGCGCGGCGGCCGCGCCGCAGCCTGAGCAAGCTGCTGCAGGAAGCTGGCGTGCCGTCCTGGGAGCGGCGCCGACTGCCCTTGCTCTGGGCCGGCGACGAACTCGTCTGGGTCGGCGGCGGCATTGGTTGCGCTGCCGCTTTTGTCTGCGCTGCCGGCGAAGACGGCCTGGTCATCGGCGAAGAAGCGAGCGCGGCGAGCCCGCCGGCTGCCGACGGAGCCTTGGCCTCTGGACCCGCGCACCGCTGATGCGTTCTCGACCCGCCGCGCCAGAGGCGACTCTTCCAAGCGCCACGCCGCCAACGCGCGATTTCGAGGTCATTTCGCTGATCGGCTTCGTCCACGGCGTCTCGCACTTTTTTCACCTGCTGCTGCCCCCGCTCTTCCCCTGGCTGATGGACGACTTCGGCCTCAGCTTCAGCGCCATCGGCGTGACGATGACGGTCTTCTTCGTCGTCTCGGCGATCGCTCAGGCGCTCGCCGGTTTCCTCGTCGACCGCTACGGCGCGGCGTGCGTGCTCGCTGGCGGCATCGGCTGTTTCGCCATCGCCGCGCTGCTCCTGGTACTGGCCGACGGGCATGCGATGCTGGTTCTGGTCGGCGGTGTCGCCGGTCTGGGCAACAGCGTCTTCCATCCGGCCGACTTCACCGTGCTCAACCGACACGTCTCGTCGCCGCGCCTGCCGCACGCCTTTTCCATCCACGGGCTCTCGGGCAACCTCGGTTGGGCGCTGGCGCCGGTCTTCCTGACCGCGCTCGCCGCAGCTTGCGGCTGGCGCTTGGCGGCGCTCGCCGCCGCGAGCCTCGCGCTGCTCGCGCTCGGCCTGCTCTTCTGGCGCCGCCGGACGCTCGCCGATCCGCCGGGCTGGGCGGCTGGAGCGACTGCCGGGCCGGCTGCCGGGGAGCCGGCGGGGTCGAGCTTTGCCTTCCTGCGCTCGTCTGCCGTCTGGCTCTGCTTCCTCTTTTTCGTGCTTATTACGACCGCTTTCGGCGCGCTCCAGAACTTCGTCACGCCGATCCTGCAGAACCTGCATGGGCTGTCGCTGGCGGCCGCTGCGACGGCGCTCTCCGCCTACCTGGCCGGCGGCGCTGGCGGTATTCTCGCTGGCGGTTTCCTCGCCCGGAAAGGTGAGCACGAGAAGCTGATCGCCGTAGCGCTGCTGCTTGCTGCGCTGCTCGCGCTGCTCGTCGCCGGCGTACCGCTCGCCGCGCTGGCGGTCCTCCCGTTGATGGCCGCAATCGGCTTCTGCACCGGAATCGCCGGACCCTCGCGCGATCTTCTCGTGCGCCGCGCGGCGACCTCGCGCTTCGGACAGGCGGCCTACGGTCGCGTTTATGGCTTCGTCTATTCGGGTCTGGACAGCGGCTTGGCGCTGGCGCCGCTGGTTTTTGGCGGATTGATGGATGGCCGGCGCTTTGCCACCGTCCTGGTCGGCGTCGCCGTGCTGCAGGGACTGGCCGTGCTCGCCGCACTGGGCGTTGGGGCAACGACGCGCGCGTCTTGACAGTCCTGCCGGCGAACGCTTTACTGAATACTGGCTGGCACCCGCGAGCGCTTCACCGGTGTGTGACCAGTCGCTATCCGTCGGCTTGCCTGCCGCGCCTTGTTTGATCGTTATCCGGAGTATTCACCATGTTCAAGAACATCCTCGTGCCGACCGACGGCTCGGAACTCTCGCAGGACACCGCGCGGCGCGCCATCTCGTTTGCCAAGGAGGCGGGTGCCCGGATCACCGCCTTCTATGCCAAGCCCGAGTATCCGGTGAGCTATTTCGGCGAAGGCGCGCTGATCGACCCGACGACGCCGGAAAAATTCGCCGAACTGGCCGAGCAACAGGCGCAACAGGTGCTCGACTTCGTCGTCGAACTCGGGCGAGCCGCCGGCGTTCAGGTCGACCGCATGGCGTTGACCAGCGACCTGCCGTATCAGGCGATCATCGATGCGGCGAACGAAGCGGGGTGCGACCTCATTTTCATGGCTTCGCACGGTCGGCGCGGATTCAGCGCGCTGCTCCTCGGCAGCGAGACGAACAAGGTGCTGACGCACTCGAAGATTCCGGTGCTCGTCTATCGCTGAGCGGCTGGCCGCTGGCTGGTGTTGCCGTTCGCTCGTCCGGGCGATTTCGTCAGCCGTCGCGGCGCGCTGCGCGCTGGCGCGGAGCGGGCAGATTGACCAGGACGATGCCGGAAGTCACGCAGGCAACGGCGACGATGAAACTCGGCGTCAAGCGCTCGTTCAGCAGCAGAACGCCGAAGGCAACGCCGAAGAGCGGCGTCAGGAAGGAAAAGACCGACAGCCGGGTGGTCAGGTAGCGTGTCAGCAGCCAGAACCAGGCGAGGTAACTGGCGAAGGCGACGATCACCCCCTGATAGGCGAGGGCAAGGACAACCGGCAGGTTGAGCTGGCTGACGCCGCTCTCGCCGATCAGCGGGGAGAGCGGCAGGAGCAAGGCTGCCGAGACGGCGAGTTGATAGAACAGAACTTTGCTCGCGCTGATGGCGGCCAGGCGGGTCGCCCGGATGAGCACCGTGGTCGCGGCCCAGCCAATCGCCGCGAGCAGTCCGAGCAGGTCGCCGACCCAGGCGTCGGACGCTGCGCCGCTGTCGCCGGCAAAACCAAAGACGATGCCGATGAAGGCGAGCAGCACGCCGGCCAGTTGTCGCCGCCTGATCTGCTCGCCGGCGACGAAGCAATGCAGGCCGAGCACGGTGAAGCACGGCGCCGTATACAGGGCGACGATCAGGCGCGACGCTGTGGTATACGACAATCCGAGATAGATGAAGACGAACTCCAGCCCGAACAGAAAACCTGCCAGCAGGCCGGGGCGCAGCGTGCCGTCGGCCTGGGTCAGCGCGATTCCGCGCCAGCGTGCCCAGACGACGAGCAACAGCACGGCGATTGCCGAACGCAGCCCGGACTGGAGAACCGGGCTGATTCCTTGGCTGGCGACCTTGATCGTCACTTGCTGGAAGCCCCAGGTCGCGCAGAGCACGATCATCAGGACAAAAGCGGCGATACCGGGCGGCGTACGTTCGTGCATGCGGGGCGTCGATGGCGGCGCTGGCGCCGCCGGTGGTTTGACGATGCGCCAGCCGGCTCGCTCCGGCGGCGCGCAATTGCCGATTATGCCCAAGCCGGCCACGCGGCGACAGGAAAATCGCTACGGTCGCTTTCCGCGCCGACACACGGCGACCGCCGCAGTCCTTGCCGCGGCCGCTCGCCGTCTCGGCACAAGGTAGGAAAATCCATCTCCGAGCGGCAAGATTGGCGCTGCCTGCCCTAAAGTCACCCGGGATTCGGCCGTAGTGCTCTGCAACGGCGCTCTGCCGTTCGTTCGTTGATCACCTTTGGGAGAACACACATGGGTCTAACAAGAGCAGTCCTCGTTTCGACCATTGCCAGCGTCTGCCTGACCGCCTCTGCATTGGCGGCCGACGACAAACCCGATACGCCAAGCAGTATCCGTGGTGGAAAAGTGGTGAGCGTCGATGAAGCCAAGGGCTTGCTCGACAAAAAGGCCGCCTCCTTCTTTGACACACGCAACGCGCTGAATTTCGGCAAAGGCCACGTTCCCGGCGCGACGATCGTTTCCTACAAGGAGAAGAGCGATTTCAGCCCCAACTTTGACGCAAGCCAGGACTCGTTCGAGCTTGCCAAGCTGCCGGGCGAGAAGAGCGCCCAGATCGTCTTCTACAGCGACGGGCCAAAAGGCTGGAAGTCGTACAAGGCGGCCACTCTGGCGATCAATGCCGGGTACAAGAATGTCTCCTGGATGCGCGAGGGTTTTGCCGGGTGGACAGCGCGAAATCTTCCGGTCGCCCAGTAGCCACCGGAGACCGTCCCGGTGCGCCTGCGCAGTCCATCGATCGGCAGTCGGCTGATGCTCGCCGGTTGCCTCTCTTTGGCAATCGTCGTCTTTCTGCTCGTTGCCGGCATCTATGGATACCGCATGCTCGAACGGGAAGCAGCGATCGAGGCTTCGTCTGCGCAACAGTTCATCAATTTGCAGCTCAGTCTGCGCGGCCTCGATGAAGTAATCCTGACGCAGGGTACACCGGCAGCCAAGGACTTGGCACGCAAGAGCGTGCAAGCCTTCAATGAAGTCTGGCCAGGACTGATCGCCGCCAGCGCTGGAACTCCGCTGCAAGCCGCACTGGAAAGCCAGATTGCGCCCAAGTGGCAAGCCTTCAGCAGCACTGTCGATGCGTTCCTGCAAATCAGGTCGCCGGGACCAGACAACGACGAAGCGATGGTCGCCTTTGGTCGCCTGATCAGTTCGGGCAACTCCCTCAGTCAGGAGATTGCCCAGTTGCGCGCACGCTCGGCGGCCGAAGCAGCCGTCCGCGTCGAACGGCTGGTCGCGGTCGTGAGTGCGACCAGCGTTGTGCTGACGGTCGCCCTTTTGGTGCTTTTCGTCGCCACCTATCGGCGAATCATGGCGCCCATGCGCCGCTTGCAGTCGGCCATCGTTTCGGTCGATCAGGAACACGACCTGACACGTCGCGTGGAGTGGCCGCATCAGGACGAACTCGGGCGGGTCACCGGTGCGTTCAACGCCTTGATCAACGGGCTGCAGCAGATCGTTTGTCGTGTTCTGGAAAGTATGGCGGGTCTGCGCGTCGCGGCGACCAACATGGTTCGCGTCGCCGAGCTGGTCCGGGAAGGCTCGGCGCGCCAGCAAATGTCTTCGCACGAAGCCGTGGCGGTGGTCGAGACCTTGCACGTGACCATTGCCGATCTGAACAGGCGTGCGCAGCAAGCCGGGCAACTGACGGAAACCTCAACCACGGCGGCGATTGAATGCAGTGCCGTCGTCGCCCAGGTCGTGCAAGCGGTTGAGGCCACCAGCGACAGCGTTGGCGCGCTCGCCGCACAACTTGGCAGTCTGCAACAGCGCTCCAGCGAGGTGGATGCCATCGTTCAGGTCATTCGGGAAATTGCCCGTCAGACCAACCTGCTGGCGCTGAACGCTGCGATCGAGGCCGCGCGCGCCGGCGAACTGGGGCGCGGCTTTGCCGTGGTGGCGGACGAAGTGCGCAAATTGGCCGACAAGACCGACACCGCGACGGCAGGGATCGGTGACATCCTCAGCACGGTCCGCCACGAGATTGGACAGTCCGTCGGCGGAATCGACGAATGCCAGCGAAGAACGGGTGAGATCGCCGGCCTGTCGGCGCACGCTGGAAAGGCGATGGAACAGGTGCGCCTGGCCGGCGGACAGGTCAGGCAAGTGGTGGCAGAGATCGTCGAGGCGGCGACCTCGCAGCACCAAGCGGCTACCGCCATCGTCCACCATGTGGAAGCGATTGCCACCTTGGCGCAAGGCAACCTTGAACAAGTGCGGGCAACCAGCGACGCTGCTGAAGACCTGGAACGGATGGCAACCGATCTGAAGCAGACGGTGGCCGACTTCAAGACCTGATCGATCCTCGCCAGCGTTTTGGCGAGCTCTTCCGCGATCTGGCCGATGAACAGCGGGGGGCGTTGGCGCTGGCCGTCGGGTGCCGGGCGAAGCGCGTTTTTGCTCTGCTGCTTGTCGTCACCGCTGTGTGGTTTCCGCCGGCGTGGACTGAACATGGCTGCGCCGACGCTTTGCGGTAGTATGCTGACGGACGCCGCACCGGTGCGACCCGGCGCGTGTCGACCACCTGCCGATTCCACCATGTCCTCCTCTTCCGCACTCGCCGTGCTCGCCTTCGCCGGGCTGCTGTCTGCCTTGCCGGCTTTCGCCGAGGTGCCAAGGCTGGTCGCGCCGGAGGAGGTGCGTGCCTTGCTGACGAGCTTTCTCGAGCGGCCCGAGCTCGGCGATGCGACGGAAGAGGCGGCGTTTGCTCGTCGGGCGCAGCGCGAGGCGGCAAGTCTGCTGGCGACCGAGGGTTACTTCTCGCCGCGCGTCGAGTTGCGCCGTGACGGCGGCGAACTGGTGCTGCTTGTCGATCCGGGCGAGCGCTCGCTGATCGGCGAGGTGCACATCGAGCTGCTCGGCGAGTTGAGCGAAGCAAGGCGCACGTCGCTCATCGCCGGGTGGCGACTGAAACCGACGCAAGCGTTTCGCCAGAGCGAATGGGATGAGGCCAAGCACGCGCTGCTTTCCGACCTGCTGGCGGTCGAGCACGCCGGCGCGCGCTTGCGCGAGACGCGTGCCGAGGTCGATCCGGCGGCACGCCGGGTCGACCTCTACGTCGTGGCCGAGGCGGGGCCGCGCTATCGTTTCGGCGAACTGAAGATCAGCGGTTTGCAGCGCTATCCGGCGACGCTCGTCGCGCGCTTCAACGACAGCGTCAAGCTGGGCGAAAATTACCGCGAGGACCGCCTGCTGGCCTTGCAGAATGCTCTGCAGAGCACGCCCTATTTCTCGTCGGCGAGTGTCACGCTGGAGCGCGCCGACGACGCGGCGGATGCGCCACCGGTGGCCAGCGACGCCGTGCTGACCGCGCCGGTTCTCGTCCGCCTGCGCGAGCGGTCGCCTTACCAGGTCTCGCTCGGCGGCGGCTACAGCACGAATACCGGCTTGCGCATGGAGGCGACGTATCGCAACAGCGACGTCTTCTCGCGCGCTTGGGAGTTGCAGAGCGGGCTACGCGTCGAGCAGTTGCGTCAGACGGCGTATGCCGACCTCTTCTTCCCGCCCGATGAGCGGCGGCGGCGCGACGGCCTTGGTACGTCGTTCGAGGAGTCGGATATCGCCGGGCTGGCGATTCGTCGTTTCGCCGTCGGCGCGATGCGCGTGCAACAGCGCGGCAGCGTCGAACAGCGGCTGAGCGTCAATTGGCAGGAGGAGAAACGCTTGCCGGACGGCGCGCCGGAGAGCGCCAGCCGGGCGCTGACCGCGCTACTCGCGTGGACCTGGCGCCGCGCGATCGATCCGCTCGACCCGGCCGAGGGTGTTTCGCTGCAGGTGCAGCTTGGTGGCGGCAGCCGGCGCCTTCTCTCCGATCAGGATTTTCTGCGCACTTATCTGCGCTACAGCCAGGGGATTCCGCTGAGTGCGCGCGACGCGCTGCTCTTGCGCGGAGAAGTGGGCGCGACGCTGGCGCCTTCGCGCGTCGGGATTCCGCAGGATTTCCTCTTTCGCGCCGGCGGCAGCAACTCGGTGCGCGGCTATGCCTACCAGAGCCTCGGCGTGCGCGAGGGGACGGCGACGGTGGGTGGACGCTATCTGCTGACGATGAGCCTCGAGTACTTGCATTGGCTGAGTGCGAACTGGGGTGCCGCGCTCTTCTTCGACGCCGGTGATGCCTTCGACGAGCGTCGGGCGCGCCAACTGGCCGCCGGTTACGGCGTTGGCGCGCGCTGGCGCAGCCCGGCCGGACCGCTCGGCATCGATCTCGCCTGGGGCCAGCGCGTCGGGAAGCTGCGCCTCGACTTTTCGTTGGCGATTCCCTTCTGAGGCGGCAAAGATGAAGTCGAAAACGGCCGCTGGAGGCGCGGTGAGCGACGAGCAGGGCGACCAGATGAGGGAAGCGACGTGCCGCCCGAGGTGCGGGCGCCGTGCGCGCTGCTGGCTGCTCGCGGCGTGTCTTCTCGGCCTGCTCGTCGGCGCCGTCTGGGCGTGGACAAGCGAGGCTGGGTGGCGTGCAACCTGCCGCATGCTGACCTTGGTTGCCGGCAGGCAACTGACCGTCAGTGGAGCAAGCGGCACGTTGGCCAGCGCGCCGGCCGTCGCTATGCTGCACTGGCGCAGCGCTACGCTCGACGTGCAGCTCGAGCAACTGCAGGTGGTGTGGCGCCCGGCTGAGCTACTGCGCGGGCGGTTGGTGATTGAGCGGCTGGCTGCGGCGCGCCTGCGCGTGGCAACGCTGGCGAGCGGCGAAACGCTGCCGCCGCGGACGCTGCGCCTGCCGCTGGCCGTCGTCGTCGATGAAATCGACCTCGGCCGTATCGAGGTCGGCGAATACGCGCATCCGGACGGCAAGGCACTGCCCGTTGCGGAAAGCCTGAAGGCGCACTGGCAAAGCGACGCAGAGCAACACCGCGTCACCGACCTGCGCGCTGTGGTGTGGGGTCTGGCGGTCGACGGCGAACTCAGCGTGGGCGTCGAGCCGCCATTTGCCATTCTTGCCAAGGCAGCGGTCGCGGGCGAGAGCGGTGGGCGCGCGCTCGCCTTCGATCTTTCCGCCGACGGGCCGCTCGCCGATGTCGCAGTGCACGGCAGTGCGCGAACACTCGCCGGGCGGGCGGGCGAGGATTTTTCCGGCGAGTTGCAGGCGCATCTGACGCCGTTCGCGCCTGGCCTCTATCGCGCTGCGCTCGTCCGTCTGGCGGGCGTCGATCCCGCTGCATGGGTCGACGGCGCTCCGCGCGCGGCGCTTGCCGTGCAACTTGACTTGCAGCCGCCGGGCGACTCGCCGGGCGAACTGACCGGGCGCCTGGTGCTGGTCAATCGTCTGGCGGGCGGACTTGACCGTCAGCGCCTGCCGCTCGAATCGCTACGCAGCGACCTGCGCTTGAGTGGCGGCGAGTTGAGTCTGTCGGCGCTCGACGCCGAACTGGTCGGCGGCGGGCGCCTGCAAGGCAGCGGGCGCTGGCACGCGGATGAACTGGCGCTGAGTCTGGGCGCTGCCCGCCTCGACGCGGTAGCGCTGCACGGCGCGCTGCGTCGCACGCAGCTTGCCGGAGCGCTGCACGCGACCTTGGCGCTGCACCGACAAACGCTTGCGCTCGACCTGCACGACGCGCGTTTCGCCGTCGCCGCGCGCATCGTCGCCGATCCGGCGGCAGTGCGCGTCGAGGGCTTGCGCCTGTCGTCCGGCAAGGCCGAGCTGCGTGCCGACGGGCGCTTGGCCTTGCACGGCGAGCGCGGATTTGTCGCGCGCGGCAGCCTGCGCGACTTCGATCCAAGCCGTTTCGCCCACTTGCCCGCGGCGCGCCTGAATGCGACGTTTGCCGCCGAGGGGCGCGGTGCGGCGCCGCTCGCGCTGAAGCTCGCCTTTGCCCTGCGTGACAGCCGCCTTGCCGGGCAGACGCTGGCCGGCAACGGCATACTCGAACTTGCCGGGCAGCGCTTGTCGCAGGTGGCCATCGAGTTGAGCGCAGCGGGCAACCGGCTTGCCGCGTCCGGTGCCTTTGGCGCACCGGGCGATCGCCTGAATGTCGTTGTCGCTGCACCGAAGCTTGATCCGCTGGGCATCGGCGGCGACCTGAACGGGCGCCTGCTGCTCGGCGGGACGCTCGCCGCGCCGACGCTGAGCGGCGAGTTTCAGGCGCTGCGCCTGGCCCTGCCGGCGATCGGCGAGTTGCGCGGGCTGCAGGCGCAGGCAACTCTGGGCGAGGGTGCGCAAGGCGTCTTCGCTGGCCAGGTGCGCTTGGCCGGGTACGCGCGGGCAGGCGGTGAGGGCGTGCTCAGCGGGCTCAGTCTCGAAGTCGAAGGCTTGCGCAGCGCACACCGCCTGCACGCGCAGGCCGCTCTGGCGGGAGCGCGCGAGCTGCGTCTGCAGCTCGCCGGCGCGCTCGGCGAGCAGGTGGGCGGGCTGGTCTGGAGCGGCACGCTCGACCACTTGACGGTCGCGTCGCTGGTCGAGCCAACGACACCGTTCCTTCGCCTCGTAGCGCCGCTGCCCTGGCGCTTCGCCGGCGGCGGGCTGGTGCTGGGTGTCGGCGAACTGGCGGGGGCAGGGGGCTGGTCGGCGCGCCTCGAATCGCTGCGCTTGACGTCGGCTGGCTGGCAGAGCGCTGGCAGCGTGCGCGGCCTGCCGCTGGCGCGCACGCTCGCCGAGTTCTCGCCGGGCCTGGCGGCGACGTTCGCCAGCCCGGCAGGCGACGGAGCGCCCTTGCGTCTGGGTGGGGAATGGGATCTCGGCCAGCCCGGCTCGCGCGGCGGGACGCGTCTGCCGGCCGGCCGGGTGCGCCTGGCGCGCGAAAGTGGCGATCTGGTCGTTGGCGCTTTGCCGCTTGGCCTGCAGGAGGCCCGGCTCGATCTGGGCAGCAGCGACGCACGACGTTTCGCCGAGCTCAGGCTGCGTGGCGCGCGGCTTGGCGAGCTGACGGCGCAGATCAGTGCCGCTGCGTCGGCGCGCGCGCTGCTTGATCGACTGGCGCCGTGGCGTGGCGAACTCCGGCTGAACGCACCCGATCTCGCCTGGCTCGGACCCTTGCTTGGTCACGGCTGGCAGGTCGGCGGCCGGCTGGCGGGCGATGCCCGTCTCGGCGGTACGCCGGCGCAGCCCAGTCTGGTTGGCGAGTTGCGCGGTGAGGAACTGGCGCTGCGCGCGCTCGATCAGGGAATGCGCCTGGAGCGTGGCCGGCTGCAGGCGCGTCT
This sequence comes from Accumulibacter sp., assembly GCF_031732815.1. Classification (GTDB taxonomy): domain Bacteria; phylum Pseudomonadota; class Gammaproteobacteria; order Burkholderiales; family Rhodocyclaceae; genus Accumulibacter. The sequence goes on along the minus strand of NZ_JAVMKF010000128.1, from coordinate 15,174 downwards.
GGCTGGGGGCGAGGCGCCCGGCGACTGGCGTCTGCAGCTCGATCAACTCAGTTTTGAGAGCGAGCTGCAGGCGATGCCGCGTGCCTTGCAGGTGGCCACGGAAATGTCTCCCGGCGAGCTGACCGGCAAGCCAGGGCGCTTCTCGGCGAGTGGCGAACTGCGCCTCGGGCAGGCCGACGCGGTGCTAAAGTTGCGCGCCGAGCGTCTGGGCGTGTGGCAACGGCCCGACCAGTGGCTGCTCGTCTCGGGTAACGCAGAGCTGGCGCTGGCTGCCGGCACGCTGGCCGTGGTCGGCCAGCTCGCGGTCGACGCGGCGTACTGGCAACTCGCCGGGCTGAGCAGGCCGAGGCTGTCGGACGACGTCTTGGTCAGGCAGGGCGGCGCTCAGGCGCCGTCCTCAGGTGCGCCGCGCCTGCTCAGCGTCGATCTGCAGACCGATCTCGGCCGCCACTTCCATTTTCGCGGCGCGGGTGTCGAGAGCCGCCTGGCCGGTGCTGTGCGGCTGCGCGCACAGGGCGGCGAGCCGCTGCGCGCCAGCGGGTCGATCCGCACGCGCGACGGGCGCTTCGATGCCTATGGCCAGAAGCTGGAGATCGAGCGCGGCATCGTCAGTTTCCAGGGGCTGATCGACAATCCCGGGCTGAACATCCGCGCCGTGCGGGCGAATCTGCCGGTCGAAGCCGGCGTCGAGGTGAGCGGCACTGCCCGCCGGCCGATCGTTCGCCTGATTTCCGATCCGCCAGTGCCGGATGCGGAAAAGCTGTCGTGGCTGGTCCTCGGACACGCGCCGGATCAGGAGGGTGGGCAGGATTCGGCGCTGCTCTTCGCGGCTGGGCAGGCGATTCTCGGCGGGCAGGATGGCGGGCCGGTGAAGGCCTTGCAACGCAGCCTGGGCATCGACGACTTCGGCATCAGCACAGGAACGCTTGATGGTTCGGGCCGCCGGCTGAGCAGCCGTATCGCCAGCTCGAGCGGCTTCGGCAGCGCGAGCACGGCGACTGGGCAGATCGTCAGCGTCGGCAAGCGCCTGTCGGCGAATCTGCTGCTCAGCTACGAGCAGGCGCTCAATGCAACCGGCAGCATCGTCAAGCTGACGGCCAATCTGGGCCGCAATCTGTCGGTGGTCGGCCGTGCCGGGTCCGACAACGCGCTTGATATTTTCTGGACCTACCGCTTTGGCCGCTAGGACACGCCGAGGCGAGTGCTGGGCAGGTCGGCGGGCGCCCTCGCGCAGTCGGCAAGCAGGGCAAAAAAAAGCGCGGTTCGTGCGAACCGCGCTAAATCCACACCAAAGGAAGAGGGTGGAGGAGACATTCGGAGAAGAGCTGCACTGCTGCCGTCGGCCACTGCATGCTTGGCACGGGCTTGCCGCGTCGCTGCCGATGACTGAATTATGGCTGATCGAGAACCTTGCGTCAAGCTTTTTTGCTGCATTGCGCAATTCCGGGTCCGCCGGCATCGCCAGACCCCTTGCTCCTGGACAAAATCGATTAATATGCGGATGCTTGCCGATGCAATAGGACATGCATTACATAATAAGTAATGTTCTGGCGGGGACGATGAAGACGTCATTTTGACCGTGATAGTGCACCGCACCATCGGCAGCGTGGCCTGCTGCCAGGTGCTTCCGGTTACAATGCGAAAGAGCACTGGTAGGGCGTTGGGCGTGAACGGCGGCCGCCGGGCACGGGGTCAAGCTTGTCGTGGGTGGAGGTCTGTGGCGTGGAATGCAAGGTGAAGTGGATCAATGACGGAATGTCGTTCGTCGCCGAGACGGGCACGAACCATGCACTGGTGATGGATGGCGCGCCGGAAGCAGGCGGGCGCAATCTGGCGCCGCGTCCGATGGAGCTCCTCCTGGCGGGAACCGGCGGTTGCGCGGCCTTCGATGTCGTGCTCATTCTGAAAAAGGGGCGGCAGGCGATCAGCGGTTGCGAAGTCAGCCTGCAGGCGCAGCGCGCGGAAAGCGAACCGCAGGTGTTTACCCACATCCACTTTCACTTCCGGGTCACCGGCAAGCAGCTCAAGCCGGAAGCGGTCGAGCGGGCAATCCAGTTGTCGAAGGAAAAGTACTGCTCGGCGTCGATCATGCTCGGCAAGACGGCCGAGATCACCTACGACTACGCCATCGTCGAGGCCTGAGGCGTCAGAGGTAGTACGCGGTCCGCGTCATCACTCTGGCGGCCAGCTTCATCGCCAGACGGGCCGGCGCCGGCAGTTCGCGCGCACCGAGCCGGTTGGCCGTCGCCGCGTGCGCGATTTCATCGGCACGCATCTGGGCCACGATGGCGCGCGACTTGCGGTCGCCTGCTGGCAACTGGTCGAGGTGGCTGTCGAGGTGTGCTTCGACCTGCCGCTCGGTTTCGGCCAGGAAGCCGAGGCTCCAGGCGTCGCCCAGCTTGCCGGCGCAGATGCCGATGGCGAGCGAACCGAGATACCAGACCGGATTGAGCAGACTCTTGCGGTCGACGAGTTCGGCCAGGCGGCGTTCGGTCCACGCCAGATGCTCGGTTTCCTCGTCCGCTGCCTGCTGCAGCGCGTGCCGGACGCTTGGGTCGCGGCAGGCCAGCGCCTGCCCCTGGTAGAGCGCCTGGGCGCACACTTCGCCGACATGATTGACCCGCATCAGGGCGGCGGCGTGTGTCCTTTCCGCAGGCGTCAAGGGATCATGGCCGAGGTCGCTTCCCGGCACCGGGCGCGTCGTCGGCGCTGGCGCGAAGAGCGTGCGCAGCGCCTTGTCGAAACTGATGATGAGGTCGTCTGGGGTCATCGGGGTCATCGGGGTCATCGCGGTCCTCGGCCGGCGACCGGACGGCGCCGCTTGGTGGAGACAGCCTGGCCAACGATCAGCGGCGCAGCGCAGTCGGTTGTCCGCCATGACGTAACGCACGGCGAGCGTCGTCGGCGTCGCGCAAGCGGACGTCGATGTGGCAGAAGTAGTCGGAAAAAAGCGCCGCGTAGTGTCTGTTGAGCGTGTTCTCGCTGATCGTCTGCCAGCGGTCGCTGCGCGCTTTCGACCATGTGCGGTCGGCGCGGCCGAGAGCGTAGACTCGGCGCTCGCCGGTGGCGCAGCGCATTCCTTCGTAGCTGATGTTCCGCGCGCCGGATGGGCTGACGATGACCAGCGTAAAACGTAGAACCCCGTCGCTGCCGACGCTCAGCGAGTCGCCATCGACCAGGAAGCGATTGTTCGTCGTTGCGCTGACCTCGAAGGGGATCAGCTTTTCATCTTGCGGAAAAGCGGGCAACTGCACTTCGTTTTCCTGCCAGGCTTTCCTTTCCTCGTCTTCGTCGCCGCGCTCGGCGGCGGCCAGCGGACCAGCACCAAGGCCAAGGAAGGCGCCAATGAGCAGCGCCTGGCTGATCGACGCCAGCCAGCACCCGCCGGTGTACGTGCGTCGGATGGAGGTGGGCGGAAGGCGTTGCACGTCCTACTCCTCGCCGACCAGCGTCACCGGTTGCGCGTCCGACAGGTTTACGCGCGGGGTTGCCGGCGGCCGGCGGCTCCGCCGGTGGTCGGCGTTGAGAAAACGCGCCAGTTCGTTCAGCGCCTGCTCGTACACGCGCCGCTTGAACTCGATCACGGCGTCAAGCGAAACCCAGTAAGTGTTCCAGCGCCAGGCATCGAACTCAGGGTGGTCGCAGGCGCGCAGCGAGACGTCGGTGTCGCGGCCGATCAGGCGCAGCAGAAACCAGATCTGCTTTTGCCCGCGGTAACTGCCACGCCATTCGCGTCTTACCCAATGCGTCGGTACGTCGTAACGCAACCAGTCCTTGGTCCGCCCCAGAATGCAGACATGCTCGGGCAGCAAACCGATCTCTTCATACAGTTCCCGGTACATCGCCTGCTCGGGCGTTTCGCCGCGCTTGATGCCGCCCTGCGGGAACTGCCATGAATGTTCTCGGATGCGCTTGCCCCAGAATACCTCGTTCCTGGCGTTGCAAAGAATGATGCCGACGTTCGGGCGATAGCCTTCACGGTCAAGCATTTCCCAAGACCTGCAATTCAATTGATTGCCTGCATTCTTCCACATTTCGCATGGCTTGCAAAGCAGATCACAAGTTGCGCCAAATCGGTTCGCGGTCGGCGCCGGGCTCGGGTAAAATCGGCCCTTGCCTTTCCGCTTGTCTTTTTTCGGCTATCCACCATGCGCAGTTCCCGGTTTTTTCTGTCTACCCTCAAGGAGGCGCCGGCCGACGCCGAGGTCGTCAGTCACCAGTTGATGCTGCGCGCCGGGATGATCAGGCGCCTGGCCGGCGGAATCTACACCTGGATGCCGCTCGGCTTGCGCGTCGTGCGCAAGGTCGAGGCGATCGTGCGCGAGGAAATGGATCGCGCCGGCGCCATCGAACTGTCGATGCCGGCGGTGCAGCCGGCTGAGTTGTGGCAGGAGTCAGGTCGCTGGGAAAAGTACGGTCCCGAGTTGCTCCGCTGCAAGGACAGGCACCAGCGTGATTTCGTCATCGGTCCGACGCACGAGGAAGTGATCACCGATGTCGTGCGCCGCGAGGTGAGAAGCTACCGCCAGCTTCCGCTGCACTTTTATCAGATTCAGGTCAAGTTCCGCGACGAGATTCGGCCACGCTTCGGCGTCATGCGCGGGCGCGAGTTTCTGATGAAAGACGGCTACTCGTTCCATGGCAGCTTCGCCGATCTGCAGCGCGAATACCGCAACATGTTCGCCACTTACTCGCGCATCTTTACCCGCCTGGGATTGCGTTTTCGTGCCGTCGCGGCCGATACCGGGTCGATCGGCGGTACAGGCTCGCACGAATTTCATGTTCTGGCGGACTCAGGTGAGGATGCGCTGGCCTATTGCCCTGAATCGGATTTTGCTGCCAACGTCGAGCTGGCCGAGGCGCTGGCGCCAGCCGGCGAGCGGCTGCCGGCGCGGGAAGCGTTGCGCAAGGTGCCGACCCCCGGGCGAACGAAATGCGAGGACGTTGCCGAGTTGCTTGGCTGCCCGCTGACGGCAACCGTCAAGCTGATTGCGGTCGTCCTTGCGGCGCCGCCGCCGGGCTGCCGCGAGCTGGCGCTGATTCTCCTGCGTGGCGACCACGCGCTGAACGAGGTGAAGACGCAGAAACTGCTCGGCGACTTCCGCTTTGCGCGCGATGACGAAATCGTCGCCACCTTCGGCTGCCCGCCGGGCTACCTCGGCCCGCTCGGCGTGCCGGCCGACTTGGCGGTCCTGGCCGATCGCAGCGTCGCGACGATGAGTGATTTCGTCTGTGGCGCGAACGAAGCCGGCTTCCATCTGGCCGGGGTGAATTTTCTCCGCGACCTGCGCGAGCCGGCCAGAGTGGCGGACTTCCGTAACGTTGTTGCCGGCGATCCGTCACCGGACGGGCGCGGAGCGCTCGAACTGTGTCGCGGCATCGAGGTCGGCCACATCTTCCAGTTGCGCACCAAGTACGCCGAGGCGCTGAAATGCAGTTTTCTCGACGAGAGCGGTCAGAGCCGGATCATGGAGATGGGGTGCTACGGGATTGGCGTGACGCGCATCGTCGGGGCGGCCGTCGAGCAGGGGCACGACGAGCGCGGTATCGTCTTCCCGGCGGCGATTGCCCCCTTCGCGGTCTGCATCGTTCCCATGGGCTATGCCAAGAACGAGGCGGTCAGGCAGGCGGCGGATGCGCTCTACGACGACTTGCAGGCGGCCGGAATCGACGTCTTGCTTGATGACCGCAACGAGCGTCCGGGCGTGATGTTCGCCGAAATGGAACTGATCGGCATTCCGCATCGCATCGTTGTCGGCGAGCGCGGCCTGGGCGAAGGTAAACTGGAGTACAAGGGCCGCTGCGACGCGGCGGCGCAGATGGTGCCAGTGAGTGAAATCGGTGCGTTTCTGCGGGAGCGGCTGTGCGCTGGCTGATCGTCCTGTTGGCCATGTTCACCGCCACGGCGGCACAGTCCGGCGCGCAAAAGTACGAGCCTCTGTCGGCCAGCGTGCAGGCGGCGCTGTCGCGCACGGTTTCGGACCGCGCGCCAACGACGAGCTCGTTCCAGGATTCGCTGGCGGCTGTCGACTGGCTGAGCGAGATGTCTCGTCGCCTGGAGAAGCGGATCCCTGATCGCGAAGGACGGCTCGAGTTCCTCCGCTCGGTGCACTACGAGGCGACGCGTGCCGGGCTCGATCCACAGCTCGTCCTCGGCCTGATCCAGGTCGAGAGCGGCTTCAAGAAGTACGCCGTGTCGACCGCTGGCGCGCGCGGCTTCATGCAGGTTATGCCCTTCTGGATCAAACTGGTCGGGCGCAGCGACGACAATCTGTTTCACCTGCGGACGAATCTGCGTTATGGCTGCACGATCCTGCGTCACTATCTCGACATTGAGCGTGGCGACCTCTATCGGGCGCTCGGGCGCTACAACGGCAGTCTCGGCCAGCCGCAGTACCCGAACATGGTACGCGCTGCCTGGGACCGCCACTGGTCCTATGCGCGGAGCAGCAAGCTGGCCTTACGCTGATGCACTAGGCCTGGCCGCCGTTGGCGCGCGCGCTCTGTTCAGCGCAAACCGGGCAGCATGTTCTTCATGCCGCGCAGCAATTGCGCCATGCCGCCACGCGAGAACTGTTTCATCATCTGCTGCGTCTGCTCGAACTGCCTGAGCAGGCGATTGACTTCCTGCACCTGCACGCCAGCGCCGAGCGCGATGCGCCGCTTGCGTGCCGCCTTGATCAGTTCGGGTTTGCTGCGCTCGGTCGGTGTCATCGAATTGATGATTCCCTCGATGCGGGCGACTGCCTTGTCTTCACTGCCGGCGGGTAGCTGTCCCGCCGCTTGCGAGAACTGGGCCGGCAGCTTCTCGATCATCGAGGCCAGGCCGCCCATCTTGCGCACCTGCCCGATCTGGTCCTTGAAGTCGTTCAGGTCGAAGCCTTTTCCCGCTTTCAGCTTCTTCGCGAAGTCGACCGCTTTCTGTTCATCGATTCCCTTGCGTGCGTCCTCGATCAGTGACAGGACATCGCCCATGCCGAGAATTCGCGAGGCCATCCGTTCCGGGTGAAACGCCTCCAGTCCGTTCAGCTTTTCACCGATGCCGGCAAACTTGATCGGTCGGCCGGTGATGTGACGGACCGACAGGGCGGCGCCGCCGCGTGCGTCACCGTCGAGTTTGGTGAGCACGATGCCGGTCAGCGGTAGTGCTTCGTTGAAAGCTTTCGCAGTGTTGACCGCGTCCTGCCCGAGCATCGCGTCGACCACGAAGAGCGTTTCGATCGGCTTGATCGCGGCGTGGATGTCGGCAATCTCCTTCATCATCGCAGCGTCGATCGCCAGCCGCCCGGCGGTGTCTACGAGCAGCACGTCGTGGTAGTGACGGCGTGCCCAGTCGACCGCCTGACGGGCGATGTCGACCGGTTTCTCGTGCGCAGCGGAGGGAAAGAAATCGGCTCCTGCCTGCCCCGCGACGGTCTTCAACTGCTCGATCGCGGCTGGGCGATAGATGTCGCAGGAAACGACCAGCACCTTTTTTTTCTGTGTTTCGCGCAGCATCCGGGCCAGCTTGCCGACCGTCGTCGTCTTGCCCGAACCCTGCAAGCCAGCCATCAGGACGATCGCCGGTGGCTGCGTTGCCAGATTCAAGCCGCTGTGCGCCTCACCCATGATGCGCGTGAGTTCGCGATGAACAACACCGATCAGCGCCTGGCCAGGGCTGAGCGAGCCGATCACCTCCTCGCCGATCGCCTTCTCCCTGACCGCGGCAATCAGCTCCTTTACCGCTGGCAAGGCAACGTCGGCTTCGAGTAGCGCGAGGCGAACCTCGCGCAAGGCGTCGCTGATGTTTGCCTCGGTCAGGCGGGCTTCGCCGCGCAGGGTCTTCATGACACGGGCAAGGCGTTGGGTGAGGTTGTCGAGCATTTGGCTTCCGGCTTGGTGTAAACTCAGATAATGGCAGATATTCTACTGCAGCTTCTCCCGCACGTCGTTTCTTCGCTGCTGCATGCGGCGCTCGGAATTCACTTCTGGAACACTCGCTGGCGCGAAACCGACCGGCCGCTGCTGACCCAACCGATGCGGCCGTGGGAGCGTGGAGCGATCTTTGCAACCCTGGCGATTCAGGCTTTCGGCCTCTACAATGGCCTGTTCGGCGCTGGCGGAATGCGCTTCTCTTTCAGCTACGCGCTTTCGTTGATGCTCTGGCTGGCCGTTCTGATTTATTGGCTGGAGAGCTTTCGTTCGCGCATGGACGGGCTGCAGCCGCTGGTTCTCCCACTGGCGGCGCTGGGCGCCGCGGCGCCGGCGCTTTTCCCCCATTTGCGCGTCGTCGCGCACGCTGGCGCCTGGGGTTTCCAGTTCCATTTTCTTACGGCGATGCTCGCCTACAGCGTGTTCACGCTGTCCGCACTGCATGCGGTTTTCATGGGTTTTGCCGAGCGCAAGCTGCATCAGCGCGCGCTGACCAGGAGCCTGGGCAGCCTGCCGCCGATCTTGACCATGGAAGCTCTCCTCTTTCGGATGATCTTGCTTGCCTTTTGCCTGCTCAGTCTGGCCCTGTTGAGCGGCGTTCTGTTTTCCGAGGCGATTTTCGGCCGTGCCGTCGTTTTCGATCACAAGACGCTGTTTGCCTTTGCCTCGTGGGCGATCTTTGCCGCCTTGCTGGTCGGCCGCCGCCTGTATGGATGGCGTGGACGCGTCGCTCTGCGCTGGACGCTGACCGGCTTCCTGGCGCTGCTGTTGGCGTACATCGGAAGCAGATTCGTCGCCGAGGTTATCCTGGGGCGGTTGTGACGTTTCGGCCTGGACGGTATTGCTGTAGAATCCCTTGCTTTTCGTTCGCGCAGAGGTGGGGCGGTGTACCGGCGAGCCGGGCTTTGCCCGGCCGCTGCTGTTCTGGCGTACTGGGGCGAGCCGGGTGCGGCAGGTCGCCTCTGCCGGTTGGTGCGGGTGCCGGCCCTGCCTGGGCAGCACGCGGCAAGGGCAAGCGCACCAGTCCATCTTTCCGCCAGTATGACTTCAAGGACTCTTAATGGAAACGAATGCCGAAAACACTGATGCTTCGGAAGTGAGCCCGCTGTTGCGGCGGGTCGACCTGTCGGTCTCCATCGCCGACCTCGATAAGGCGGTTGAGCAACGTTTGCGGGGTGTCGGCAAGACGATGAAAATGCCCGGCTTTCGTCCCGGCAAGGTGCCTCCTGCAGTGGTTCGCCAGCAGCATGGCGCGCAGGCGAACCATGAAGCGCTGCGCAGCGAACTCGCGCGCCTGCTGAACCAGACGCTCGATGAAAAGCGGTGGCGAATTGCCGGCGCACCGAAGCTCGAAGCGGGAGCCGGCGACAGCGACACACATCTGCAGTTCTCGGCGGAGTTCGAAGTCTATCCGGATATCGTCCTGCGCGATTTGTCGAGCTTCGAGATCGAACGTTCCGTCCTTGAGGTCGGTCAGGCGGAGATCGACCGGACGATCGAAATCCTGCGCAAGCAACGTGTGCGCTACGAGACCGTTGATCGCCCGGCGGCTGTCGGCGACCAGGTCAGCATCGACTTTCTCGGGCGAAAGAACGGTGAGCCTTTTGCTGGCGGCCAAGGCCAGGATTACCGCTTCGTCCTCGGCGAAGGCCGAATGCTGTCCGATTTCGAAAATGCGGTTGCCGGTACGCGCGCGGGCGAGAGCAAGTCCTTCGAGATGACCTTCCCGGCGGAGTATTTTTCGAGCGAGTTGGCGGGCCAGACGGTGAGCTTCGAGCTGACGGTGAAGGAGGTCGGCGAACCCGTCCTGCCGGCGATCGACAGCGATTTTGCGGTTGCGCTGGGGATCGACAACGGCGATCTGGAGCAGATGCGCAGCGAAATCGAGACGAATCTGCGGCGTGAGGTGAAGCGGCGCCTGCAGGCAAGAGTTACCCAACAGGTGATGGACCTGTTGCTCAGCGCCAATCCGATCGAGGTGCCACAGGTGCTGGTCGCGGGTGAAATCGAACGCTTGCAGGAGTCAGTGCGCCAGGACATGCGACAACGCGGAATGAACGTGAAAGAGCTGCCGATGTCGGCCGACTGGTTTGCCGAGCAGGGACGGCGGCGCGTCGCGCTCGGCCTGATCCTGGCCGAGATCGCCAGTGCCAACGACATCCGCGCCCAGCCGCAGCAGGTGCGCGCGCTGGTTGAAGAAGCGGCACAAAGCTACGAGCACCCGGAACAGATCGTCGGCTGGCACTATGCGCAGCCGGAGCGCCTGCGCGAGTTCGAGGGGGCGGCGATGGAGGCGCAGATCGTCGATTGGGTCATGGCGCAGGTCAAGGTGGTCGACAAACCGGTGGTTTTCGCGGAGTTGATGGGGCATACGTCCTGAGGGCAGGGCGGCTGCACGACGAGGAGGAATGCGCATGAACATCGAAGGCGGTAGCAACTGGCGGCCAGAGGCGCTTGGCCTGGTGCCGATGGTGATCGAGCAGAGCGGCCGTGGCGAGCGCGCCTACGACATCTACTCGCGTCTGCTCAAGGAACGGGTGATCTTTCTCGTCGGTCCGGTCAACGACGTGACCGCCAACCTGGTCGTTGCCCAGTTGCTGTTTCTTGAAGCGGAGAACCCTGAAAAGGACATCCATTTCTATATCAACTCGCCGGGTGGTGGCGTGTCGGCCGGCCTGTCGATTTACGATACGATGCAGTTCGTCAAACCGGACGTGTCTACCTTGTGCATGGGGCAAGCGTGTTCGATGGGTGCCTTCCTGCTCGCTGCCGGCGCGCAGGGAAAGCGCTTCGCGCTGCCCAATTCACGCGTGATGATTCACCAGCCGATGGGCGGTTTTCAGGGGCAGGCGTCGGATATCGCGATCCACGCCAAGGAGATCCTGTCGTTGCGCGCCAAGTTGAACGAACTGATGGCCCGGCACACCGGGCAGGCTATCGAACGGATCGAGCGCGATACCGATCGCGACAACTTCCTCTCGGCGGAGGAAGCCGCCGAGTATGGTCTGATCGACAAGGTGCTGGCGAGCCGCGGCGCGCTGTGACTGAGGCTCGCGTCGTGATGCCTGATCGCACAACAGTGAGGTAGGTCGAGATGTCGGAAAAGAAAAGCGGCAGCGAAAAACTGCTCTACTGCTCGTTCTGCGGAAAGAGCCAGCATGAAGTCAAGAAGCTGATTGCCGGGCCGTCCGTTTTCATTTGCGACGAGTGCATCGAGTTGTGCAACGATATCGTGCGCGACGAGATCGTCGGCGATCACAGCAGCAAGGGTGGCCGGAACGATCTGCCGACGCCACGCGAGATTTCGGCGTTGCTCGATCAGTACGTGATTGGTCAGGATCAGGCAAAACGCATTCTTGCCGTCGCCGTGTACAACCATTACAAGCGCCTGCGCCACCAGGGCAGGGTGGGCGCTGACGAGGTCGAACTTGCCAAGAGCAATATATTGCTCATCGGTCCAACCGGATCGGGCAAGACATTGCTCGCCCAGACGTTGGCGCGGATGCTGGACGTTCCCTTCGTAATGGCAGACGCAACGACGCTGACTGAAGCGGGCTACGTCGGCGAAGATGTCGAGAACATTATCCAGAAGCTGCTGCAAAAGGCTGATTACGATACCGAGAAGGCGCAACGCGGCATCGTCTACATCGACGAGATCGACAAGATCTCGCGCAAGTCGGATAACCCTTCGATTACGCGCGATGTCTCCGGCGAAGGTGTGCAGCAGGCGTTGCTCAAGCTGATCGAAGGGACGATTGCCTCGGTGCCGCCGCAGGGTGGACGGAAGCACCCGAATCAGGACTTCGTGCAGGTCGATACGACAAATATCCTGTTCATCTGTGGGGGTGCCTTCGACGGTCTGGAAAAGGTCATCCGCAACCGCTCGGAGCGTGGCGGCATCGGTTTTGGCGCCGAAGTGACGAGCAAGGACAACAAGAAGGCGATTGGTGAAGTATTGCGCACCGTCGAGCCGGAAGACCTGATCAAATTTGGTCTGATTCCCGAGTTGATCGGTCGCCTGCCGGTCGTTGCCACGCTCGAAGAACTGTCGGCCACTGCGCTCGTCCAGATCCTCGTCGAACCGAAGAACGCACTGGTGAAGCAGTACCAGAAGCTGTTTGCGATGGAGGGGGTAGCGCTCGAGATCCGGCCAGCGGCATTGACCGCGGTGGCCAAGAAGGCGCTCGAAAGGAAGACCGGTGCGCGCGGTTTGCGCTCGATCCTCGAATCGGTGTTGCTCGACAGCATGTACGAACTCCCGAGTATGGAGGATGTCTCAGAAGTGGTCGTAGACGAGAACGTCATTGTCGGGGACGGGCAGCCGCTCCTCATTTACGCCGGCCAGCCGAAGGTTTCCGGCGGCAACTGAGCGCCTGTTGGGGGGCGGTCAACAGAGCCGGCCACGATACCCGGTACCCGCGAGCGGAAGCAAAGCCACGCCGCGTTTCCAGCGGCCAGTGTGTCGAGCGAGCGGCGCAGCTTGAAATTCGGATTCGTGTCACCATCTGGGACATGGACCATTACCTGAAGGGCACAATCGATGTCTGCAACTCCCAAGCTGTCCAGCGAGCGGATTGAACTCCCGCTCCTGCCCCTGCGCGATGTGGTGGTCTTTCCGCACATGGTGATTCCCCTGTTTGTCGGAAGGCCAAAGTCGATAAAGGCGCTCGAGGTGGCGATGGAGGCCGGCAAGAACATCCTGCTCGTCGCCCAGAGATCGGCGGTCAAGGACGAACCGGAGGCGGAAGACCTGTACGTTGTCGGGTGCACGGCCAATATTCTGCAGATGCTGAAGCTGCCCGATGGGACGGTCAAGGTTCTCGTTGAAGGTACGCAGCGGGCGCGCATCGAAGTGATCGAAGCGCGCCAGGACATGTTCTTCGCACACTCGCGCTCGGTCCTCATCGAGGACGGGGTCAATCATGAAGTCGAGGCGCTGCGCCGGGCGGTGATTGCGCAGTTCGATCAGTACGTCAAGTTGAACAAGAAGATCCCGCCGGAAATCCTGACTTCGATCACCGGCATCGAACAGGCGGGGAGGCTGGCCGATACGATTGCCGCGCATCTGCCGCTGAAGATCGAACAGAAGCAGGAAATTCTCGAGATGTTCGATGTCCGTGCGCGCATGGAGCGCCTGCTCGCCCAACTCGAAGCGGAAATCGACATTCTGCAGGTCGAAAAGCGAATTCGCGGTCGCGTCAAACGCCAGATGGAAAAGAGCCAGCGCGAGTACTACCTGAACGAGCAGGTCAAGGCGATCCAGAAGGAGCTTGGCGAAGGCGAGGACGGTGCCGACATCGACGACTTTGAGAAGAAGATCAAGGCCGCCGGAATGAGTCGCGAGGGCCTTGCCAAAGCACAGTCCGAACTGCGCAAGCTGAGGTTGATGTCGCCGATGTCGGCGGAAGCGACGGTGGTGCGCAACTACATCGAAACGCTGGTCGGCCTGCCCTGGCGCAAGCGGACGCGGACGAGCAAGGACCTGGCAGCAGCGGGCAAGATTCTCGACGCCGACCATTGGGGCCTGGAGAAGGTCAAGGAACGGATCATCGAATACCTTGCCGTGCAGCAACGGGTCGACCGCCTGAAGGCACCGATTCTCTGCCTGGTCGGGCCGCCCGGCGTCGGCAAAACCTCGCTCGGCCAGTCGATCGCGCGTGCTACCGGCCGCAAGTTCGTTCGCATGAGCCTTGGTGGCGTACGCGACGAGGCCGAGATTCGTGGCCATCGGCGAACCTACATCGGTTCGATGCCGGGCAAGATCCTGCAGAACATGAGCAAGATCGGCGTCAAGAATCCGCTCTTCCTGCTCGACGAGGTCGACAAGATGGGCCAGGATTTTCGTGGCGATCCGAGTTCGGCGCTGCTCGAAGTGCTCGACCCCGAGCAAAACTCGACCTTTGTCGACCACTACGTCGAAGTCGAATACGACCTGTCCGATGTCATGTTCGTCGCCACGGCCAACACGCTCAACATCCCGCCGCCCTTGCTTGACCGGATGGAGGTCATACGCCTTTCGGGCTATACCGAGGACGAAAAAGTCAATATCGCGCAGCGCTACCTGCTGCCTAAACAGATCAAGAACAACGGCCTGCGCACGACGGAACTGACCGTTGCCGAAAGCGGCTTGCGCGACATCGTCCGCTACTACACGCGCGAGGCCGGTGTCCGGGCGCTCGAACGCGACATTTCAAAGATTTGCCGCAAGGTGGTGAAGACGCTGCTGCTGCGCAAGAGTCAGCACAAGGTCGCCGTGGGCGCGCGCAATCTCGACAAGTTCCTCGGTGTTCGCCGCTACAACTTCGGTGTTGCCGAGCGCGAGAACCAGGTCGGTCAGGTGACAGGTTTGGCGTGGACCGAAGTGGGCGGCGAACTGCTGACGATCGAGGCGGTCGTTTTGCCCGGCAAGGGCAAGACGACGACCACCGGCAAACTGGGTGAGGTGATGCAGGAGTCCGTGCAGGCGGCGCTTTCGGTGGTGCGCAAGCGGGCGCAGTCGCTCGGTATCGATCACGACTTCTACCAGAAGAGCGACATCCATATCCATCTGCCGGAAGGCGCCATCCCGAAGGACGGACCATCGGCCGGCGTCGGAATCTGCACCGCACTGGTTTCCGTGCTGAGCGGGATTCCGGTCTGCTGCGATGTCGCCATGACCGGCGAAATTACCCTGCGTGGCGAGGTTCTGCCGATCGGCGGTCTGAAGGAGAAACTTCTCGCGGCGGTCCGCGGTGGCTTGGCGAGGGTGCTGATTCCCGAGGAAAACGTCAGGGACTTGGCGGAAATCCCGGACAACATCAAGAACAAGCTGGAAATCATTCCGGTACGCTGGATCGACCAGGTGCTCGAGCATGCGCTTGAGCGCAAGCCCGAAGCGGTGGCGAGCGATGAGGCGGTGACTGCGCCGCCGTTGGCTGCGACCAACGCCGAAGGCGTCGCCGGGGGAGCCGGACTGACCACGCATTGATTTGTTCGGGCAGGCCGGGCCGCTGGCCGACGAAGGGATACGCGCGGCCCTGCGCGCTGCTCTGGTCAGCCGGCTGGCGATACGGTAGACTCGCGTCCCTGCGTTTGGTTTGGGTAATGGGTGCTTAGCTCAGTTGGTAGAGCGCTAGCCTTACAAGCTGGATGTCGGCGGTTCGAGCCCGTCAGCACCCACCAGGCACAGCCCGCAGTGGGCCACCAGGGAAGCAGTGGGCCACCATGAACATGGGAGTGGTAGTTCAGTTGGTCAGAATACCGGCCTGTCACGCCGGGGGTCGC